>JBOHER010000201.1:0-10400 GCA_050701115.1 Haloechinothrix sp. | reverse complement strand
CACCCGGGACCCCGCGCGGGGTCCCGGGTGAGCGAGGCCACTTTGCCTGGTATTTACGGCATGCCGGAGAAGTTCGTTACCCGGTAGCGCCGTTGCTATGGTCGGCGACCGTTATGGTCGACACGCGAGATGCCGTCACCAGAGTCGTGCCCTCGGCCGAGGGCGTGCAGCCTCGGGGTTCGCGGCTGCTGAGCTGGGACGTTCTGCGGGTGGTCGGCATTGTCGCCGTCCTGCTGTTCCACGCCACCCTGTTGATGCCGGACGAGCGACCGGGAATCGACGGCCCGCCGTGGCGGATGGACTTTCCGTTCGGGGCGTCACTGCTGCTGACCCTGTCCGGGTACTTCGCGGCGATGACGCTGGGCAAACACACCGCCGTTGGCTGGTGGCTGCGGCGGATGGCGCGCCTGCTGCCGGCCTTCTTCGTGGCCGTGCTGTTGATCTTCGCGTGCACCCGGCTGTTCAGCCCTGCCGACTTCCCGCAGTTGAGCTACCGGGATCTGGTGGGCAACCTGGCACTGATGCATGTGCTGATCCCGTCCGTCCAGTATGTGGACTGGCCACACTGGACGGTCCCGGTGCAGGTCGCCGCGTTCACCGGGATCTTCCTGTTCGTTGCCCTCCGGGTGCGGGGTAGGGCGGCGAGCGTGACCATGTGGCTGCTGCTGGTCGCTCCGCTGGTGGTGCGCATCGCGCTGATGGGGCCGGACGATGCGCCGTCCCGATGGTTGATCATGGCGATGGACGGGGCCGGGGTGAATCGCGTGCACCTGTTCATCGCCGGGGTGGCCATCTACCGGTGGACCCAGGGCCGGATGGGGTTCGCGCAGCTCTACCTGATGCTGGTGGTGGTCCTGATCGCGCACGATGTGCACCCGCCGCCCGGGGACTCGGTGCCCGCCTACGGGCTCGCGTTGGCGCTGATCTGCGTGGCTGCCTACGGCCCGGATTGGACCCAGCCGGTATTGCGGATCGCCCAGCGGCCCATCCGGTGGCTGGGCAGCATTTCCTACGGGGTCTACTTGATGCACTTCACCATCGGCGCGCTCATCGCGCGTGCGATGGAGGATCACGGTTACGGTTGGTGGCTGTGGCTGCCCGCCTTCTTCATCAGCGCGATCCTGCTCGGCTGGCTGCTGACCAGGCTGGTAGAGCAGCCCGCATTCAGGCTGCTGACGCGCAGGCTGGCTTGATGGCGGGGCGGATGGTGGGGCTGCAAGTACTACCAACTCGGCGAATCCCGGCAGCTTTGTACTACCAAACGGACGGCCCGCCGGTGCTCTGGTAGAGAATTCGGCCATGGCACGGGCGGGAGCGACGCGCAAGGGGGAGCGGCGCGCCGCCGAGAAGGATCCGATCGCGCGGGTCTACGTGGACGTGCCGCTGGCCCATCTCGATCGCACCTTCGACTACCAGGTGCCGGAACAGTTGGACACCGCCGCGGTGCCCGGTTGCCGGGTGCGGGTGCGATTCGCTGGACAACTCGTCGACGGCTACCTGCTCGAACGTGGCGACACCACCGAGCACACCGGTCGCCTCTCCTACCTGGAGCGGGTGACCTCCAGCGAGCCGGTGCTCTCGGCTGAACTGGCCGCGCTGGCACGCGCGGTGGCCGACCGCTACGGCGGCTCCATGATCGACGTCCTGCGATTGGCCATTCCGCCACGGCATGCGCGGGTGGAAGCGGAAGCGCCGCGCCCGGCGCCGGATCCGCCGCCGGCACGCGGCTACGACGGGTGGCATGCGTATGGCCGTGGAAGTGCTTTCCTGTCGGCGCTTGGCCAAGGGAAACGCGCCCACGCCGTCTGGCAGGCCCTACCCGGCGAGGATTGGCCCCGACGGCTGGCCGAGGCGGCTGCCACCGTGGCGGCGAACGGCCGAGGGGCCGTGCTGGTGGTGCCCGATTACCGCGACCTGGCCCGGTTGGTATCGGCCTGCCATGAGCTGATCGGCGCCGATGCCGTGGTCGCACTGGCCGCTGACCTCGGACCCGCGGAACGCTACCGGCGCTGGCTGGCGGCGAGCAGGGGCACCGCACGGGTGGTGATCGGTACCAGGGCTGCGATGTTCGCGCCGGTGGCCGATGCGGGACTGTTCGTCGTCTGGGACGACGGCGATGATCTGCACGCCGAACCGCGCGCTCCGTACCCGCACGTCCGCGATGTGTTGATGCTCAGGGCGCACGCAGGCGCGGCCTCGTTGGTCGTTGGTGGTTTCGCGCGCACAGCCGAGGCGCAGTTGTTGATCGAATCCGGTTGGGCCCATCCGGTCGCGGGCGCGCGGGCCGAGGTGCGTGTTCGGGCGCCACGGATCACCGGCCTCGGCGAGGACTTCGAACTGGCCCGCGATCCAGCGGCGCACGCGGCCCGCCTGCCCGCGGTGGCGTTCGAAGTGGCCCGCAAGTCGTTGTCATCAGGCGCTCCGGTCCTCGTGCAGGTGCCGCGTCGCGGATACGTGCCCGCGCTCGCCTGCGGACAGTGCCGTCGCCCGGCGCGATGCCGACGATGTGCTGGGCCGATGGCCCTGCCGGGTGGTCCCCAGGACGCCCCGCGGCCGCCGTACTGCCGGTGGTGCGGGGTGCCGGAGTCCAATTTCCGCTGCGGCACCTGTGGCTCGGTGCGGCTGCGGGCGGTCGTCATCGGCGCCCGGCGGACGGCGGAGGAGCTGGGGAGAGCCTTCGCCGGGCACCCCGTGCGCACGTCGGGCGGAAAGGAGGTGCTGGCCAAGGTGGATGGCCGCGCCGCGCTCGTCGTCGCTACCCCAGGCGCCGAGCCGGTGGCCGACGGCGGTTACGGCGCGGCATTGCTGCTGGATGGATGGGCGCTGCTCGGGCGTCAGGACCTGCGAGCGGCAGAGGAGACGCTGCGCAGGTGGATGGCCGCTAGCGCGTTGGTCCGGCCTGCGTCCCAGGGCGGCAGGGTGGTGGTCGGTGCGGACGGCGGCCTCGCGCCGGTCCAGGCTTTGGTGCGCTGGGATCCCGCCTGGCATGCCGAGCGGGAACTCGCCGACCGCGCCGAGCTGGGCTTCCCGCCCGCGGTGCGGATGGCAGGCGTGCAGGCCAGGCCGGACGCCCTGGCCGCGCTCTTGCTCGAGCTCGCGCTGCCCGAGTCGGCTGAGGTGCTCGGACCGGTGCCGGTGGACTCCGCCCGGCCAGGCGACGACGAGCTGGAACGTGCGCTGATTCGGGTACCCCGGACCGACGGCCGCGCGCTGGCCGCGACTATTGCCGCCGCCCAGGCTCGCCGAAGCGCTCGTAAGGACCCCGACCAGGTTCGTATGCAGCTGGACCCGCTCGATCTGATCTAACGTGCAACATTCACGCACGAGCTACGCGGCCGGAGGGCACCCGTAGACTCGCCTGCACTATGCGCTTGGTCTTCGCAGGAACCCCCGAGGTTGCGGTTCCCTCATTGTGCGCGCTGCTGGAGTCGCCGCGGCACGACGTCGTTGCCGTGCTGACCCGCCCGGACGCGCCTGCCGGGCGAGGCCGCCACCTCGTCCGCTCCCTCATCGGCGCGCTCGCCGATGAGCACGATATCGAGGTGCTCACCCCGCGGAACGCGAACGACCCGGACTTCATTGCCCGGCTCGGCGAGCTGGCACCTGATGCCTGCGCGGTTGTTGCCTACGGCGCCTTGTTGCCGCAGGCTGCCCTGGACATTCCCGCGCACGGCTGGGTGAACCTGCACTTCTCCCTGCTGCCGGCCTGGCGGGGTGCGGCTCCGGTGCAGGCCGCGATCCGGGCCGGTGATGAGATCACCGGCGCCTCGACCTTCCAGATCGTGCATGAGCTCGACGCGGGCCCGGTGTACGGCGTGGTCACCGAGCCGGTGCGGGCGGACGACACCGCGGGTGCCCTGCTCGCGCGCCTCGCGGACTCCGGCGCCACCCTGCTCCGATCGACCATGGACGGCATCGAGGACGGCACTCTCACGGCGATTCCGCAGGGCGGTGACGGTCACAGCTACGCGCCCAAGGTGACCGTCGCGGACGCCAAAGTCGCTTTCGCCGCTCCCGCGAGCGCGGTGGACCGGCACATCCGCGCGGTGACACCCGACCCGGGTGCCTGGGCCGAATTCCGCGGTGAACGACTCAAGCTGGGACCGGTGAGCCCGATGAACCCAACCGGTGGAGATCAGCTCGCACCCGGCGAGCTCAGGGTCGAGCGCAAGCACGTGCTGGTCGGCACGGCGAGCACACCGGTCGGGCTCGGCGAAGTGCAGGCGCAAGGGAAGAAACGCATGGCCGCGACCCACTGGGCGCGTGGAACCAGGATCGAGCAGGGAGAACGGCTGGTATGACGCAGGACCGACGCAGGCCTTCCCACCCTGGCCGGGCCCGGCCGAATCCGCGCAAGGAAGGGCCGCGCAAGCCGCCGGTGATCGATCCAGCACGCCAAGCGGCATTCGACGTGCTGCGTGCCGTGCGGGAGCGGGACGCCTACGCCAACCTGGTGCTGCCCGACATGCTCCGCGAACGCCGCATCACCGGACGGGACGCCGCATTGGCCACCGAGCTGACCTACGGGACAGCGCGCGCGACCGGGCTGCTGGACGAGATCATCGGAGCCTGCGTCGATCGCGGCTTGTCCACGGTGGACGGGTTGGTGCTTGATGCGCTTCGCCTCGGCGCCTACCAACTGTTGCGCACCCGGATTCCGGAGCACGCCGCGGTGACCTCGACCGTCGACCTCGCGCGATCGACCGCGGGCTCGCACGTCAGCGGATTCGTCAACGCCGTGCTGCGTCGCGTGTCCGAGCAGGACGAGGAGGCCTGGGTGGCGCAGCTCGCTCCGGCACGGGAGGACGACCCGATCGGGCATCTCGCGCTGCGAACCGCGCATCCTCGATGGATCGCCCGATCGTTCGCCGAAGCGCTCGGCGACAAGGGAGCCGAACTGGAAGCCGCACTGCTGGCCGACGATGCCCGGCCCGAGGTTCACCTGGTCGCACGCCCCGGCGAGATCAGCGCCGATGAGCTCGCCGCCATCACCGGTGGACACGTCGCGCCGTACTCGCCCTACGGTGTGCGGCTGCCCGCAGGCTCGGGTGACCCCGCGGACTCCGAACCGGTGCGGGATCGGATGGCCGCCGTTCAGGACGAGGGCAGCCAGCTGTGCGCCCGTGCGCTGACCGAGGTTCCGGTACGGGGATCGGATACTCGGTGGCTCGACCTGTGCGCCGGACCGGGCGGTAAGGCCAGCCTGCTCGGGGCCCTTGCCGCGCTGTCCGGCGCGACGGTGGACGCGGTCGAGCAGGCTCCACATCGGGCCCGCCTGGTGGAAGGCGCGGTCACCGGCCTCCCGGTCACCGTGCACGTCGCCGACGGCCGCGCACCAGGCGTGGAGCCGGGCTTCGACCGAGTTCTGGTGGACGCCCCGTGCACCGGTCTCGGTGCGTTGCGACGCCGCCCGGAAGCTCGCTGGCGGCGCAAGCCCTCCGACGTGGCGGACCTCACCAAGCTGCAGGCTGAACTGCTGACCTCGGCCGTCGGGCTGGCCCGTTCCGGCGGGGTCGTGGGCTACGTGGTGTGCTCGCCCCACCTCGCGGAGACCGAAGGCATCGTCGGGGAAGTTGCTCGCCGGACCGGGGCGGACAAGCTCGACGCCCGCAACTACTTCCCAGGAGTTCCGCACCTGGGCAACGGGCCGTATGTCCAACTCTGGCCGCACCGGCACGGCACCGACGCCATGTTCTGCGCACTGCTCCGGAAGCCTTAGCCGAACGCTAGCTAGACTGCGTAGCGTGACAAACCGCCCCCTGATCGCCCCCAGCATCCTGTCCGCCGACTTCGCCCGCCTCGGCGAGGAGATCCAAGCGGTCGCAGGCCAGGGCGACACGCGCGCCGATTGGATACACGTCGACGTGATGGACGGGCACTTCGTTCCCAACCTGACGTTGGGCCTTCCGGTGGTCCGGTCGTTGCTCAGCGCTACCGGCGACAACAGGGTGCCACTGGACTGCCACCTGATGATCGAGGACCCGGACCGATGGGCGCCGGAATACGCCGAGGCGGGCGCGTACAACGTGACCGTGCATGCCGAGGCCGCGCACGACCCGGTCATGCTGGCCAAGAACCTCCGGGCAGCCGGATCGAAGGCGGGTCTGTCGATCAAGCCGCGCACTCCGCTGGAGGATTACGTCGAGATCCTCAAGCACTACGACACCTTGCTGGTCATGTCCGTCGAACCGGGCTTCGGCGGTCAATCGTTCATTCCCGAGGTGCTCGACAAGGTACGTACCGCGCGCAGGCTGGTCGACACCGGGCACCTCACGTTGCTGGTGGAGATCGACGGCGGAATCAACGCCGACACGATCGAGCAGGCAGCCGAGGCAGGCGTCGACTGCTTCGTCGCGGGATCGGCGGTATACGGCGCGGGCGATCCTGGTCGCGCGGTCGCCGCGCTGCGGGAACAGGCCGCACGGCACCGCACACACTGATGACCCTTGAGGCGGCGATGGCGATGGCGATCGGACTCAGCGAGTCCGTTCGGGGGACCACCAGTCCCAATCCGCCGGTCGGCGCGGTCATCCTCGACGCCGATGGCGAAATCGTCGGCCAGGGTGCCACCCAGCAGCCAGGGGGTCCACATGCCGAGGTCATGGCGTTGCGCGAGGCGGGGGAGAAGGCTCGCGGCGGCACCGCGGTGGTGACCCTGGAACCATGTGCGCATCAGGGCCGGACGCCACCCTGCACGAGCGCGCTGATCAAGTCCGGAGTCGCGCGCGTGCGATACGCCGTCGCCGATCCGAACCCGGTCGCCGCGGGCGGTGCCGCCGTGCTCGCGCGCGGTGGCATCGCGGCCGAGCACGGCCCGGGTAGCAGCGAGGTCGAACGGGGCCCGCTGCGGGCCTGGCTGCACTTCGCCCGGACCGGGCGCCCCCATGTGACCTGGAAGTATGCCGCGACGCTCGACGGCAGGGTCGCGGCGGCCGATGGTACGAGCAGGTGGATCTCGTCGCAGGAGTCGCGGGCGCAGGTGCACGACCTGCGCGGAAGGGTCGACGCGATCATGGCCGGTACCGGGACCGTGCTCGCCGATGATCCGCAGCTCACCGCGCGTACTCCGGACGGGGTCCTGCTCAACCGGCGGCCGCTGCGGGTGGTGATCGGCACGCGCGAAATATCGGCGGGCGCGCGGGTGTTCGACGACGACGCGGAGACCCTTCGGGTGCGTAGCCACGATCCGGATGAGGTGCTCGCGGTGCTTGCCGAACGCGGCGTGGTGGATGTCCTCCTCGAGGGCGGCCCACGGCTGGCAGGCGCTTTCGTGCGGGCGGGCCGGATCGACCGGATCGTGGCCTACCTTGCTCCCGCGTTGCTCGGTGCGGGACCCCTCGCGCTGGGGGACGCCGGAGTGTCGACAATCACCGGGATACACCGTTGGTCGATCGAAGAGGTCACTATGTCAGGGGGCGATGTGCGGATCAGCGCCGTACCGTCGTCGTCGCGAGGCTAGACACAGGAGGCAGGCAGTGTTCACCGGGATTGTCGAGGAGATCGGCGAGGTCATCGGCATCGAACAGGTGCCGAATGCCGCCCGCCTGAGCGTGTCCGGCCCTTTGGTGACCACGGACACCAAACACGGCGACTCGATCGCGGTGAACGGCGTGTGCCTGACGGTCGTCGACGTGGCGGGATCGACTTTCACCGTCGACGTCGTGCACGAGACTCTGCAGCGCTCCAGCCTCGCCAAGGTCCATATCGGGGACCGGGTGAACCTCGAGCGGGCCACCGCGGTCGGCGACCGGCTCGGCGGGCACATCATGCAGGGGCACGTGGACGGGACAGGAACCTACCTGTCGCGAGATCCCTACGGCCTGACCCGGTTCGCGCTGCCGAGGGGACTGTCCCGCTACGTGGTGGAAAAGGGTTCGATCGCGGTGGACGGCGTATCGCTGACCGTCGCGGCGCTGACCGACGACGAGTTCGCTGTCGCGCTGATCCCGACCACGCTGGAGATGACCAACCTGGGCACGAAAACGCCGGGCGATTTGGTGAACATCGAAGTGGACGTGCTGGCCAAGTACGTGGAGAAGCTGGCGTCGGCC
This sequence comes from Haloechinothrix sp., assembly GCA_050701115.1. Taxonomy (GTDB): domain Bacteria; phylum Actinomycetota; class Actinomycetes; order Mycobacteriales; family Pseudonocardiaceae; genus JBOHER01. The sequence continues at coordinate 2,349 of JBOHER010000201.1, read as the reverse complement.
CACCTGCCCCAGGCTTCGGCCGCTGACCCGGCGGGGGAGAATGGCGGCGGAAGCGAGGAGAACCGAGCATGAGTTACGCCGACATCGAGCGCGCGATAGCCGATATCGCAGCGGGTAAGCCGGTGATAGTGGTCGACGACGAGGACCGCGAGAACGAAGGCGATATGATCTTCGCCGCGGAGATGGCCACCCCCGAACTTGTCGCGTTCATGGTGCGCTACACCTCCGGCTACGTCTGCGTCGCGGTCACCGAGCACGATGCCGATCGGCTCAACCTGCCGCCGATGTTCTACGCCAACCAGGACGCTCGCGGCACTGCCTACACGGTCACCGTCGACGCGAAGGCCGGCGTCAGCACCGGTATCTCCGCCGCGGACCGCGCGCGCACCATCAAACTGCTCGCCGACCGCAGCGCGACCGCCGATGACTTCAACCGGCCTGGACACGTGGTTCCGTTGCGCGCCAAGGAAGGCGGCGTGCTGCGCAGGCCGGGCCACACGGAGGCGTCGGTCGACCTCGCCCGGCTGGCCGGGCTCGCGCCCTCAGGGGCGCTGTGCGAGATCGTGTCACAGAAGGACGAAGGCGACATGGCTCGGTACGACGAGCTGCGGGTCTTCGCCGATGAACATGATCTGGTCTTGATCACTATCGCCGACCTGATCGCCTACCGCAGGCGCACCGAGAAGCAGGTCGAGCGCGTGGCCGAGGCAAGGATTCCGTTGCGGCACGGCACGTTCCGCGCGATCGGCTACGACAGTCTGCTTGACGGCATCGAGCACATCGCGTTCGTCTACGGCGAGATCGGTGACGGCGAGGACGTGCTGGTGCGGGTGCACTCCGAATGCCTCACCGGCGATGTGTTCGGCTCGCTGCGGTGTGACTGCGGGCCGCAACTGGACGCGGCGTTGCAGTCGGTCGCGGATGAGGGCCGGGGCGTGGTGCTCTACATTCGCGGGCACGAGGGTCGCGGGATCGGTCTGTTGCACAAGCTGCAGGCCTACCAGCTGCAGGACGCGGGCGCGGACACCGTGGACGCCAATCTGGCGCTGGGCGTGCCCGCCGACGCGCGGGATTACGGCACGGGCGCGCAGATCCTCGGCGATGTGGGTATCAGGTCGATGCGACTGCTCACCAACAACCCGGCCAAGCGGGTCGGGCTGGAGGGTTACGGGCTGCGGGTCACCGGCCGGGTAGCGTTGCCCATCTCACCGAACCCGGAGAACCTGCGCTACCTCAAGACAAAGCGGGACCGGATGGGGCACGACCTGTCCCAGCTGGAACACTTCGACGAGGTCGGGGCCGTACTCGGCGACGCGAGCCTTGACGGCGCCGAACCCGCTACCGCCGGTGGCGCGAAGGAGGGCGGGGTCCCGGCATGAGCGGACAGGGACGACCAGATCTCGAACTCGACTTGACCGAGTGCGAGAACCTGCGCTTGGGAATCGTGGCTACCCGATGGCACCGGACGATCACCGACAGCCTGCTCGAGCGTGCGCTGGCGGCAGCGAAGGAAGCCAAGCTGACTGAGGAGCCGACGGTGGTCCGGGTCGCGGGGGCCGTCGAACTCCCGGTTGTCGCGCAGGCACTGGCCAAGGACCACGACGCGGTCGTCGCGCTCGGTGTGGTGATCCGGGGCGGCACGCCGCACTTCGAGTACGTCTGTGACGCCGTCACGGCCGGTCTGACCAGGGTGGCCCTTGACGAGGAAACACCGGTGGGCAACGGTGTGCTCACCTGCGACACCGAGCAGCAGGCGCTCGACCGGGCAGGACTCGCCGAGTCGGCCGAGGACAAGGGATTCGACGCGACCGTTGCCGCGCTGGATGCCGCGCATGTGCTGCGCGGACTCCGGCAGCCCTGAACTGAACGAGGATTTGTGTGACGGTCGTGATTGACGAACGAGTTGGTCCGGACAGCGTGCAGTTCCGGCCACGCCGGGTGATCTGGATGGCGGGTAGCTGCGCGATAAGTTTGGTCGCTGCGTTCACCACGGTCGCGGTGCTGCTGCGCTCGTCCGACACCGGGGTGATCTTCCAGCCCTCCGATCAGGTGGCGATGGTCGGCATCGGGTTACTGCTTGCCGCCGGTACGTTGCTGTGGGCGACGCCGAGAGTGCGCGCCGACCGGGCGGGCATCGAGGTGCGCAATGTGCTCACCAAGCGCCGGTTCAGCTGGGATGAGGTGCTGTCGGTCAGTTTCCCGGACGGTGCGTCCTGGGCGAGGTTGGAGCTGCCCGATGACGAGTACCACGCGGTGATGGCGGTACAAGCTGTCGACCGGGAGCGTGCCGTGCAGGCGGTGCGCGCGCTGCGCAGGCTGCACAGGCAGGCGTGGGAGAAGAAGTCCTAG
>JBOHER010000200.1:0-3371 GCA_050701115.1 Haloechinothrix sp. | reverse complement strand
CGTTCACCCGTCAGGTGCTCCTCTTCCTGGACAACGGTTGATGTCGCAATCGCCATCGTCCCAGGCAGCGGGGCACTTGTCGCGTCAATCCAGCAAGAACCGCCTATCGGGCTGCAATATCCGGGTCAGATGCATGCAGTTGTCGGAACCAGCAAGATCGACACCAGCCGCGGCGAGGAAGCCGTCAAGATGGCCCAAGGCATCGTGGCCAACGTCGGGCAGGCTCCCGGCTTTGTCAGCGGTGCGTTCACCCGTTCCGCAGATGGCAGCAGCGGCCGCAGCATGCTTCTCTTCGAGAGCGAGGAGGCGGCACGGGCGGTCGCCGCGAACTCCAGGAGCCTCATGCCCGAAAACCCACCGGTAGAGCTGGTCTCGTTGGAGGTGTACGAAGTCGTCGCCAGCAGCTGAGACGATCGCCCTTGGAAGTGGCCAACGGGCCCCGCAGTCCGACTCGACGCGTTCGTCGCGCGCCTCGTCCCGCTTTCAAGGCCTCGGTGCACCGGTGCCCGACGGCATCGCTCGCCCGATCTGCCGTTGGGCGGCGCATGGTCGTGAAGGGCCGCGCAGTCGAGCAGGGTCAGGCCGGCTTCTGGGCTGGCGAGAAGAACTCGGTGAGTGCCTCGGCGAGCGCCTCGGGATGGGTCAGGGGTGCCGCGTGCCCGGCGCCGGGGATCTCTCGGACCTGTGCGTTGGGGACGTGGTCGACCACGTGCTGCGCGCTGGTGGTGAAGAAGGGCTTGGTGTCAGATCCCTGTAGCACCAGCATCGGAGCAGAGATGGTGCCGAGCACCGCCGGATCCTCAACGGGCGCGGCTGCATCCGCAACCATCGCCTGCTGCAGCTGGTTGAGCAGATTCGGGACGTAGCGGGCGGCGGCCTCGATGTAGCCCGCGTCGTCCGCCACGGCGATCTCTTGGTGGTTGAAGGGGAAGGTTAGGAAGGTGCGAACCGCAGCCGCCAGGTTGCCTTCGCCGGCCAGCTCGGCTGTGCGGGTGAGAATGGCACCGACGGACGCTTGCTCCGCCTCGTCCATCAGGGTCAGGATCCCCGGCTCGAATGGGGCCACCGCGGCCACGGCGTCGGGTCGCGTCGCTGCTACGCCGAGCGCGAAGTAGGCGCCGCCAGACCAGCCCACCAGTCCGGCGGACTCCCCGACGCTGTCGACGTACGTGGCGAAATCCTCGACGAGCCGACCGCTGCGGAGGTCGGGGTGGTCACCGCTGAGGCCACGGCCGCGGACGCTCGGAAGATGGCAGGTGTACCGGTCGGTCAGGTGTCCCACCACTCCCTGCCAGTCGAGGTCGCCATCGCCAACAGCCCCTTGCAGGAACACGAGCGGCGGTCCCTCGCCGTGCACGGTCCCACCGATCGTGACGCCGTCGGTGGTGGTCACGTAGTGGGTGCGTGGGTTGCTCATTGCTGCCTCCCTGTGTATGGCGTGGTCACGCCTGCAACGGTGGCGCAGAAGACGTCGGGGAACGTCACCCGACCGGGTACGTTTCGGCGGTCAGCGTGTACTACAGGTCGCGGCGGGCGACCTCTGCGGCGAGATCGGCGCGTCCGTCCACCTCCACCTTGGTGTAGACGTGGGACAGGTGCTTCTTGACCGTGTTGACGCTCATGAACAGGCGCTGACCGATCGCGGCGTTGGTGTGGCCTCGGGCGACCAGCCGCACGACGTCGAGTTCGACGGGAGTCAGTGACGCCCAGCCCATATGGGGGCGTTGACGCTCGCCACGCCCGCGGCGGGCGTAGGCGACCGCGTCGGCCAGCGACACCTGGCTGCCAGCGTCCCAACATTCGGTTGCGTCGGCGGAGTCCAGTTCGCCCGATGCGGTGTTGCAGGCACGTTCGAAGCGGTCGGCCTGGACGGGGAAGCGGGCGATGCCCGTATCGGTGTGGAACCGTTGTGACGCTGCGAGCAGGCGCAGCGCCCGCTCGGGCTCGCCGAAGGCTTGGGCCACGTCGGCGATCGCCTCCAGCGCCGCAGCGGCCCCGACCCGCTCGCCGTAATCGTGCAGGACCTCCAGGCTGTCATGGGCCAGCTCCCAGGCCTCTGCGACGTCCTCGTCCTCCCTCGCCAGCTCCGCGAGGCCGAGCAACGATCGACCCAGCGTGTGGGGGAGCCGTGGGTCGCTCGACAGCGCGCGGCTCGCCTCCAGGTGTGCTCGCGCGTCGTCGGGGCGCCCCTGGCTTTGCGCAACCATGCCTAGCAGCCACTCGCCGATCGCCTCGTCCAGGCGGCTGCCGCCGCCACGGCCGATCCGCACGATCTCCTCGGCCGTGGCCCGAGCAGCCTCCAGGTCGCCGGATGCGTAGGCCGACAGGGCCAGCCAGTGACGCGACCACATCCCGTAGTGGGTTCCCTTGAGGGCTCGTGGTCCCAGCGCTGCCTGCGCCTGGGCCAGCCAGTCCCGTGCTCGGATGTGATCGCCCTGCAGGACGGCGGCTGCGGCCAGGCCGGTGAGCCCGGCGGCCTCCCACCCTGGGCGTCCCAGCTGCCGGCTGAGTTCGACGGCGCGTCGAGCATGTCGGCGTGTCTCGTCGAGCCGGCCGGACCACGCCAGCCACGCCAGAGCGCCCCCGTGGGCGGCCGGCAGATGGAAGGTGAGGTCGTTGGCCTCGCACACCTCCACGTCCCGCTGGAACAGGTGGTACCCGGCGTCGATCGAGCGGCTTTCAAGGAGTGCTGCCCCCGCGAACTGCAGGACGTGGGCGTGGGTCGACGCATCCTCGCACCGTTCCGCGAGTTGGAGCGACTGGTCGACGTCTGCGTCGACCTGCTCGTTGGTCGACAGCCCGGAGAGAATCCCGGATAGGGCTCGCTGCGCCAACGCGACCGCGAGGGCACCGCCGACATCAGCGGTGCGCGCAGCGGTGACCGCCTGCCTCGCTGACTGATGGAAGCTGGCGGGCTCGCCGAGTGCCAGGGCTGCCGCGGTGTTCAACCCCCGCACACGCTGGTCCTCAGGCGCACCCGGGACCCCTGCCGCGTCGTGCAGCCGCCTGTGCACCTCCCGGGACAGGCCGCGCTCGAGCCAGAATCGGACGATCGGCTCCGTGATGCCCACCAGTCCCCGCAGGTCTCCTGTCTCCGCCGCCCAGTCCATCGCGGCGCGCAGGTCATCCAGGTCGGCCGCAAGCCGCGCCACCCAGCGCTCAGGCTGTGCACCATGCAGACCCTCCTGCGCCCGCCCTGCCAACGCGGCATAGAACTCCAGATGGTGTCCACGCACCCGATCCGGATCGTCCATCTCAGACAGTCGCTGCCGGGCATACACCCGGATCGTCTCCAACAGTCGGTAGCGCGCGTTGCCATGGCGCTGGGTGACCTGCACCATCGATTGCTCGACCAGCCCAGCGACCAGGTC
>JBOHER010000199.1:0-9394 GCA_050701115.1 Haloechinothrix sp. | reverse complement strand
TCGTTACGCACCCCGTGTGAAGATCAGCCCTGGATCGAGTAGGGCTTGCCGGTCAGCAGACCGGCGAACTTGGCGAACATGCCGCGGAACCCGGTCTGGCCCGCGTTGACCTGGCCGGGCTGCACCTGGGGAGACAGGTTGTCGGCAGCCGCGGGAGCGGCCGGGGCAGGCATCGGCATGGCGAGGCCACCCTCGGGCATGGCCGGAGCCGCGGGAGCGGCCGGGGCAGGCATCGGCATCGCGAAGCCACCCTGGGGCAGGCTGTCCAGACCCTGGGGCAGTTCGCCCAGGCCAGGCATGGCGGGCATACCAGCCGGAGCGGCCGGAGCGGCGAACGGCTTCGGCTGCAGCGCCGGGCTCAGCTGCTGGGTACCGGAACGCTCTGCCGGAGCCTGAACCATGTCCAGTTCCCGCGGTGCGGCGAACGAGTCCGCACTCGGGAAGCTGGGCAGCCCGTCGATCGCCATCTCCGAACCGTCGATCGGGATGTCGATCTGCGCGAGGTCGTTGGCCACGGTCACGCTGGTGACATTGGCCGCCACCGCGACCGCCTCACCCAGGATCGGGCCCTCGAATCCGAAGATCTGCACCACGGAACCCAGCGGGATCTGGGTGACGTAGCCCGATCCGCTGTCGTTGTCTCCGGAGGAGACGGCGAGACCGCCGACCGTGCCGGTCGTGTCATTGATGCCCACCGCCTCGGCGATGCCACCGATGGTCAGCGCGTTGCCGAAGATCTGCGCGACCGCGGCGGCAGGCACGTCGAAGATGTTGCCGGACAGCGAGCCTGCCTCACCGGAGGTGGTGATGTCCCCACCCGATGTGGCATCGGTGGTGTTCGTGCCATTGGCGGCCGCGATCGCCGTCAGCGAGCCCGCGTTGCCGAAAGCCTGCGCGATCGGCAGAGCTTGAGCGGACAGCACGTTGCCGGAGATCGAACCCTCGTCGCCCGCGGTGTTGACGTCACCCCCTGCCTGGGAGATCACATCGTTGGTGCCGAAGCCGGTTGCGGAGCCGACCCAGCTGGCAGCCGAGCCGAACAGGGTGGCGGCACCACCGATGGGAGCCTGCACCACGTTGCCGCCGAGCGAGCTACCAGTGCCGTCGGTTGTGGAGTCGCCACCAGCCGCGGAGTCGGTGGTGTTGACCGCGACCCCGTCGGCGTTACCGATCCAGGAAGCGCCCAGGCTGTGCGCCTGCGCGGGCACCGAGTAGGCAGCGGCGACGATGTTTCCGGAGCCGGTGCCGTCCGTGCCGTCGGTCTGGGTGAAGTCACCCGCGGTGCTCGAGCTGGTGTTCTCGGCGGCGCCGCTGGCGGTGCCACCCCACACGCCGCCGATTCCGAAGGCCTGGACGGGGCTGGACGCCGCGCCCTGCACGATGTTGCCGGACAGCACACCACCGGGGCCGGAGGCCTTGGAGTAACCACCCGCGTTGGTCTCGGTGTCCGCGGTTGCCTCACCGTGGCCCTCGCCGATCCAGGCACCGCCGATGCCGAACGCCTGAACGGGTGCGGCGATCGGGGTCGCGATGATGTTCGAACTGCCGTTGCCGTTGTCATCGATGGTGCTGTTGTCGCCACCCGCGCTGACCGTCTTGGTCTCCGACGCGGTGCCGGAGCCGCTGCCGCCCCAGGCGCCGCCGATGCCGAACGTCTCGACCGGCGCGGCGACCGGTGCCTGCACCAAGTTGCCGCCGATGGTGGAGTCGTCGCCGCGGGTGCCGTTGTAGCCACCCGCGTTGACCGTCTTGTCCTCGGTCGCCGCGGCGTCCGCGGTGCCGATCCAGGTGCCGCCGATACCGAAGGCTTCGGCGGTGCCCGCGATCGGGACGTGCGCCGAGTTACCGCCGACCACCGAGCCCGAGCCGTCGGTGAAAGTGCCCCAGCCCGCGTCCGCGGTGGTGCTGCTCTCGCAGTTCGCCTCGGCGATCCCGATCCAGCTGCCCGCGACGCAGAACGCCTCGACCGGCAGGGCTACCGGGGCGTCGGCCATGTTGCCCGAGCCCACGCTGTCCGTGCCCGAGGTGCTGGAGAAGCCACCCGACTTGGTGTTGGTCTCGTGGGTGTTCGCGCCATCGTTGTCCGAGACGCCACCACCGGTGGTGGCGGTGCCGATCCAGGTACCCGCGTTGCCGTGGGCGGTGCCGTTGCCAGCGCCCTGCGGCTGGGCGATGTTGCCCGAGCCCACACCGCCGTCACCCTTGGTCTGCACGTAGCTCGGAATGTCGTTGATGCCGGTCTTGCTGCCGCCCGCGGTGGCGTCGACCGTATTGTCCGCTCCGTGGCTGTCGGCCTTGCCGACCCAGGAGGCGGCGTTGTTGTTGAAGCCCCCCGCGGCGGCGAGTGGGCCTGCCCCTGCATTGCCGGAGAGCACACCGTCGGTGCCGTCGGTGATGATGGCGCCACCGGTCTCGGTGGTGGAACTGGAGGAGTTGTCCTCCGACTCGGCGGTGCCGCCGACCGCTGCCGCGTTGTTGTTGCCCTGCAGCGGGGTGGCCCCGTGGCCGGCGAGCACGTTGCCGGAGAGCACACCGTCGGAACCGTCGGTGGTGACGCCGCCACCCTGCTTGGTGTCCTGCTCGGCGTTGTTGTCGGTGGTCTTGGCGTTGCCGAACAGGGCGCCCGCGTTGTTGGCGATCTGCACCGGGAGAGCCCAGTCGAGGTCGATGACGTTGCCGCCGAGCACCTCACCGCTGCCATCGGTCTCGATGTCGTTCGAGCCGTCGTAGGACTGCGACGAGTCGCCGCCCTCGACCTCGGCGTCACCGAGCAGCGCTCCGGCGTTGTTGGTGATCTGGACCGGCACCACCAGGTCGGCGTTGATCCGGTTGCCCTGGAACGGGTCGTCCTCGGGAAGCGAGGCCTCGAACTCCTCCTTGATCGGGTCGGTGACGTCCCGGGTGCTGATGGTCTCCTGGAACTCGGGGGCGTCGTGCGGGCCGTCCGGTGCACCGAAGGCGTTGTTGGAGATGTCGACCGGCACCGTGATGGAGCCGTCGATCGGGCTCACGGGACGATCTGGGTCCACGTTCTCGTTGGCGGATGCGATGCCGGTTCCCAGCATCAGCAGACCACCGGTAACCAGCGCGGTCTGGAATCCGCGCTTCGCCCAGTTCTGCATTGAAGGTTCTCCTTCTTGGTTGTTTCCCTTAAGGGGGTGATGGGTGCACCACGGGGTGAGGTGGCACCCGGGTGGGGATCGCGGCTGCAGGTCCGCGGGGATGAATGCGGGGATCGGCGCGATCAGGGCACGAAAAGTGCCACAGCGTCAGGGAAAGCCGACGACCCCGCTGGAGTTGCTCGTTCAGTCAGGGGTGACACCGGGCTGGCGGCCCGGCTCGAACGGCACGCGAGAGGTGCCGGAAAGTGCCATGCCCGCGAGGCGGGCGGCCATGGCGTTACCCGAGCCGAAGGTGGCGGCAATCGTCGAACCGTCGGTGTTCCCGTGGCCTGCGTGGCCGGAAGCGGGGCCGAACGGTGCGGTTGGCGCACCGGCGGGCATCCGCATGGGGATGCCGTTGCTCGGGAGATCATGGGTGTCGCGCTGCGGGCTGTGCGATGCGCCGCGCGAACTGGTGCCGCTCTCGTTCACCGAGATCACTGACTCGGGAGCGGCTTGGGTGGTGTCGGTAGTGACCGCACCGGACGCTGAGGCGGGCCGGTCGTCGGGGGCGGGCAAAGTCTCGGGAAGAACCGGGAACTCGACGCTGTCATCGGGCACATCGATGATGTCGTCGACGTCGGGGTGGAACCACTGCTCGAGACGATCCCGCCAGGCCGAATCGTCGAAACCGCCGCCGACCGAGTCGATGTCGTCATCCGGCGAACCGATGATCCGGCTGAGGAACTCGAGCGCGTCACCGCAGCGATCGTGGATCGGGCCCTCGACGAGTTCGCGTGCCTGGCCACCCGCATCGGTCCGGCCAGATGTCGCGGCGTCCCCGGCGAGCGGCGCTGGCGACGACTCGGTGCCCTCGTCGGTTGCCGGTCCGCTCTCTGCCGGTGTGCCAGGGGCAGGCCGGTGCGATTCGCTCGCGGCGCGGACCGCGTCGGCGGCACGCTCGGCGCGCTGGCGCACCGCCTGCGCGTGTTCATCGGCCGCGTCCCGCATACCGTCGAACGCGCGGTCGGCCTCCGCCCAGCGGTGCTCGGCCGCGCCGGGACGGGCATCGGTCGGGGACTCGGCGCCCACCGCGTCGGCGCTGGCCGTGGACACCGCCCAGGCGGCCGCCGAGGCCGCGACTGTGCCTGCGAGGACCACGAGCGCACGGGTGCACCAGCGCCAAGCGCGGCTGACGCGCTCCGACCTCACTGATGCCACCTGTGTCACCGATTTCTTCCCTGCGTTGCCGATCTGGACGTGCGTGACCCTGAGAGCCACTACTCGTGGTTTGACTGCTTCGGGGATTGCACTTCGTATTCAAATCCGCACCCTGCGTGGTGCTCGCCATTGAGATTGTCAAACCCCGCCGGGGTTTCGCACGCGACACACCAACAGTGCGCCTGATCGTGTGACAAACACAGAGTGCAGTCGGCTATAACTGGATGTGATCGACGTACATCGGGTCCGCGCGCCGAAACGACGTCACAGCGGCGTTCGGTACATGCGCAGGGCCGGGGACGGATACCTTTGCGGGGTGAGCGAGAACCCTGTGCCGGCGCGGCGTACCGCTGGCCATACATCCCGTCCGGTGCCGGAACATTCGGTGACCGATCTCGTGCCCAAGGGACTTCAGGTCGCCGCTGCGTTCTCCTGGCGCTTGCTCGTCGTGGTCACAGCGCTCGCCGTGGTCATCTGGGCCATCGGCTACCTGTCGCTTCTCGCGATCACCTTGGCGATCGCCCTGCTGCTGGCCGCACTGATGGCTCCCGCGGTCGATGCGTTGATGCGGGCACGGTTCCCGCGGGGGCTGGCCGCGGGCGTTGTTCTCATCGGCGGCCTCGGACTGCTGGGCGGGCTGATCACCTTCGTGGTCATCCAGTTCACCGACGGCCTGCCTGCCCTGCAGGAGAAGCTCAACGAGAGCCTCGACCAGATCCAGGCCTGGCTGGTCGAAGGCCCGCTGTCGCTCGGCGCCGACGACATCCAGAACTTCATCGACCAGGCGATCAGGTTCATCCAGGAGAACCAGGCGTCCATCACCACCAGTGCGCTCACCACAGCAGGCGTGGTCGGCGAGATCGTCACCGGCTTCCTCCTTGTGCTCTTCATCCTGATCTTCTTCCTGATCCACGGTGAACGGATCTGGACCTTCGTGGTTCGGATCGTTCCGGCGCAGGCCCGGCCCAAGGCCGACATCGCCGGGCGGCGGGGCTTCGCCTCGCTGGTCAGCTACGTGCGCGCGACCGCGGCAGTCGCCGTGGTGGACGCGGTCGGCATCGGCATCGGCCTGTGGATCCTCGGCGTTCCGCTGGTGGTGCCGCTGGCCTCCCTGGTATTCCTCGGCGCGTTCGTGCCGATCATCGGCGCCGTGGTCACTGGGGCCGTGGCCGTACTGGTCGCCCTGGTCACCGTCGGGTTCGTCAAGGCGCTGATCGTGCTCGCCATCGTCATCGGCGTCATGCAGCTGGAAGGACACGTGCTGCAGCCGCTGCTACTGGGCCGGGCGGTTCGGCTGCACCCGCTCGCGGTCATCCTCGCCATCACGGCAGGCTTGGTGACCGCCGGAATCGCGGGCGCGCTGCTCTCGGTCCCGCTGCTCGCGGTGGTCAACGCGGGCGTCCGGTCGCTGACCGCCGACGAGCACGTCGAACCCGAAGAAGTTCCGGTGCTGAGCAAGGAAGGCGAGGTCCCTGGCACCACCAAGGAGTCCGGCGACGGCGCTGACGCCGAGGACCACGCTGAGAGCGAGTCCGAGGCGCCACGATGACATCTCGCGGTACTACGGCCACCGTGCTGACCCGGGATCCGGCGACGCCCCTGTGGTGGGGGGCGCTGGTGCTGCGGGTCATCACGCTGCTGTTCGCCATCGGCGCGGTGATCGTGCACCACCCCGAGTATCAGCGACCGTGGCTGGCCTGGACGGTGATCTGCGCGATGACCGCCTGGACGGCACTGACCGGGCTCGCCTATGCCACGGAGCGCTGGCGCAGCGGTTGGCTGGTCGCGGCGGATGTGCTGGTGGTGTGCGGGCTGATGCTCACGTCGCCGCTGCTGCTGACCGAGGCGATGTATGCGGTGAACGATCCGTTGATCACCACCGTCTGGGTCAGCGCGGCACCGGTGATCGCAGCGGTCAGGTTCGGGCCGGTAGGCGGGGCGGCCGCGGGGCTGGCGGTCGCCGTCACGACTGGGTTCGCCCAGCAGCGCGTCGACCTCGATGTGGTGCGCGACGGGGTGCTGCTCGTGGCCAGCGGGCTGATCGTCGGGCTGGCCGTGCAGGCCCTGCGCCGGGCCGCGGTGGTGCTGGCGCAGGCGTTGCGCACCGAGGCGGCTACCGCGGAGCGAGAACGGCTGGCCCGGTCCATCCACGACAGCGTGCTGCAGGTGCTGGCCCGGGTGCGCAGGCGCGGTGCCGAGTTCGGCGGTGAAGCAGCCGAACTGGCGGCGCTGGCAGGCGAGCAGGAGATCGCGCTCCGGTCGCTGGTGGCCAGTGCCCCACTCGGTGGCGCGGACACCGGTACCACCGATCTGCGCGCCCAGCTGCAACTGCTCACCGCGCCGCGGGTGCAGGTGGCCACGCCTGCGGGCGAGGTCCGGATGCCCACCGACACGGTGGATGAGCTGCTCGCCGTGGTGACCGAGGCGCTGGCCAACGTCGAGCAGCACGCGGGCCCGGACGCGCGTGCCTGGGTCTTTCTCGAGGACCTCGGCACCGAGGTGGTGCTGAGCGTGCGGGACGACGGGCGGGGGATCGACGAAGGCAGGCTGGACCGCGCCGCAGCGGAAGGTCGCCTCGGTGTCGCCCAATCGATCATGGGGCGGGTCAGTTCGCTGGATGGAACGATCAGTCTCGATACCGCACCGGGATCTGGCACCGAATGGGAACTGCGCGTGCCGCGTCTTGGTCCCAAGGTCAATGGCCACCAGCGCAGACGGAAAGGAGCCCGACGGTGACCGAAGGGTCGATCTCGGTGATGGTGGTCGACGACCACCCGATCTGGCGGGACGGGGTGGCGCGGGACCTCACCGAGCGAGGCTTCGACGTGCGGGCCAGCGCTGCCGACGCGCGCGCCGCGGTACGTATCGCCACCGCGGTCCGGCCCGATGTGGTGCTGATGGACCTCAACCTGGGCGACACATCCGGTGTCGACGCCACCCGCGAGATCACCGCCGCGCTGCCGGACACCAGAGTGCTGGTGCTCTCGGCCAGCGGGGAACACAACGACGTGCTGGAAGCGGTCAAGGCCGGTGCGTCGGGCTACCTTGTGAAGTCCGCATCGGCACAGGAACTGGTGGACGCTGTGCACCGCACCGCGGCAGGTGACCCGGTGTTCACAGCGGGTCTGGCCGGGCTGGTGCTCGGTGAGTACCGGCGGATGGCGGCGGCGCCGGATGCCTGCGGTGCCGCACCGCGGCTGACCGACCGGGAAACCGACGTGCTCCGGCTGGTCGCCAAGGGACTCACCGCCCGGCAGATCGCGAGCAAGCTGGTGATCTCGCACCGGACCGTGGAGAACCACGTGCAGTCCACGCTGCGCAAGCTGCAGTTGCACAACCGGGTCGAGCTGGCCCGCTATGCCATCGAGCACGGGTTGGACGCCGACGAGGCGTAGCGAGAGTCGACGCAACTTCCCGCGGGTCAGGGTCGGGTCAGGGTCTTCCCTGATCCGAAAGTGCCGCTGGATCCCTAGCATCGACGGTATGGCCGAGACCGAGCACCAGGCCGGTTCGGTGAGCGCACGCGACATCCGGGTGTCCGACGCCGAACGCGAACACGTGGTGGGGCTGCTGCAGAAGGCGATCGGCCGCGGGCTGATCGACCTCGACGAGTTCACCGAGCGCGCCGACATCGCCTATGCCGCGGCCACCCGCGGTGAACTGAATATCGTGCTCGCCGACCTACCTGGCCTCGTGCATCGCGACGCGCCCCGGCCCGGTGCTGCCCCGATCCCGCTCTCCGGTGACCGCCTCGAGCTCACCGGCCACTATTCGACGGTGACCCGCAATGGGCGGTGGGTTGTGCCCGAGCGGCTGGTCATCCGCAACAAGTACGGAAATACCGAGCTCGACTTCACCGAAGCCCAGATCGGCACCCCGGTGGTCTATGTCGAACTCGACACCAAGTGGGGTTCGGTGGAGGTCACCATTCCGGAACGCGCCGCGATCGACATCAACGCGATCACCGACGTCAAGTACGGGTCTATGGCAGACAAGACCGGTTCCAACGGCAAGCCGGGCATGCCCCGCATCGTACTGTCCGGCCGAGTGCACGGCGGGAACCTGACCATCAGGAATCCGCGGCACCGCTGGCGGGGTCGCGGCTGATCTCGTCGGCGTCCGGGTACGAGCTCTGCGCGCCTGGTTTGGTCACCGAGTACGCGGCCACTCGGACGGCGAATTCCGCGGCGGCCCGCAACGACGACCCGCAGGCGAGCGCCGCGGCCAGCGCACCGGCGAAGGCGTCCCCCGCTCCGGTGGTGTCCACGGCGGTGACCTGCGGCGCGGGCACGTGCGTCACCCCGTCCGCGTCGGCGGCGAGCGCGCCATCGGCACCGAGCGTCACCACCACCGAGCGCGGACCCAGCGCGAGCACGGCGGTGGCCAGCCGCGCCGGGTCGTGCGCAGCCGGGTCCACCCAAGGGTCGCCGAGTAGCCAGGCGGCTTCGTGCTGGTTGACGATCAGCGGGTCGGTGACCGCGAGCGTGCCGGGGTGCACCCGGGCGACCGGGGACGCGTTCAGCACCATCCGCACACCGGCGTCAGCGGCAATGCGCGCCACCCGGTCCACCGTGGCCAGCGGCACTTCGAGCACCGAGAACAGCACAGCGGCGTTGCCGATGAGCTCCCCGGCTTCGTCCACGTCATCCTCGCTGACCTGGGCGTTCGCACCCGGGGAGACCACGATGGAGTTCTCGCCGTCCGGCGTAACGGTGATGTAGGCAGCGCCGGTCGGATGGGCGCTGCGCCGGATCAGGGCGGTGTCCACCCCCGCGGCCCGCAGGGCGGCAAGCAGCTGATCCCCGTGTGGGTCCCGGCCAACGGCGCCGAGCATGGCGACCCTGGTACCGAGCCGGGCCGCGGCGACGGCGGTGTTGGCGCCCTTTCCGCCCGGTCCCGATGTGGTGTCTCCGCCCAGCACGGTTTCGCCGGGCCCCGGCCTGCGCTCAACCGGCACCACCAGGTCCATGTTGGCCGATCCGACCACGATCATCGCCGCATTGCTCGCCTCGCGCACGAGTGCAGCGTGGCACAGATCTGCCGCGGCGCAGCGCGCTGAAGGTGGCCTTGAG
>JBOHER010000198.1:0-4381 GCA_050701115.1 Haloechinothrix sp. | reverse complement strand
ATCTGGGTGATCTTCGCGTCCCGCATCATCCGCTCGGCCGGGAAGTCCCGGGTGTAGCCCGCACCGCCGAAGAGCTGAACGGCGTCCACGGTGACCTCCATCGCCACATCCGAGGCGAAGGTCTTGGCCGCGCTGGAAGCGAAGGTCTTGTCCGCGTCGCCGCGCTCCACCTTCGCCGCGGCGGCATAGACCAGGTGCCGGGCGGCCTCCACCTTCATCGCCATGTCAGCGATCATGAACTGAACGCCCTGAAACTCGGCGATCGCCTTGCCGAACTGCTGGCGGTCCTTGACGTAGGCGATCGCCGCGTCCAGCGCACCCTGGGCGATACCCAGCGCCTGCGCGCCGATGGTGTGCCGGGTGTGATCCAGTGTGGTGAACGCCCGCTTCAGGCCCTGACCCGGCTCCCCGATGATCCGATCCGCCGGGACGGTGCAGTTCTCGAAGTAGATCTCGCGCGTGGGCGAGCCCTTGATACCCAGCTTGCGTTCCTTCGGGCCGACCGAGAAGCCGGGATCGTCCCTGTGCACCGCGAACGCCGAGATGCCCGCGGCCGGGCTGGCCGCGTCCGGATCGGTCACCGCCATCACCGTGTACCAACTGGACATTCCCGCGTTGGTGATCCAGCACTTCGTCCCGTTGATCACCCAGTGATCGCCGTCCAGCCGGGCCCGCGTGCGCATCGAGGCCGGGTCGGAACCCGCCTCCCGCTCGGAGAGCGCATAGGAGGCCATCGCACCGGCGGCCACATCTCCGAGCACCCTGCGCTTGAGGTCCTCGCCAGCACCCAGGATCACGTTCATCGTGCCCAGCTTGTTGACCCCGGGAATCAGCGAGGAGGACGCACACACCCGGGCGACCTCCTCCACCACGATGTCGGTGGCGATCGCATCCGCCCCCTGACCGCCGAACTCCTCCGGAATGTGCACCGCGTTGAAGCCCGACTTGTTCAACGCCTCAAGCGCCTCAACCGGGTACCGCTCGTGCTCGTCGACGTCGGCGGCGTACGGGGCGATCTCCTTCTCGGCAAGGGCCCGCACCGCTGCCCGCAACTCGTCGTGCTCCTCGGCGAGCTGGTACAGCTCGGTCACTTACGCCACCTCATTCGTGATCGGAACAAACAGCCGACTCATGTTATCGTTCGTTCACCTACCTCGGAACTTGCGATTCGTCACATGAGCGCACCCACGGTAAGCAGGTCAGTGACCGAACGCACGCTCGCGCAGCGCCGCGTCCTTGGCCACTACCAACTGCTCGAGGTCCGCCTGGAATCCCGCCATCCGGTCACGCAGGCCCGCGTCGCTCGCGGCCAGGATGCGCACGGCCAGCAGGCCCGCATTGCGCGCCCCACCGACCGACACCGTCGCCACCGGCACCCCGGCGGGCATCTGCACGATCGACAGCAGCGAATCGAGACCGTCCAGGTACTTCAGCGGCACCGGCACGCCGATCACCGGCAGCACGGTCGCGGATGCCACCATGCCGGGCAGGTGCGCGGCCCCTCCAGCCCCGGCGATGATCACCTTGAGGCCGCGGTCGGCAGCGGAGCGCGCGTAGTCCAGCATGCGCTGCGGGGTGCGGTGGGCGGAGTACACGCCCACCTCGTAAGGCACGTCGAACTCGGCCAGCGCGGCACCGGCGGCCTCGAGCACCGGCCAGTCCGAGTCGCTACCCATGATCACGCCGACCGCTGGCGCGGTGGACTCCGCCATTCGGGACCTCTTCTCCGTTCGGGTGCGGGAAAGTCGCCCGCGACTTTCATTCAGTGCACTTGGTAACCGTCGAGCCAGACCGCGTACGACATCCAGTGCGCGGCGAGCTTGCCTCGCTCGGACAGATCCTTGAAGTCGTCGCCAAGGAAGTTCACGTGTCCCAGCTTGCGTCCGGGTCGCTCTTCCTTGCCGTACAAGTGCACGTGCGCATCGGGAAACCGCGCGAACAGGTGATGCAAGCGTTCGTCGGGGCCCATCGTCGGTTTGTCCGGCGCGCCCAGCACGTTGGCCATCACGCAAGCGGGCGCCAACGAATCAGTCGCACCGAGCGGGTAGTCCAGCACGGCACGCAGATGCTGCTCGAACTGCGAGGTGCGCGCGCCGTCCATGGTCCAGTGCCCCGAGTTGTGCGGCCGCATCGCGAGTTCGTTGACCAGGACACCCCGGTCGGTCTCGAACAGCTCCACCGCGAGCAATCCGACCACGCCCAGCTCAGCGGCGATGTGCAGGGCCAGTTCCTGTGCCCGGTGCGCGTCGTCGGCGGACAGTTCGGGTGCGGGAGCGAGCACCTCGGTGTTGATCCCGTCGCTCTGTACCGTCTCGACCACCGGCCACGCGGCTCCCTGCCCGAACGGCGAGCGAGCCACCAACGCCGCGAGCTCGCGCCGCATGGCCACCTTCTCCTCCACCAGCAGCGGGGTTCCCGCGTCGAGTAGTTCGGTCACCAGGGCGCAGGCATCCGCAGGGGTGTCCACGATCCACACGCCCTTGCCGTCATAGCCGCCGCGCGCCGCCTTGAGCACGACCGGCCAGCCGACGGTGTCGCCGAAGGCGATGAGGTCGGCGGCCGAGGTCACCGCGCTGAACGCCGGTGATGGAGCGCCGAGCCCGGCCAGCCGCTGGCGCATGACCAGCTTGTCCTGCGCGTGCAGCAAGGCGTCGGGGCCCGGCCGGACCACCACGCCGGCGTCGACCAGCGCGCGCAGATGCTCGCCGGGCACGTGCTCGTGGTCGAAGGTCAGCACATCCACCCCGGCGGCGAACGACCGCAGGGCGTCGAGGTCGGCGTGGTGTCCCATCACCACCTTGCCCGCGACGAGCCCCGCCGAATCGTTCTCGCCGGCGGCGAGCACGTGTAGCGACTGGCCAAGCGCGATGGAGGCCTGGTGGGTCATCCTGGCCAGCTGTCCACCGCCGACCATGCCGACGATGGGAAGACCGGTGTATGTGTCCATGGGCTTGGGTGCGTTTCCCCTGGTCGAAGCGTATGGGTACGACTGATCAGACTACCCAGCGTGTTCGGTTACCCGTGCCGGTACCTGGTCGTGCTCCACTCGTGCCGTTCTGCCTCGCATCGCCCACCGGATCGCGAGCACGAGCACGAGCACCGCGGGCACCAGCAGATACACACTGCCCAGCAGGTACTGCCAGAAGTCCCAGTGCAGTTCGAGGTTGCGCCCGTTCGGCAAGGCGAGCAGCACACAGCTGATGAACACCGCCACGATCACCCCGGTGCCGAGCCAGCGTCGGGCCGCGGTCGCCGGGGTTGTCTGCGGCAGCCGGGAAACCAACAGGACGATCAGCGGAACCGCCCACACCCAGTGGTGCGACCAGGAGACCGGCGAGATCAGCAGGCCGTAGAAAGCGGTGACCAGCAACGCCGGCAGGGCACGGCCGCTGCGGTGGAAGCGCAGCATCAGCCATACCGCAGGCCCGGCCAGGACGGCGCCGATACCCACGGCCACCGCGAGCGACCACGGCGCGAGGTCGGACAGCCGGTTGACCAGGCCGTTGAGCGACTGGTTGCCCGCCCAGTGGATCGGACCGGTCCGGCCGGGATCGGACACCGCGTGGCCCCAGAACCGCATGGCGTCGTATGGGATCAGCAGGAACATCAGGCCCTGCAGGGCTGCGAAGGTGGCCAGCGCACGCACTGCCTCCCGCCAGCGGCCGGTGAACAGCAGATGCGGCACGAAGATCAGCGGTGTCAGCTTGACCGCGGCCGCGATGCCCACCAGCACACCGCCGAAACGGTTCGGCCGGGCGGAGATCACCAGCAAGTCGAGCACGATCAACGCCATCAGGATCAGGTTGATCTGACCGAGGAAGATCGTGCGCCAGACCGGCTCGATCACCAGCAGGGCAACCGCGAACAGCAACGTCGCCCGTGCGGGCGACGCCCACCAGCTCACCGCGAGCGGCGATCGAGGCAGGGTTGCGATGGTGATCCTGATGACCAGCGCCATCGCCAGAATCGAGGCAGCCGCGAGCACCCCCCAGGCCACCTGCACCGGCAACGGCGCGAGCGGCACGAACAGCAACGCGGCGGTCGGCGGATAGGTGAACGGCAGCAACGCCCACCAGGGCTCTGGTCCCAGGGTGGTCGTGTCGTACAGCGGCTCACCGGCCAGCAGCGTCAGCGCACCCGCCCGGTAGACAGCACTGTCCACGCCGAGTCGCCAGTCGAACAGCCACCCGACGATTCCGACGAACAGCGCCAGCACCGGTATCGCGGCCAGCAGCGCGACCGAGCGCGGCCGCACCGCGAGCCTCCGCAGCGACAGGCTCAGCGCGAATCGGGGATGGTTCACACCAACCAGGTAATCACGCCGCGCACTGTGACACACAGCGAGGTGGGGGCTGCGGGGCGAGCTGAAGGTGGCCTTGAG
>JBOHER010000197.1:0-17565 GCA_050701115.1 Haloechinothrix sp. | reverse complement strand
CGGGAATACGGTGGGGTCTGGGACGAGGCTCTGAATGAGGTGTTCGTATCCGAACCGGTCCGCGTCCGGCTGGGTGGCGGCGGTGAGCCCGACCGCCATGAGCTGTGGCCATGCTCGGCCGAGCGCTGCGACCAGGGTGTGGTCGTAGGTGGCGGCAAGGGTGAGCGCCTTGAGGAACTGCGCCAACGCGTCGGGGACGCTGGCGAGTTCCTGGGCGACGTCCACGAGCGGGGCCGCCTCCTGGTCTTCCGCATAGCGAAGCATGGCGGCGGCGAACGCCGCGTGCCGCTCACTGCGCCAGTCGTAGTGGTTCGACGACCAGTGGCGGGCCGCCCGAATGTACGCATTCAAGACGGCGGGGAGGAGCTGCCTTGCCTGGTCGCGTACGCAGCAGGTTGACGTGGCAGCCTCAAGCACGGAAATGGCCGCCGGCGCGACGCTGGGAAGCATGAGGTCGTCGTCCGGTCGGCCGTTGAGGGCAGCCGGGATGTCGCCCGCCAGCGTTTGACGTGGCCGCTGTTGCGTATTCTCGTCGTACGGGCCGAGCGCCACGTCTCGCGTCCCGGCTTCGACTGCCCGCCAGCCGATCTCGTGGTAACAGCGCGTACTGCCGAATCCCTGGCACGGTTGTTGCCACAGGCGGCGTAGCCCTTCGGCGCCGTAGAGGCGGACCTCGTCGGACAGGCTGGTAGTGGAGGCCTCCAGCGCGGCTCCGATCTGGTGGTCGACGAGGTCGTCATCGGTCTCAGGGAGAGCGTCTCCAGGTGCCACAGCGAGGTGAAATGCAAGCGGGAGGGCGAGAGCGGCCTGGCGGTCGGCGCCGTTTGGAAAGATTGACTCCGGGCTGGCGAAGCGGTCTAGGTATGGGTTGCGAGCGCTGTCGACCAGAATGTTGGTGGCCCACGTAACCGTTGAGGCGTCCACCGGCTGGCTGCTGGGGGCGTTCAGCACGGCGGCGGCGACTCCAGCGACCGCGGTTCGTACCATGTCGAGTGGCTCGGCCGGCAGTTCGTCCGGCAGCCTCAGGGCGACCTGGATGTCCCGTCGCAGTTCTGTCTCGGTTGGAATCTTGGCGAGGGCCGGCTGATACGGCGTGACGGACCGGACGCGGTAGCGGTTCTGCAACCGGTACATCTCGGCTATCCGGTCTGAGTTGGTCTGGCCAGGCGCGAGAGCCTGGGCCACGTCGTCTGGCACGGTGGCCTGAAGCACAATGTTGTCGCCGTCGCGGTGTGCCGAGTAGGTGTTCCAGTCGAGATGCGCCGCCCACTGCCGCACCTGCGGCGGAGCCTGCTCGCCTCCGGCAGCCTCCACCAAACGTCCGCCCACGGCAGCCAGCCGGTCGACCGCTGCCGCGTCGCCCTGGTTGACGGCGGCGATCACCAGGTTGGCAGCCACCTCACGCGGTGTCCATTTCCGCCGATCACGGCCAGCAAGGTCGGCGGGATCTGGTCCCTGGACATGGACACTCCCCTCGGCGACCGCCCTGCTGAACTCCAGTTCCCAGACGTTGGGGTCGGTGAGGAAGCCATCGAGCTCATCGGAGACAAGCTCAAGGTGCCTGGTAAGGAAGCCGAAAACAAGGCCGGGTGTCGCCAGCGTGGTGGCCTCCTTGAGCAGGATCGTCGCCACTGTCCGGGCAGGAACACCCATGTGGGCAACAAGCTCGTCAATCACCATCTCCAACGAGACGAGTGCGCTCACGCACGGATAGGGTCCCACCGCCGATCCTCGGTACCACGCCCACACATGGCTGTCGCCAATGTATGGTCTGGTCCCCATCCCGAGCAGATCCAGCAGCACCGGATCTTGGTCGGAGACCTCCATGCCTCGGCTATGGCGCGAAGGGGCCAAAGTCGCCATGCGGCGTCGCGCGGCATGATCCAGCATCCGGTTGATCAGAGCCAATCCGCGGCGAAGGTCTGCCCTCAATAGAGGGAAGAACGGGCCTCGATACCAGGCGGCCATAGGATCACGAAGGCCGCCACCGTGGTGGCGTCGAATCCCGTCATCGTGGATCGCGCCATGCCACCTGCCTTTCGATGGTTTCTCAATGTAGTAGGCCTCGGCGAGATCGGCCAGCAAACCAGGGTCCCGAGCCGCGAGAAGCACGGCCACATCCATGCTTTCCACTACCGGGGCGAGAAACCCGGGCGCGTCCCGTACCACGCCACGGAGCAAGTCGACGCTCTCGTTGTTGCTGTCGCTTCCCAGCAGCGCCAGACACTCCAACAGCACCGGGTCGCGCCGCGTCGGGGACCGGCCTAGTACAAAGTCGCGGACACGGACTCGCAGCTCCCGATGTTCGGTCACCGCAGAATCCTCCAGCTCACGTCGGCCGACCCCGCGCAGCCACGAAACGATCAACTCGTCGGCAGGGTTGTCACGACCACCGCGTGGCTCGCCAAGATCGGGAGCATGGTTGACGAGCCAGTCCACCATCGGGACGCCGATCAGCGGATCGCACGCGCCCGCATCGGTGAAGCGCAGTCTCAGGCAGCGGATCGCCTCGTCGCGTAGCTTCTCGTCCGCGACGAGATGCTCGGTCAGCTCGGTCAACGCCTGGCCGGCCCAGCCCGCGGTCAGCAGCGCCTCCCACGGCAGTTCCCCCCACCGGGCGCCGTGCCTGGCAACCAGCTCGGCCACCTGGTTGCGCAGCTCGTTCCACGCTGCGGCGAGGCTGCCTGGAGGACCCTGGGCTGCCTCGGACAGACGAGCCTGGCAGAACAGCCGTGTCGCCCGGATGGCCCACCGCGGCGCGGTCGATGTCACCAGCACCTGCAAGCCCTCCGCCAGTAGCAGATGCGCGGTGGCATAGTCCCTCAGGATGTCGGAGGCGAAACGGTCGGACGACCACCAGACGGCTGCCCTGTCGCGTGATGACAGCACGCCATCCGCGCGTAGCGCGGACAGCGCCCGGCCGGGAACACCATCTCGGCGCTGCCCAGTGAGTAGCTGGTAGGCGACCGCTGCTGCGGCGGCTTGGCGATCGTCTGGCGCCACACCGTCGACGGTTCGTTCGCTGCTACGGATAAGGCTGAACCAGGTCGTGGCGAAGACCTCCGCCTCCGACGAGAGCGATGTCGGCAGGTCGGCACCGCGTGTCACGGCCTGTAGCAGCAGCTCAACGAGGCCAAGGCGTCGTAGCAGCCACCGGCTTCGTGGATCGGCAGCAAGCGGCGTCAGCGCGGGTAGGGCCTCGGTGAGCGTGGCCATCTCCGTGTCCGCCAAGGCGCGGACGACGAACTCGACCGGCTCGCCGTGGTCTTGTGACAGCAGCTCCCGAACCGCGCCGGCCGCGTCGTCGCGGACCACCACCACTGGGGTCATCCCGACCCCTGTGGCCGCGGCCACCAGCGTGCCCAGAGGGTCGCCTTGGCCTTCCTGGACCGTTTCGGCACCATCGAGTAGGAGCAGGTTCACCGGAGCAGAGGGGGCGGTCGCGAGTAGATCCGCCGGCGTCGCGCCGAGCTGGTTCCGTAGAGCCAGGACCGAGCTGGGTACGTCGCGCATACTCAGGGCAAGCGCGGCACTGCCGTCGGAACGGATGGCGTCAATGGCGCCGAGACTCAGTGCCGACTTCCCGACGTCCGGCTCGCCACGGACCAGCACCACCGTCCCAGCGGGCGCCTGCGAGATCGTTGCTTGAAGGGCACGCTGCTGCTGTGAGCGATCCAAAGTGACCGACGGGCCGCCCGGTGGTAGCAGTGATGTGTGGGTCGTGCGTCGTAGTTCCTGTTCGAGAAGGTCGAACGCCCCGCGTGTGGTCTCGAAGGCGGGCGCAGCTCCGAGCTTGCCGAACGACTGAAGATCGCGGCGGAGCATCGCTTGGGTTACGCCACCGGCGCGCGTGGCATAGGTTGAGGCGAGATCGTTGAGTCGACGGCGTAGCCGGTCAGCGGTCGTCACGTCGCCAGCCAAGGTCTGGAGCCTGGCCACGAGCTGGGTGCGGCCCGGGGCTACGTCGCCCTCGAGCTGGTGCTGGATGACGTACAGGCCGGCGAGCAGCCGCCAGGACAGCTCTTCGACCGCAAGCCCGTTCGGGTCTGGCGCACCGGGCCTACCCAGTGCCGCCTTCACCATCTGGTCAACGTTGGCCAACCGGTCTCTGGTTGCTCTGGGGTGCGTACCTGGCACTCGGACAGCGCTGCGGAATGCCTCGTTTGTCTCCTGCGTCCGGGCGATCTCGGTCAACTCGGCGAGCTGTGTGGCCGGACCATGTGGGCCAGCGACTGCCAGGCCGAGACGCAGCCGGTCAGCCGCCAGTGCCGCCGGCTCTGCCAGGACCACCCGCAGGTAGTCCACGAACAACTTCACCGTCGGCTCGCTGCTGGCGCCCAGCACCGGGCGACGGCGGGAAGCAACACGCAACGTGCGACCGCCGCCTGGATGTTCTCCGCGGACCGCGAGGTCGTCAACGGGCGATTCGGACTCCTGCTGGAAGCCGACCTCGACTGGCTGGCAGTCCTCGCCCAAGCCGTCTACCGGCTGCCCAAGCAGCAGCGCCGCCAGGATCGAGCCCGCGTAGTGGTGCTCCAGCACGACACCGCCGCCCGCGGTGGCGTACGGGCTGGTGCCCGATGGCGCCTTGCTGGCCATGGACGGCGGCCTCCTCCCACGGTTACCGACCCGCTTCCACGTATTCTCCGCCGCGATCTGGTCGGAGCGTGGAGGACACTCTCCGCGATCTGCGCCGTGTCGGGCGCAGCGCGTCCGCGGCGTTCACCACGTCCGAGCCAGCGCCGTGGGTGGCGAGAACCCCGCAGCGATCTCACCCAGGCGGGCAGGCATCGTACTGGCCCCGCGCCGGAGGTGAAACTCCGGCTTGTCCGGGTTGAGCGCAAACCACCGCCCGCCGGCTGTCACCTCCACCAGCAGGACTGTCTTGCCGTCTACCTGTTCCACCCGCAGGCTGTGCGGCGGTTCTGGCTCGATCGAGTTCCGAATCATGTGGCTGACCGCGACCTGGTACTGGTCCAATGCAGCAGGATCGACTCCCACTACCTGGGCGTTGTCGTCGACGCCGAACACGACGGTGCCGCCGTCACCGGACGCGAACGCGGCGATGGTCTTGAGCACGTTCTTCTTGGACTCGGTCCTGGTCGGCACCTCCTGCTTGAACTCCACTCGCGGCCCTTCACCGCCGGCCACCAGCACTGCCACGTCGGCGCCTGGTTGGTTCCAGACCACCGAGGCGTCGTGTTCGGTCGTCGGGGCGGGTGAGATGAAGTAGCGGTAGTCCAGCCAGTCATCGCCGTGGCGAAGTAGTAGCAGGCTGCTGGGGGTCAGCCCGTTGGGTAGCCGGGACGCGGAGCTTGCCGGTGCGGCCAACCGCGCGGGTCAGATGGCCGGTCGGTGTGCTGAGTTCGAGAACGACATCGTCGATGCTCGCGCCCCTAACCATGACCGTCATTGCGTCGGGGCCGATGGTGACCCGGTGTAGCCACGCCCGCTGGTCAACCCGGAGGATCCGCCACAGGGGCTGCTGGCCAGCCATGTTGGTGGGTAGCGCGCCGTAGAAGAAGGAGCTGAACGCAGCCTCGAAGTTCACGAACGGTGGCCCATCCCCCACCCGCACTCCGCCGTTTCGGTTGACCATGGACTCCGGCCGGCTTACCTCCCACTCGGTTCTTGGCCACGGAAGGACCACATGTCGCCACCGGCTGTGCCCGGCAAGCCGTTGAAAGGTGCAGTTGGGCGGTGGAGCTGGCGCGAAGACCGCGAGTCCGTCGAGATCCTGCACATCCCCGCGCAGTAGCGACGCGACGGCCGGGCCTGGTAGTAGTCGTTCGAGCAGGATCTCGTCTGCGTACCGCCAGGTCCGGGCTTGTGCTGGCCGAGGGCCGCTGAGGGTCACCTCGGCATGCATGATCTGCCAACCATCGGCGGTCTGGACCAATGCCATCCGAACAGCAGCGTCGGCCTGACCCTCTACCATGTTGGCGAGGTCGGGAACATCGACCGATCCACTGTCCACGTCAGCCCTCCATCGCCCGACGCGGCACGAAGGACCGTGTCGGCAAACATATCAGCAACCGCGACGAGGGTACGCCTCAGCACCGACATGGACCCGTGACGCTACCGCGACGTGCCTGGCGGCGTCGCTTGGCCGCCTGGCCGGGTCAGCTGCCCGATTTGTCCGCTCCTGATGGGGTGGTGGGCGGGTCCAGCAGCGCTTCCAGCTGTTCGCGTGAGGTTCCGACCGGTGCCGATGCGACCCCTGTGAGCGTGAGCGTACTTTCGGTGCGGGCCGTCACCCGGGCGGTAAACAGATCCGGGTCCAGGTGAAGCAAACCGTCGGTGTGGGCGCGGCGTACAAGGTTGAGCGTGCTGATGGCATGCACTGCTACGGCGGCGATGACCAGCGAGGCGCCTTGGTACCGGGCGTCGATGTCGTGGTTTCCGACGCGGTCGGTGATGTCGTCGGCGTGTACGAGGTCACCGTAGAGCCATCCGTAGGCCAGCGTGATGTCGGTGACCGGCGGGCCGAGCCTTCCGCCAACCGGTCCGGTTTGGGAGTCGAAGCCGAGCGCGTTCGTGCTTGAAGGATCCAGGCGCTTCCAGGACACCTTGAGTCCCTGTAGGTCCTGCTTCAGCGGCTCATGATCGCGCAGTAGGTAGCCGAGCGCCTTCATGACGCTCGCGTGGTAGACCGACTCCCGGCTGAGGATGAACGGGCGGCACCGGGCTGCGAGGGAGTCCAGCGCCTCCTCTTCCGGAAGGTCCCAGACAAGCTCGTTCGGGCCGTCCGTACGGATGATGAGATTTGCCCGTCCTTGTGCCCACATCAGAAGTTTCTGACGGTCGGCAGCCAGCGAGTGCTCCTCAACCCGGCGCGCTCGCAGGACGAAGGTTCCCAGCCGGGCAGTCGCGTCGTTGGCAAGCGCCTTCTCACGATCGCGGGCGTTGAGATCAGCCATCGTGTCTCCTCATCACCAGTATCCCTTCCAGCCGTTCAGACCGCACCGGAGTTGTCTGTAGAGGTCTGCCGCTTTGGTCACCTCGCGGTGAGAAACCGGCGAGCGCGGCGATCGATGCGGGCACGGTCGTGCTCCGGGAAGTGCGGCCCAGTGCCACCAGCCGGGCGCGCACAAGGGGTGTGGAGTGAAGCCCAGGGGCGTGGCCGGCTGACGCGCGGCAGATCGGCCAAAGACAAGCCGCAGGCGCCGCGCGTGGGCTCGCCGCCGGCTGGAGCGTGCCTGCCAGGACACAGTTGACCGTACGGTCATGCTTGAGATGAGTGCGCGCCGACGTCGACCCGGCCGCCGCCCCGACTGCTCTTCGGCATGATCAACTCGCTCACGGTGGTACCACCCGGGCCGGGCAGCCCGGAGGCCCTCGCCGACACGGTGACGACGCTCGCTTTCTACGGGCTGCGCGCTGACCGGCCTCGCGTCGGCTGAGCAACTACGATCCACTGCCATGCGTCGACTTGCCGCGCTCGGGGCGGTACTACTGGCCTCCGCCGGGTCCTGGTGGCTGTGGAACCGGTTCGGGTGGCCGCGTGGCGACGATGCGGGCCAGCAGAGCCTGCGCAACGACAACGCGATCTTCTTCGCCACGCTGGTGAGCGCGGTGGGCCTCGCGGCTCTCGCCGGACTGCTAGCCCGCTCGCGCCGCAGCCGCGCCACCGCGGATGAAGGAGCACCCTGGATGGTGGAGACCGCCGAGCAGCCGTTCGTGCCCCGCCCCGACCTGGTGTCGGCCGTGATCAGAAGCCTGCCGGGAACCGTCGCGCTGGTCGGCGCGGGCGGGTTCGGCAAGACCACCCTGGCACAGGCGATCTGCCGCCTGCCAGAGATCCGCGAGAGGTTCCGTGGCGGCGTGCTGTGGGTGACGGTCGGCGAGAACCCGTCGGCCGCCGACCTCACCGGCCAGCTGGCGTTCCTAGCACAGGTGATCTCCGGTGAGCGGCCGGAGTTCAGCGACCCCGGCCAGGCGTCCTTCCGGTTGGGCCAGCTCCTCGATACCCGACCGGCGGTCCTGCTGGTGATCGACGACGTCTGGACCGCCGAGCATCTCGCCCCGTTCCTGCAGGGTGGCCGGAAGTGCTCTCGGTTGGTGACCACCCGTGTGCCTCGGCTGCTGCCGGCCGGCACTCCGCGGATTGAGGTCGGCGAGATGTCGACGGTCCAGGCCGAGCAGCTGCTCGGGCACTGGATCGGCTTGGGCGACACAGCCGTGGGCCCGCTGATCCAGAGCGCCGCCCGATGGCCACTGTTGCTGTCGCTGATCGGCGCCGCGGTCGCCGACGTGATCCGGCACGGAGCACCGGCCCGGGACGCGGTGAATGCGCACCTCGCCTTGCTGCAGGAGCTCGGACCCACCGGCCTGGACGAGATGTCGCGGGACGCGTTCCGGGGCCGGCTCGTGGCCGGCACGATCGAGGCCAGTTTGGGGCGCCTCGATCCGGAGCACCGGCAACGGTGCCGCGAGCTGAGCATCTTCCGCGACAACGACCGCATCCCGCTGGCCGTCGTTCGGATGCTGTGGTCCGGATCGGCCGGGCTCAGCCCTGCCGCGAGCGGTGCCCTCCTGAGCCGGCTTGCGGCGCTCTCGCTGCTGTCCGTGCACGACGGAACCTATCTGCGCCTGCACGACGTCGTCCGGTCGTACCTGCGCCGGCAGCTGGTAGACGATGCCGAGCCCGCGCTGCACGCGGGCCTGCTGGAACAGGCCCGCGCCGATGAGATGGCCGACGAGGGCTGGTGGCAGCTTCCCGACGACCACGACTATCTGCGCCGCAATCTGACCTATCACCTCGCGGCGGCCGGCGCCACCGACGAGCTGAGCGCGCTGGTGCAGGATTTGCGGTGGGTACGTTTTCGGGTACGCCTGGACGGGCCGGTCGCGGCGGAGAGCGACCTGCGGACCGTCCCGGCACCGGTGACCGAGTTGATCGCCCGGTCCCTCGCGGCACGGGCGCATCTGGCCCTACCGCTGCCGAACAGCGCGGACGCCACCTCGCCCCCTGCTGAACGTGCTGGAGCCTGGCATCGAGACGGAGATTCTTATCCGGGATCGGGAGGCCGGTTGCCTGGTGCCGCTCTGGCCGCCCCCGACCGATGGATCCTCGACGAGAACCCTGATCGGTCACACCGCGATCATCTCCGCGATCGTCGTCGCCGCCGACGGCAGCTGGTTTGCCTCCGCTGACCACGACGCCGTCGTCCGGGTCTGGGACACCGAGACCGGCGCGCCACGGCTGGTGCTGACCGGCGACACGCACTACCTCGCAGACGTCGCGGCGTCCCCGGACGGTGACTGGATCGCGAGCGGCGGCTACGACGGGTACCTGCGGGTCTGGGACGCGACGCTGGGCACCGTCCGGTACGTCCTGCGCGGGCACAAGATCATCACAGCGGTTCGCGCCTTGCCGGATGGCGGTCTACTCACCGGGAGCGATGATGGCACGGTACGTGCCTGGCACCCGGCGGCCGGTTCGAGTTCGGTCGTCTACCGCGGGTATGGCCTACTCGATCAGATCCGGCAGACTTTGGCCCGGCTCCGGAGGAAGGGGGTGCCGTCACCGGCGGTCAACACGCTTGCGGTCGCGCCGGGCGGCAACTGGATCGCTGTCGGCAGCTGTGATTCCCTCGTCCACCTCGTTGACCTCGACGATCACCGGGTCCGGGGCACATTTACCGACCATGCTGGGCTCAATCGTCACGGGCCCTGGGGGGAGCGTTTGGTCGGCCCGGTCGAGGCGGTCGCGATCTCGCCGTGTGGGCGTTGGGCGGTGAGCTGCACCAGCAACATCGGCGTCGTCCTGATCTGGGACACGGCGACGTTGCAGACGACGCACCGGCTCTACCACGGAGACCGCGGGATCAACGCCGTCGCGATCTCCCCAGACGGCAGCCTGATCGTCACTGGAGGCTGGGATAACACCGTAAAGGTTTGGGACGCGGCAACGGGCGCCCTGCGGCACACCCTCGACGGGCACACCAACGGTGTCACCTGCGCCGCCTTCCTCCCGGACGGCCGGCGCGTGGTGACCGGCAGCTGCGACCAGACGCTACGCATCTGGGATCTGACCGCAACCGGGACCGACCGAGACGACAGCGGCGACGGCGGATACGCACTCGGAGTACATCCTCGCGGCGGCTGGGTGGCGGCCGGCCACGTCATCCGGCTGCGCGATGTCACCACCGGCGCCGTCCTCCGGCAGATGGACGCCTATAAATCGAGCACGGTCGCGGTGTGGGACCAGGGCCGGCGACTGGGCGCCGTCGGCCGGTACTACGTCGCCGATGTCTGGGATACGAGCACCGGCCGCCACCTCGGCATGCTCCAGCCGGAGATCGAGTCGCTGGCAGCCACCGACCAAGTGATCATCACCGGCGGTTCCGACGGCTACCTGCGGCTGTGGGATTCACAGCGGTTCACCGAAACCCATGCCTGGCAGGGGCACCAGGACCGGATCAGAGTGCTGGCCCTTGCGCCCGACGGTAGCTGGTTCGCCAGCTCCGGCCTCGACCCCCGGGTCCGAATCTGGGACACCGGCACCGGAGCTCCGCTGAGCACCTGCACCGGCCATTCCGAATGCGTGGGCGCACTGGCTGTCTCCTCCGCCGGGCGGTGGCTGGCCAGTTCGGACGACGAGGGCGTGATCCGGCTGTGGCAGATGCCGTCGGGAGAAGCCTGGCACGTGCTACGGGGGCACAGCTATATGGTCCGTACCCTCGCGATCACCCAGGACGACGGGCTCATCGTGTCGGGGAGCTGGGATCACACCGTCCGCGTCTGGGACGTCGCGACAGGTGCCACGGTGCACGTGCTCACCGGCCATACCGGCCCGGTCGAGGTGGTGGCGGTCTCGCCGGACGGGTCCCTGGTTGCGACCGGCGGCTGGGACCACACCGTACGTGTCTGGAACCTGCGTACCGGCCGTTGCCTCGCCGGTATCACGGTCAACGATCGGGTGACCGGGTGCGCCTGGGTGCCCGAGAGGTCCGCGCTCGCCGCGACCACGCCCTCCGGCACCTACCTGTGGTCGTACCTGCCCCCGCTGGAATGATCAGAATCCGATACCCCGGTCGGAAGCGATCATCGCGGTGCGCGAGCTACCAACCAGCAGGAAGTGGCACGTCAGTTCGTAGGGACACGCCGCTTCCGGCACCCGGCCTGGCGGACCAGGCGCTTGACGCTGCTCTCGCTGATCGAGAACCGCTCAGCCAGCTCGCGGGCGGTCTCCCCAGCCCGGTAGCCGTCCACCACCGCCTGTACGCCCTCGGCCGTCAGACGGGCAGCAACCGCCCGCGGCGGCCCGCTCGCCCGGTACTCCCCGCCCAGCTCAGGCTCGTCCTCCTCAGCCCGTGACAGGACCCCCTCGCGGGCCTGTCTAAGATCATCCAGTACAGTTCCGTTGTTCGAGTAACGTGTGATTAGGTCCACCAGCAAACCCCAGGTCAGCTCACCGATTTCTGATGGGCCCGCGGCCGGTGACCAACTCACGCAGCCCATAGCGCGCCCGGGCAGCGGCGGAGGCGACCGGCCTCGACGTTATCGACTTTGCGGCACAAGACGCTACGGATGGCCTTCTACGACATCGGCGCAGTCGTAGTCTTCCTACGCAAGGTGATCTGGATCGTGCCCGACTTCACCGTCGACCGCTACCGCGACCGGCTCGCCGCGCTCCACGAGCACATCCTCATCGAGGGCCAGTTCGTCCGTACTCCCAGCGCTTCCTCGTCGAGGCGCGCGCTCGCTAGGTCGTCCAGACTTCGGCCACATTGATCTGAGCCGACGACCTAGGCCCAAATGAGTCGGTGACGCGGCTCGGCTTGCCGGGAACCCGCTCGCCGTCGGCCACCAGGTGCGCCCGGGCTCGGTCGGCGGCATGGGCATGTGTTGCGAACCGCTCAAGCGCGATCGCCCCATCTCCGCGGCGCTGTGCGCGTGCGCCGCGTTGGCCCAGGCGGCCGACAAGGGCGCCGCCCGCCGCATCCCCGAGCCCGCCTGAGCTCGGCAGTCCGTTGAGCGGTGCGCGCGTGGTGGGTGCGCGCAAATCGGGTTGCGCGACCTGGTAGGCAGGTGGCATGACGCTGCACGCCGTCCGCCCCACGGGGCACGAGTACCTCGCCCTCGTGACGGATCTGCTGCAGCGGCAACGGCTGGCCGACCCGGTCACCGGGTTGTGGGAGGCGGCCGATCTACAGTGGTGGTACACCCGTGACCCGCACCCGCACGACGCCGACGCCGTCGTCTGGGTCGACGGCGACGTCCCCGTGACGGCCACGGTGTTCACCCGGTGGTCGGCCAGCAGGTACGGATGTGACGTCCTGGGCGACCCGACACTCGCCGCCGCGTGGGAGTTCGTGCACCGCCGCTGCGGAGAACTCGCGGCTGCGTCGATCGAGATGGAGGTCGACGCGACGAGCCCGGTGAGCGCGGCCGAGGCGGTCCGGGCCGGCTTCACCGAACGCGTCGAGACCATTGCAGTGAGCTGGCTCGACGCCGCTGACCGAGCCGCGGTGCGGGCGCTGCCCGACGGGTACACGCTGGCGGCTCGCCCGGAGCAGGACCGCCCGCACCCGATGATCAAACGCAACGGCGCCGACGTCGAGGCGCGCCTGCGCGACTGCTCCCTCTACCACCCCGAACTGGACCTGGCGCTGCTGACCGACGACGGCGCGGTGGCCGGCTACGCGATGTTCTGGGCCGACCCCCGCACGGGCGTCGGACTCGTCGAACCCATGCGGATCGAGGACATGCACAGCGGGCGCGGGCTGGCCGGCACCCTGCTGCGCGCCGGCCTGGACGCACTCGCGGCGCATGGGTGCGACCGCTTCAAGGTGAGCCACGAGCTCGCCAACCCGGCCGCGGAGCGGGCTTACCTCGGCGCGGGCTTCCGCACTCATCAGCACGTCGAGGTCTACCGACGCACGACCGGCCGATCCGCCCCGTCCTAGGATCACCGCCATGATCATCGACGATCGGGTCCGCGCTGTGTTCACCCCCGACCGGCACGGTGCGTGCGTCGATCAATCTCCGGCGATCCGATCCTCGCCGGCACCGACTCGGCCACGGGCGCGGCGACCGGTGTCGGTCGAGCTGGCCCGCGAGTTCGCACGGCGCCTGGACTCACGAACATTTTCCGTGCCCACCACCCCACAGTGCGGTCAAGCTCACGCGCGACACTGCCAGCCGGCCTCGAACGTTCCACACCCGACTGCAGTAGCCGCCAGTACTCTGCTTTTTCTCCAGCCGCTTGGGGCCTCGTCTCGCCATCAGCACTCCGTGATCTTGCACGAGTGTTGCGACAGGGACTAGAACCCAAGCGGAGCACGCTGATCAGTATTGGGCCGGAGCCGGCAGCGGTCGCGGCGCGTGCGGTCGGCCATCGTGGCTGAGGTTCATGGTGGGGTGGCTGCGTCACGGATCCGTGGCCCGCCGGGTGCGGAGAGCCCGGAGCTTGTGGCGGTTGCCACAGCGCTCCATCGCGCACCAGCGCCGGGTGCCGGGACGGGACGAGTCGACGAAAACGAGCGGACAGTTGTCGCTCGCACACTCGCGGATCCGCTCGGCGAGCGGCCCGGACAGCAGCTCGATCATTTCCCGCGCCAGCGTCGACAGCGCGTGCGTGGCCCGCACCGGTGGCGCCCACCCCGCGGTCGTGCCGCCGGTCAGCTCGGGGACCAGCGATGGTGCAGCTGCGGCCCGGTTGATGGTCGCGACCGCTTCGGCGGGGAGTGGCCGACGCGCCGCCTGGGCGTGCGCTGCATCCCAGATCGCCTGACGGAGAGCCTTGGCCGCGGTCAGCTCGCGGGCTGTCACGGGGACCGTCATGACTGCGGCCAGCGGTGGCTGAGCCAGCCACTCGGCCAGGTCGGCCGGCTCGTGGAGGTTCTCATACACCGCGTACTCGCCCTCGCCGCCGGTGTGGGCGAAGTCCAGGCAGACGGTGCCGGCGTCGAACCGGAACGACCCACCCCTGGGGCTGTGCAGCACTCGTGCGGTTGCGTTGACTCGCATGTAACCACTATAACTGGTACAGTGGCCTGCAACCCCTATAACTGGTTTCATCGTCAGAGGAGCGACATGGGCGTACGGCACATCAACCCCGAGGGACTCCACCGCAGCCCGGCCTTCAGCCAGGCCGTCGTGGTCGAACAGCCGGCGAAGACGATCTACATCGGCGGCCAGAACGGCGTCGACTCCGACGGTAAGGTGGTCGGTCCCACGCTCGGCGAGCAGGCCAGGCAGGCGTTCCGCAACATCGCGACCATCCTGGAGAGCGAGGGGGCAAGCCTGGCGAACGTCGTGCACTGGCGCATCGCCGCGGTGGACGGCAACTCGATCGACGAGGGCGTTGCCGCCTTCCAGGAGGTGTGGAACCGGTCCGACCCACCGCCGGCCATCACGGTCCACTTCGTGGCCGGCCTGGGGCCTGAGTTCCTCGTCGAGATCGACGCCGTCGCCGTCGTGTGACGCCCGCGGCAGCCTATCGGGGTTTGTGCGGGCCAAGGGCGGTCATGCGAGCACGCTCGTGGGCTGGGCCGCTGTTCGATGAGAGGAGGCTACGTGAAGGTCAGCTGGGGGCAGGTTTCTGCGTGGCGGATGCGACGGCAGTATCTGGACCCGCGCACCAAGCGCACTGCAAGCGAGATTGTCGGCAGACTGTGTGGCGTGCAGGCGCAGGTCTGGAGCGCCGCCGAGATGGCCGTCGCGTTACGACAGTCGGCACCCGACAGGGCCAGCGTCAGTCGGGACTTCGCCGATCTGTCATTGATGAAGACCTGGGCGATGCGTGGAACCCTGCATCTACTGAAGCCGAGCGAGGCAGGCGCCTACCTGTCACTCATGGAGACCACCGGCTTCTGGCTCAAACCCTCCTGGCAGCGAGCCTCCGGCGTCACCCCGCGACAGATCGACGAGCTGACCGAAAAGGTGGCGGGCATCCTCGACGGTGCGGTGCTCACCCGGGACCAGTTGGTCACCGAGATCGTGGCGGACAAGCGATTCACAGGTATGGAGGACCGGCTGCGATCGGGTTGGGGCCAGGTGCTCAAGCCGTTGGCATGGCGGGGCGTGCTCTGCCACGGCCCGAACCAGGGCAACAAGATCACGTTCACGCTTCCGGCGAGTCAGTTCCCGAACTGGAAGAGACCGGAGCCCGAGGAGGCCGCACCCGCGGTCATCAAGGCGTACCTGGGTGCGTACGGTCCTGCCACTCCTGAGGTGTTCGACCGCTGGCTGTCGCTCAACGGCACGAGCAAGCCTAGACTCCGTCAGTGGTTCGGAGACATGGGCGACAAGCTGACTGAAGTCGATATCGAAGGACGCCGGGCGTTGATGTTGACCGAACACGTGGAGGAACTCGCCAACATCACCGCGTATCAGGGTGTCCGGCTGCTCGGCGGATTCGACCAGTACATCCTCGGTCCCGGGACCAATGACGAAGTGCTGCTCCCGAGAGAGCATCGTGCCGCGGTGAGCCGCACGTCCGGGTGGATATCCCCGATCGTCGTGGTGAATGGTCGGGTGGTCGGAGTGTGGGATATCCTCGACCACGAGATTGTTGTATCTCCGTTCCCGGACAGCGGTCGCCTGCCGCTGAAAGAGCTCCAGAAGGAAGCAGCGCACGTCGCACGCGCGAGCGGACTAAGCCGGCTGACCGTGCTCCTCGCCTGAGCGATGAGGCAGGACGACGAAGGCTGGACTGCGGGCCCAAGGCATCGCGGCCGAGTTCGTGCCGTTCCCAGTGTTCGATCCGCAGATTCGACAGATAATCTGCTCGACCAACGCTATCGAGCACGTGCCCGCTCCTCGCCAGGATCGCATAGGCCGGCGGAGGCGGTGAGTTGCCGGAAGCTCCAACAGTTCCATGCCGTCAAGCTCGACGCCGTGGGCGACGCCGACGTACCCGACGTGACCGCCGGAGCGGGTGGCGCGGATGGCCTGCATCATCGACTCCTGCGTCCCGATCGCCTCCATAGTGGAGTGTGCGCCGTACCCGCCCGTGAGCTCTTCGATCTTCGCTACGCCCCGGTCGCCGCGCTCTTCTACGATGTCGGCGGCGCCGAACCTGCCGGCGAGAGCCTGGCGGTCGGCGTGGCGGGACATGGCGATGATCCGCTGCGCGCCGAGGCGCTTGGCCGCGAGGATCGCGAGCAACCCGACGGCGCCGTCACTCACGACAGCGACCGTCTTGCCCGGACCCGCTTCGGCGGCGACTGCCGCGAACCAGCCGGTGCCGCGCACGTCGGAGGCGGCCAGCAGGCCGCGCATCTGCTCTTCGGTGGGTTCGCCGGGCACCGTGACGAGGGTGCCATCGGCCAGGGGGATGCGGGCGTACTCGGCCTGGGTTCCGATGGAGCCCGTCATGACGTTGTGGATGCAGCGGGACTGGTAGCCGGCCTGGCAGATCTCGCAGGTGTTGTCCGAGGCCACGAACGACCCGACCACGAGGTCGCCGACGTTGATGTCGCGCACATCGTCGCCGACCTGTTCGACGACGCCGACGTACTCGTGGCCCATCGGGGTGGCGCCAGTCAGTTCCTCGATGCCACGGTACGGCCACCGGTCGGAGCCGCAGACGCAGGAGGCTGTGACCCGAATGATCGCACCGGTAACCGCTTGCTCCCGGCCACGTCCGCGACTCCCAGCTGCCCCACAACGCCTTGCACGGCCGGCCTCAGCGCCCTGGCGCCGGCGGCGATGAGGCCGTGGATGAGAGATCTCGTGCCAGCGCCTCACGGTACGCCTCTGTGCAGTTCATGGCTGCGATCACCGGACGCCTCATCGCAGCTCTTGGATGCGGATCAGGTTTCCGGCGGGATCGCGGAAGGCGCAGTCGCGCACCCCGTACGGCTGCTCGACCGGTTCCTGTACGACCTCGGCGTCGCCGGCCTGCAGCCGCTCGAAGGTGCCATCGAGGTCGGCGGTGGCCAGGAGGATCCAGCCGTAGGTGCCCTTGGCCATCATCTCGACAATGGTGCGGCGCTCGTCGTCGGTGATGCCGGGGTCGGCGACCGGCGGCCCGAGCAGGATGGACGTGCCGGGCTGGTCGGCGGGGCCGACCGTGATCCAGCGCATCTTGCCGGATCCGACGTCGTTGCGGACCTCGAAGCCGAGGATGTCGCGCCAGAAGGGCAGGGAGGCGTCCGGGTCGGTGTGCGGAAGGAAGGTCGTGTGAATGATGAGGTCCATGCCGGTCACACTATTGTGGCTCGGTGGCCCGTACTTCTCGATTCCTGACGGGTCTGGTCACCTGTTTCGCCACGCACGGCGGCATCCCCGCCGTCGCGCGTGCCGCCTGACTCCGGTAGGTGCTTGGCGGCACACCGACCAGCTCGGTGAAGCGAGTGCTGAAG
The DNA here is from genome assembly GCA_050701115.1 of Haloechinothrix sp. GTDB lineage: Bacteria > Actinomycetota > Actinomycetes > Mycobacteriales > Pseudonocardiaceae > JBOHER01. Next base: position 247 of record JBOHER010000197.1, on the reverse strand, counting down.
GTGCCCAGCGACGCGCAGCCGACCGCGAAACAGACATCGGTGACGCTGAGGTCACCACGACGCAGCAGCGCCATCGCGCGCTCGATCCGCCGCGTCATCAGATAGGCGTACGGCGACTCACCGTAGGCGAGCCGGAACTGGCGGCTGAGGTGCCCGGCCGACATGTGCGCGCCGCGGGCGAGCGCCTCGACGTCCAGCGGCTGCGCGTACTCCCGGTCGATCCGGTCGCGGACGCGGCGCAGCCGCG
>JBOHER010000196.1:0-35080 GCA_050701115.1 Haloechinothrix sp. | reverse complement strand
GCTGTCGTCGGGTCGGGTCCCGGTGGGCTTGCCGCCGCCCAGCAGCTCACCCGCGCCGGGCACGAGGTCACGGTGTTCGAGCGCGACGACCGGCTCGGCGGCCTGCTCCGCTACGGGATTCCCGAGTACAAGATGGAGAAGAAGCGCATCGACCAGCGGCTGGGCCAGATGCACGCGGAGGGCACCAAATTCGTCACCAACTGCGACGTCGGGGTGGACCTCACCGTGGACGAACTGCGTGCCCGGTTCGACGCCGTGGTACTGGCCGTAGGCGCTTTGAACGGCCGGGACGACACCACGACCCCTGGCCGCGAGTTGGACGGCATCCATCTCGCGATGGAACATCTGGTTCTCGGGAACAGGGAGTGCGAGGGCGACGGGCCCGCCTCGATCACCGCCGAGGGCAAGCACGTGATCATTATCGGCGGGGGCGACACCGGCGCGGACTGCTATGGCACTTCGACCCGGCAGGGCGCGCTGTCGGTCACCCAGCTCGACCAGTACCCGCGCCCGCCGCGCACCCGCGACGACGACCTGTCGCCGTGGCCGACCTGGCCCTACATCCTGCGCACCTATCCCGCGCACGAAGAAGCCGGTGAGCGCAAGTTCGCGGTGGGCATCACGCGGTTCGTCGGGGACGAGCAGGGCCATGTGCGCTTCATCGACCTGCAAGCGGTCCGAGTGCACAAGGACCCGGAGAGCGGCCGACGCGAGGTTGTTCCGGTCAGCGACAAGGTGGAGCACCTGCCCGCCGACCTGGTGCTGCTCGCGATCGGGTTCGCCGGTGTCGAACCGATGCGCCTGCTCGATGATCTAGGGCTGACGCTCACGCCGCGCGGCACCCTGGCGTGTGGATCGGATTGGCAGACCTCGGCCGCGGGCGTTTTCGTCTGCGGGGACGCCCACCGCGGCGCGTCGCTGATCGTCTGGGCGATCGCAGAGGGCAGGTCGGCGGCGCGCGCGGTGGACGCCTACCTCACCGGGGACTCCCGCCTGCCCGCGCCGGTGCATCCGGCGGCGTTGCCGCTGGCCGTGGTGTGAGACGCCGAGGCTCAGCGGTGCCGGGCGCCAACGCTTTGCGATTACAGCGGTACCACCTCTACGCACGTGGTGTCTGTGAACGCCCACGCCAGATGGCTTGTTGAGGTGGCAATCTGGTGGCAACACGTCCACGAGCTGCTACGTCTGCGTAATTTCCGAGAGTCGCGCCGGCCGTTGTGCAGAGCAACCGTCGTGGGGGCAACCAGAAGCTGGGACACTCCGACCGCCCTACGGTGGTCTTGGTGCGCGCCTTGCTGCTGCGTCGCCGACGGTATCTTCTCCGCCCGGACGCCGTGGCCCGTATTCCTGAGTTCCGCAGTTCGTAGGCAAGTTGGGGCTTGATCGACAGTGTTGTGCCTGGTCACACGCTTGCCGAGGGGTACGCCCCGCCGAAATGTGCAGATACACGAGTTGGTTCGCGGTGGGCATCACGCGGTTCGTCGGGGACGAGCAGGCCATGTGCGCTTCATCGACCTGCAAGCGGTCCGAGTGCACAAGGACCCGGAGAGCGGCCGACGCGAGGTTGTTCCGGTCAGCGAGAAGGTGGAGCGCGTGCCCGCCGACCTGGTGCTGCTCGCGATCGGGTTCGCCGGTGTCGAACCGATGCGCCTGCTCGATGACCTCGGGCCGACCTGGCCCTACGGCGCGCGGTGGACGCCTACCTCACCGGGGACTCCCGCCTGCCCGCGCCTGTGCATCCGGCGGCGTTGCCGCTGGCCGTGGTGTGAGACGCCGGACCCGGATACTCGAGTCCGGCGCCTCACGACGCCGCGATGAGGCGTTACTGCAGGGCGCCCGCGGTGACGCCGCCCGGCTCAGCGGTGACCTCGATGGTCACGGTCGAGCCGGCGGGGATGGTGCCCGCGCCATCGTCGGTGCAGAGCGCGCCCGAGGCGCAGTTCACCGAGAGCACCGTCGTACCTGCCGAGTCAACCGCGGTGATGGTGAACGGACCGGTGCCGCCGTAGGAGTGGTTGACCGTCGGGACATAGGTGCAGGTGGGTTCAGGGCCGACGTTGTCCGGTCCGCAGATGTGGCCGAGGAAGCTGACACCTACGCCTTCTGCGGCGTGCGCGGGTGCCGCAAGGAACACGCCACCCATTGCCAGTGCTGCCGCCGCGCCGAACGCACCGATCCGAAATGCTCGTCGTGCCATGCTGTCCACCTATCTCTGAGGGTGTTGTGGAGTTGCTGAATCTCTGTCGTCCGGTCACGCATGTTGACCGCCGCTAGGTTTAACGACGGTCACTTGAGGCGGTTACGTCTCAGTCGTAGCTGGTGCGTCGCCGACGGTCTCTTCTCGCTCCGAACGCCGTGGCCCGTATCCTGGGCTTGTGAATTGGACAGTGGACGTCCCCATCAACACCCTTCCTTCGCTGCCTCCGCTTCCAGCTGACCTGCGTAGACGGCTGGACGACGCGCTCGCTCGGCCCGCTGCTCAGCAGCCGGAATGGCCTGACTCCGAGGCCACCGTGCGGGTGCGCAGCGTGCTGGAGGCCGTTCCGCCGATCACGGTCCCCGCCGAGATCGACCGGCTGCAGAGCAAGCTGGCGATGGTGGCCAACGGCGCGGCCTTCCTGCTGCAGGGCGGGGACTGCGCGGAGACGTTCGAGTCCAACACCGAACCGCACATCAGGGCCAACCTGCGCACGCTGCTGCAGATGGCGGTCGTGCTCACCTATGGCGCGAGCCTGCCGGTGGTCAAGGTGGGCCGGATCGCGGGGCAGTACGCCAAGCCGCGCTCGAACAACACCGACTCGCTGGGCCTGCCGGTCTACCGGGGTGACATCGTCAACTCACTGGTGGCCTCACCCGAGCTGCGGGTGCCCGACCCGGGCCGGATGATCCGCGCCTACGCCAATGCCGGTGCTGCGATGAACCTGGTGCGCGCGCTGACCGGGGCAGGCATGGCCGATCTGGCGCAGGTGCACGCCTGGAACAAGGACTTCGTGCTGAACTCGCCTGCCGGTGAGCGCTACGAGACACTGGCCACCGAGATCGACCGCGGACTGCGGTTCATGGACGCCTGCGGTGTCACCGACTCTTCCTTGCACTCCACCGAGATCTTCGCCAGCCATGAGGCACTCCTGCTGGACTACGAGCGGGCCATGTTGCGGTTGGACGAGCCCGGCTCACCGGACGCCAAGCTGTACAACCTCTCTGCCCACTTCCTGTGGATCGGTGAGCGCACCCGCCAGCTGGACGGCGCGCACATCGCCTTCGCCGAGATCATGGCGAACCCGATCGGGTTGAAGATCGGCCCGACCACCACGCCTGAGCAGGCGGTCGAATACGTCGAGCGGCTCGACCCGCGCAACGAGCCGGGCAGGCTGACGCTGATCTCCCGGATGGGCAACGCCAAGGTCCGGGAGGTGCTGCCCGCGATCGTGGAAAAGGTTGAGGCGTCCGGCCACAAGGTCATCTGGCAGTGCGACCCGATGCACGGCAACACCCACGAGTCCTCAACCGGGTACAAGACGCGGCACTTCGACCGGATCGTCGACGAGGTGCAGGGCTTCTTCGAGGTGCACCGCGACCTGGGCAGCTACCCGGGGGGCATCCACGTCGAGCTCACCGGCGAGGACGTCACCGAGTGCCTCGGCGGGGCCCAGGACATCTCCGACCTCGACCTGTCCGGCCGCTACGAAACCGCGTGCGACCCGAGGCTGAACACTCAGCAGTCCCTCGAACTGGCGTTCCTCGTCGCAGAAATGCTGCGCAACTAGGGCCTGCCTGCAAGTACTGCCCCTTCACGGCGCGTTTGGTGGTACTTGCAGGCGCACCAGGCGCGGTGCCCTCACATGCAGAGTTCGTGCAGCCTGGTCGTCTCCTTCTCGACCGCGTGCGCGAGGGTGTCCAGATCCGGTATCGCCTGGCCGTCGGCGTGCAGCCCGATGTGCACCGTGTCTCGGTAGGGTGAAATGGCTACGCCGAGCGCCTGGCCGGGGGCCAGCGGCACGACGGGATATGAGGCGCGCAGGGCGGCACCATCCAACGACAACGGAATGCTCGGCAACCCGACGTTGGTCACCACCGTGTCGAACAGCGCGTTGCTCGCGTCGCCGATCAGCCCGGTGGCCAGCAGGTGCACCGGTGCCGGAATCTGGTTGGCGAGCATGGGCAGCGCACCTGCTCCCTTGAGCGGTCCCGCACTCTTGTTGCGGTCCATCGCGGCGCGAACCACGCGCAGCCGTCCGATCGGATCCGCCACCCCGATCGGCAGATCGCACAGGTAGCCGGAGAGCCGGTTGCCTCCGCTCTGCTCCAGGTTCCTGCCCCGCAGGCTGACCGGGATAAGCGCGCGCAGCGTGACCCCGTCGACCGCTTCATCGCGGCCGGCCAGCCAGGCACGCAGCGCACCGGCGAGGACGGCGAGCGCCACATCGTTGGGTGTGCCGCCGTGCAGCTTGCGGATGCGGCGCAGGTCGGCGGTATCGAGACGAACGAACTTGAGCCCGCGCGAGGTCGAGTTCGTGGCGCCGAGCGGGGAGGTATGCCCGGGCCGAATCGCACGAGCCACCTGGTATCCCAGCTCCGCGGTGCCGATGGCGCGCTCGAGGTTGCGACCCACCGAACGTGCTGCTGCTGGCACCGCCGACAGGGCGGCGCGGCCAAAGGAGAACAGGTCGCGCCCACGCTCGATGCGCGGTGCCGGTGGCTCGGATGCCCGGGTGAGCGCCCGGCGCAAGGCAACGTCGTCCAGCAGACCGGCAGCGACCTCAACGGCCCCGGCTCCGTCGGTGATCGCGTGGTGCAGCTTGAGCAGCATCGCGAAGTCACCGTTGGCGAGACCGGGCACGATCTCCAGGCTCCACAGCGGCTGCCCTTGCGGGAGCGGTCGGGCGATCCACTCGGACGCGTACCGTTCGAGCGCGTCGGGGTCTTCGGCGCGCCCGATGCGGGCTACCCGGATGTGCCGGGCAGCGTCAAACCTCGGATCCGGTCGCCACACCGGAGTGGACGTGGGAAGCCGGCTGGAACGCACCCGCATCCGCAGTTGCGGGATCTTTCCTGCTCGCTGCATCAGCACCGCGGTCAGCCGGCGTGGGTCGAGCTCCCCAATGGGGGTGAACACGCCGATGGCACCCATGTGCATCGGCGTTGTCCGGGTGTCGAGGGCGAGGAATGCGGCGTCAAGGCCGCTGAGCGGCTCAGGGTGAGGCACGGTCGCTCCGCTGTCGTCAGGTGCTGGAACGTCGACAATCACACCAGATCGAGATGACCTTGGCGTGGTCAGGGCGTTACAGCGAGGAGTCGTTACTTGGTTTACGGGAAAACTTGAAGGCGCACCTTGCTGCCAGGCTCCACCCGCGTGCCCTCGCCGGGGTTCTGGCCGACGACCCACGCGATCCGGCCGCCGCGACCTCCTTCGACGACGGCCTGCAAGCCGGCATCAGCAAGTCTGCGTTCGGCCACCTGCAACGGACGGCCAACGACGTGCGGGACCTCGACCGCATTGGACAGGAACACGCCGACCCGCGGCTTGTCGCCTTCGGGAGTCGCGCCCTTCGCGGGGTCGGTCCGCACGACCTTGCCCTTGGCCACCTCGGCGGAGAACTCTTCGCCCGCGTCATAAGGCTCGAAGCCTGCCTCGCGCAGCGTCGTGAACGCCTTGTCCTTGCTCATCCCGGCCACGTCGGGCACGGGATTGGGCGGCCGCCCCTTGGACAGGCCGAGGCGAACCGTCTGGCCGATCTTGAGCGGTGTGCCCGGCTCCGGGTCGACGGCGACCACCGCCCCCTCGGGCACGGACTGGTGGTAGGCGTCCGCCGCCGGGTCGTGGCGGGGTTTGAGCTGCGCCTCTGTAATCGCTGCTTCCGCCTCCGCCAGCGAGGTGCCCGGCGCGATATCGGGCACCGTCGGCCTGCCAAGCGAGATGATCAGCTTGATCGGGTCGCCGCGCCGCAGTTCGGTGCCCGCTGCCGGGTCGGTGCCCATCGCCGTGCCCGCCTCGACCGTGTTGTGCCGTCGCTCGACGACTTCGGGGGCCAGTTCATTGGCGGTGAGGACCGTCTCGGCCTGTTCCCGATCCATCCCGGCGACCGTCGGGACGGTCACCGCTTGCCCGGCGTTGAACACCCAGGCGCCTGCGCCCGCCAAGCCTGCGACGAGCAGGCCGAGCAGGAGCCACAACGCCAGTTTGCGCCGGCCTCCGCGAAGCGGTCGCGCATCGACAGCCGGTTGCACGATCGTCGGGTCGTCGTCATCGGCCGGGGTCATCCTGGTCAGCGCGCGAGTGCCCAGCGGGCCCACCTGCGCCGCGGCCACGTCGGACAGCGGTTGCGCGGGCACTGGGACGCGGGTGAGCCCGAGCGTGCGCCGGACCTGCTCCAACTCGGCGAGGAATGCCGCCGCGTCGGCCGGCCGTGCGCTGGGGTCCCTGCGAGTGGCGCGCACCACGAGTTCGTCCAGTTCAGCAGGCACAGCGGGGTGCGATTGGCTCGGTGCGGGCACGTCGTCGTTGACGTGCCGGTAGGCCACCGAGATGGCGGTATCGCCGGTGTAGGCGGGCTTGCCGGTGAGCATCTCGTAGAGCAGCAGGCCCACCGAGTACACGTCGCTGCGTTCGGTTGCCGCGCCGGTGGTGACCTGCTCGGGCGAGAGATACGCGACGGTGCCGAGGATAACGCTCGAGCTGGTGGTCCCAGCGCTGGCGATCGCGCGAACCAGGCCGAAGTCGGCGACCTTGACCACGCCCGCGGTGCTGTCTGCCCCGGGGCCCCCGGGTTGGCCGATGAGCACGTTCTCCGGCTTGATGTCGCGGTGCACGAGACCTGCCTGGTGGGCGACCGAGAGGGCGGAGAGCACGTGTTCGGCGACACTGAGAGCCAGCGCGGGGTCGAGCGTGCCTTGGCGGTCCATGAGGTCGCGCAGCGTGCCCCCGTTGACGAGCTCCATCACCAGGAACGCGCGTGTTCCGTCGCCGGTGTAGTCGACGCCTTGGTCGTGCACCGCGACCACATGCGGATGGTGCAGCTTGGCCGCGGCGCGCGCTTCCCGTTCGAACCGGTCGACGAAGGATCGGTCGGCCGCGAACTGCGGGTGCATCACCTTGATGGCGACCTCGCGGTCCAGCCGGGTGTCCACACCACGGTAGACGGTAGACATCCCGCCACGGGCGAGCAGCCTCGTCACCCGGTAGCGGTGATCGAGCAGCGCCCCGAGCAGGGTGGCATCCGTTCGTGTCACAGTTGTCGATGGTATCGGTGCGCTCTCCCGGGCCGATCGTGGCGCGGATATCCCACGATCGGCCGCGCTGTGGCAAGGTGGCAGCCGTGAGTGCGATTCCAGTCGCTGATGACGTTCTCGACGCCGATATCGCCGTCATTCCGTTGTCGGAAGCGGCAGACAGGCTCGGCGTATCGGTCAGCAAGGTACGTCAGATACTGAGAGATGGGCACCTCATCGCCATTCGGCGGGATGGCGAGCTGTGCTTGCCAGAGGAGTTCATCGCGGGCGACGCAGTGGTCAAGGGACTTGCCGGGACACTGACCGTGCTCGGCGACTCCGGATTCGAGCCAACCGAGATGTTGACCTGGCTGTTCACCGCGGACGACAGCCTTCCCGGGGCGACGCCGATCAACGCCCTGCGCACCCATCACGGCACTGAGGTCAAGCGGCGCGCCCAGGCATTGGCCTTCTAGCATCGTGAGTGAAAGTTGTTGCCCGGGCAACCACATTCACTCACGATGCGACCCCGCTCGCCGGTGCCGTCAGGTGTTCTGCTTGTCGCGCCAGTCGATCCAGTCACGGAGCAGGCGCAAGTCGTAGTCCGGGCCGCCGACGGCGACGGTGAACATGCTCAGCCCGAGTTCGCGCAGCCGGGGACCAAGTTCCTCGGGTGCTTTGCGCACCCCGGCCGACCGCTCGATCTCCGCCGGGTCGCGTCCGACGTCGGCGCAGTGTTCGTCCAGGATCCGCACCTTGCGTTGCACGATGTCGGGGTCGCCGAAGCCATGCCAGATGTCGGCGTGTTTGGCGACCATCTTGAGCGTCTTCTTCTCGCCGCCGCCTCCGATCAGCACCGGGATCTTGCGGGTCGGCGCCGGGTTGAGCTTGGCCAACCGCTTCTCGATGCGCGGCAGCGCGTCCGCGAGGTCGTCGAGCCTGCTGCCCGCCGTACCGAACTCATAGCCGTACTCGTCGTAGTCCTTCTCGAACCACCCAGAGCCGATGCCCAGGATCAGTCGCCCGTCGCTGATGTGGTCGACGGTGCGCGCCATGTCCGCCAGCAACTCGGGGTTGCGGTAGCTGTTGCAGGTCACCAGAGCGCCGATCTCGACTCGCGACGTGCTCTCCGCCCAGGCACCGAGCATGGTCCAGCACTCGAAGTGCTTGCCTTCCGGCTCCCCGTAGAGGGGATAGAAGTGGTCCCAGTTGAACACCATGTCGACGCCGAGGTCCTCGGCCTCGGCGGCCGCGCGCCGGATCGCGGCGTAGTCGGCGTGCTGCGGTTGAAGCTGGAGGCCGATTCGAACCGGCCGGTTCGCGGTGGAGGTCATGATTCCACCGTACCGATGGGCCTACCGGTCCCGCTTGGTCGCGGCGAACGCCAACTCGGTCAGCTTGCCTGCGGCAGGCTCGGCAAGATGGGCATCGCGCAGCGAGGCCAGCGCGGTGTCGGTGAGCTCGGTGATGCGGTGCTCGACGTCGTCAACGGCGCCGACCTCGACGAGCGCAGTGCGGACCTGCGCCAGCCGGTCCTCGGTCATCGTGGTGTCACCGATCGCCTCGCCGATCGCGCGCTCGGCTGCCGTCATACCCCGCTCCCGTGCCCGCAGCAGGCCGCGCGCGGCCAGGAAAGTTCGCTTGCCCTCGCGGAGATCGTCGCCTGCAGGCTTCCCGGTGACGTCCGGGTCGCCGAACACGCCGAGCAGGTCATCACGTAACTGGAAGGCGATCCCGAGATCCTTGCCGAACGACAGCAGCGCGTCGATCAGTTCGTCACTCGCGCCGGCAAGAGCGGCCCCGATGTGCAGCGGACGCTGCACGGTGTATGCGGCCGTCTTGAGCTCGTTGACCCACATGGCGGCTTCCGCCGAGGTGTCCCCGCAAGCCTGGGTGTGCACGTCTAGGTATTGGCCTGCGAGCACCTCGGTGCGCATCGCACGCCACGCCGGGCGCGCCGCGGCGAGCGTCTCGGCGGGTAGCGGCGCGGACGCGAACATATCATCGGCCCAGGCCAGCGCCACATCGCCGATCAGGACGGAGGCGGCCAGCCCGAAACGGGCGGATTCGCCGTGCCACCCGCCCTCGGCATGTCGTTTGGCGAAGGCCACGTGCACTGTAGGGGAGCCCCGCCGCGAGTCGGAGTCGTCCATCAGATCGTCATGGATCAGCGCGCAGGCCTGGATCAGTTCGAGCGCCGCGACCGCCTGCAGCGCGCCCGCGGCCCGCGGACCGGTGGCGGCTCCGCCCGCTCCCCGCCACGCCCACCAGGCGAACGTGGGGCGCAGCCGTTTGCCGCCGCCGAGCACGAAGCCGGTGAGCGCCTGCATCGCTTCGGCGAACGGTTTCACCCGCCTGACCGGGGAGGCGGCCTCGCGCAGGAAGCCGGCGAGTACCCGCTCGACGTGGCCAGGCAGGTCGGCGTCGATATCGCTCACCCAGTCATCGTCCGTTGTCAGCGAATCGGCACGACGGCCGGGGTCGATCACCCGCACGTGTTTCAGAGTGCGGGAGGGTACTCCCACGCACCGGACGCCCCGCTACTCTTGGGTACATGACTTCGGTGGTGGAGCGCCTTGACCAAGACACTCCGGTCTTCTCGGTGGAGTTCTTCCCGCCGCGGGACACCGCCGACGAGGCGATCCTGTGGCGATCGATCCGCGAACTGGAACCGTTCGACCCCGCATACATGTCGATCACTTACGGCGCGGGCGGCTCCAGCAGGGACGGCACGATTCGCAGCATCGCCAGGGTGGCCACCGAGACCACCCTGGTGCCGATGGCGCACCTGACCGCGGTGAACCACTCGATCGCCGACCTGCGCAACGTCATCGGGCATTTCGCAGCGGTGGGCGTGCGCAACATCCTGGCGCTGCGCGGCGACCCGCCGGGCGACCCCAACGGCGAGTGGATCCGGCATCCGCACGGCCTGAACTACGCCTCCGAACTGGTCGAGCTGGTCCGCTCGCTCGGCGACTTCTGCGTCGGCGTGTCAGCTTTCCCCTACGGTCACCCGCGCTCGGCGGAGCTCGACTCCGACACCAGGCACCTGGTGCACAAGTTCCGCTGCGGCGCCGACTTCGCGATCGCACAGCTGTTCCACGAAGCCGACGACTTCCTCCGGCTCCGGGATCGGCTCGCTGCCGCCGGGATCGAAGCGCCGCTGCTGCCCGGCATCATGCCGCTGACCACCCTCCGGACCCTGCACAAGACGGTCGAACTGTCCGGAGCACCCGCACCTGCCTGGCTGCTGGGCCGCCTCGAACCACTGGCCGATGACCCCCCCGCATTCCGCGCCGAAGGGCTCGACGTGGTCACCGAGCTCTGCCAGCGACTGCTCGCCGAGGGCGTACCGAACCTGCACTTCTACACGTTCAACCGGTCCAAAGCCACCCGCGAACTGGTGGGCAGGCTCGGCCTGGTGCCCGCGCGCGCCTGAGCCGGATCGAGTTCGTTAATCCCGTGCCGAGCTGGGTTGCCTGCCGGTAGCGTGCCGGTATGACTTCTGGGCAGGACATCCACCAGATCTGCGATCACTTCGTCGACGACTTCGCGGCAGCACATCCCGACGTCGCGACCGAACTCGGTATCGCGGGCCATGAAGACGAGGTGACCGACTACTCGCCGGAAGGCCATGCCGCGCGTGCGACGTTGGCCAAGCGGACGCTTGCCGCCATCGACCGGTGTGTGCCTGCCGACCCGGCCGAGCGCGCGGCCAAAGCCGTTTTCACCGAGCGCATCGGCCTCGACCTCGAGCTGCATGGGGCCGGCCTCGACCTGGCCGAGCTCAACACCATCGCCAGCCCGGTACACCAACTGCGGATCGTCTTCGATCTGATGCCACACGAGACCCCCGGCCATTGGCAGACCATCGCGGCCAGGATGGCCAAAGTGCCTGCTGCGATGGACGGAATCCGAGCGTCGCTGCTCGCCGCATCGGACGCCGGCCGGGTCGCCGCGCTGCGTCAGGTCGCCAGGGTCGCCGAGCAATGTGAGACCTGGGCCGGGTTACACGGCGAGGCAGGTTACTTCGAAACCCTCGTCGCAGGCGCGGCCCAGGCACAGGGATTGCGCGACGCACTGCGCCGCGACCTGAGGCATCATGCGCACGCGGCGCAAGAGGCGTTCGCCGAATTCGCCGGTTTCCTCCGTGCCGAACTGGCACCACTCGCGCCCTCCAAGGACGCGGTCGGGGAGGACCGCTATCGGCTCTGGTCTCGCTACTTCACCGGCGCGACGTTGGACCTTACCGAGGCCTACGAATGGGGCTGGCAGGAGTTCACCCGGATCGAGGCCGAGATGCGGGAGGTGGCCGGTCGGATCAAACCCGGCGCGACCCTGGCCGAGGTCGCGGGCATTCTGGACGCTGATCCCCGCTACCGGCTGGAAGGTACGGATGCGCTACGGCAATGGATGCAGGCGCTGTCCGACGATGCCCTGAAATCGTTGCGTGGCAAGCATTTCGACATTCCCGATGAGATCATGGTGTTGGAATGCCTTATCGCCCCGCCGGGTGGCGGGGTGGGTGCCTACTACACCGGGCCCACCGAGGATTTCAGCCGTCCTGGCCGGATGTGGTGGTCGGTTCCGCCGGGCAAGGAGGAGTTCGCCACCTGGCGCGAAGTCAGCACCGTCTACCACGAGGGTGCGCCGGGACACCACCTGCAGATCGCGACGGCGGTGCGGCAGGCGGCCACGCTGAACCGGTACCAGCGGCTCATGGCGTTCACCTCAGGGCACGCCGAGGGATGGGCGCTCTATGCGGAGCGCCTAATGCATGAACTCGGTTTCCTGAACGACGACGGCGATCTGCTCGGCATGCTCGACGCGCACCTCTTCCGGGCGGCTCGGGTGATCGTGGACGTCGGCATGCACCTCGAGTTGGATATCCCGGCGGGTACGGCGTTCCACGAAGGGGAGCGGTGGACGCCCGAACTCGGTCTCGAGTTCCTGCTGACTCGGACGATCACCGATCCGGATCACGTGCACGACGAGATCGACCGCTACCTCGGCTGGCCCGGCCAGGCGGCCTCCTACAAGCTCGGCGAGCGGCTGTGGCTCACCGCGCGGGATGAGGCCCGGCAGCGCGCGGGTGCCGATTTCGACATCAAGCGGTTCCACACGCAGGCGCTCGCGCTCGGCGGAATGGGACTGGACACGCTCCGTGAACAGTTGGCTCAGTTATAAGGGATCTTGATGTACCGGATTGTGTTCTCCACCCCGCCGCCGCAGGCGCGCTGAGCGAGGTGCTACAGGGGCAGGGCCCTGCCCAGGATCGCGAACGGCCGGGGATCGCCCGCGAAGTGGTAATCACGCAGCACGTCGTCGAATCCCAACCTGCGGTACAGCCGCCACGCCCTGGTCTTGCCTTCGGGAGTGGAGAGCAGGACGCGGCCCTGGGGCACGTCGGCGAGCAGCATGCGCAGCAGGTCTTCGCCGATCCCGCTGCCTTGGCTTTCCGGTCGCACGTGCAACTCGGTCAGCTCGAAGTAGTCGTCGAGCCACTCGTTGTGGTGCGGCTGTGACCGCAGTGCCGGACCCTGTTCGGTGAGCCCTCTGCGCACCTGCTCGTGCCACCATTGCCCTGGCCGGCCTCGGTAGCCGTAGGCGAGGCCGATCAGGGCTCCCGCGGCATCAATGGCCGCCGTGTTGCGCCATCCGTCCCGCAGCATGTGCGCGAGCCACATCGGGGCCCGCTGCTCTGCGGTACCCGGCGGATAGCGCATCGCGTTGACGTAGAGGGTCAACGCTTCGGGCAGCCGCTCGCGAAACTCCGCAGGCGAAAGCGAGACGAAGGTGCACTTCGACGACATCGTGGTCACGGACGCCCTCCTTCCCTGGGACTGCGCTCCCTGAAGTCTAGGTTGTCACCTCGACGATCTCGATGCGTTCGACGGACTCATCGAGCACGATCGGGGCGGCGTCAGCGACGAAGGAGATCCGGGGTTGAGTCTCGAGTCCGGTGCGGCTACTCTCGAAACAGGTTCGAACATATGTTCGGGTCGTCGGCGAGGTCTCGCCGATCGGTGTCCGGCGGCGTGGCGGGGGAAGCGTCCGCCGCCGGACACCAGCGCACGAGCGGGAAGGGGAACATCATGTCGGGCGCCGTCGCATCACCTGTCAACAGCCGGCTGGTCCGGATGGCATCGTCGCGGCCGCCGGTCGCACCTGCCGCGATCGCATTACTCACCCAAGCCAGCAGGGGGCTGGCGGATGCCGAACGGTACGCCGAGCCGGTCGAGCGTTTCACCGAGTCCTACTCCGCGGCTCTACGGGCGGCCGCCGCGGTGCTCGCGGCGCGAGGGCGCCCACACCGTGGTCGCACGCGTCCGACGAGCGTGTGGACGTTGCTGGAATCCGCCGCACCGGAACTGGCGGAGTGGGCGGTGTTCTTTGCCGCGCATTCCGGGCTGCAAGCCGCCGCGCAGGCAGGCATCACCCACCGGATCAGTGCGCGGGCCGCCGACGACCTGCTCCGCCAGGCAGGGCAGTTCGTCGAGCTTGCCCGCCGGGCAATGCCTGGTGCGCCCCGGTGAGGGGTGTGAGGTCCGCGGCGTGGAGGAAGCGGTGTCCGAGCAGGTGTTGATCGACTACGGGCGGATGCTCGACCGGCTCACGTTGGAAGCCGACCTGCTGGTCGAGGCGTCCCATCACGCGCCCTACGACACGCGGGTGCCCGCCTGTCCCGGGCTGACCATCGGTGAGGTGGTTCGGCACCTCGGCAGTGTGTACCGATTGGTTGTGTCCTGGCTTGGCGACGGCAGACGACCGCAGGAATGGCAGCGCGATCCCGCGCCCGGCCAATCGGCAGAGCAGTACTTGCTCGCCGGGTTCGATGATCTGATCCGGGAGCTGGCATCGCGCGACCCGTCGGCACCGGCAGGCACCTGGTGGCCCGCGGATCAGACCGCGCGGTTCTGGCGGCGGCGCATGCTGCACGAGACGACGGTGCACCGGGCCGACGTGCAGAGCGCGGCCGGTCTGGCGCGAACGGAGATCCCCGCGGACATCGCCATTGACGGGATCGACGAGGCGCTCACCCTGTGGTTTGGACACCGGCTGGATGTGCTCGGGGTTTCCGGCACCAGGGAGTGCTCGGTCGCGGTCCGGACAGAAGGGCACGCGTGGCTCGCCCGTGCCGGGCCTGGGCACACCGAGGCACAGCGGAGTTCGCGCCTCAATGACGTCGTGGCCGACGCCGAGGTCACCGGGGCTCCCGATCGGGTGTATCTCTGGCTCTGGGGCCGGCTGGCCACCCACGAGGTGACCACCGACGGTGACGACGACGCGGTGGCCCAGTTGTGGGCGCTCTTGCGCCTGGCGACCCGCTGAACAGCGACTTCGCCGAGTGCTCGGTGTTTCAGCCGCATTGCCGGATTCCTGTTGCTGTCAGACGAGCGAAACACCGGATTCGCTCGCCGGCAATAACTGACCGCCAGAGTGGATGTCATGGACATCGATCGCGCGGAAGCAAACGGGTTCTCGGCCGACTCGGTCACCTGGCCTGCGGCGCAGCGGTCGCGCCGCCCGGCCTCGGCGACTCGTGCCGTCAACGAGCCCGCCAAGTGGGCTGAGGTGGTGCGTGAGGTGCTGGCCGCCGACATGGTCACGGTGGTTCCGGTGTCCGAGGCCACTCCGTCGCGCACTGAAGGCGGCCATCGGGCGGTGATCGTCACCGGGGACATCGCGGTCGTGGTGCGCCGGCAGTGGGCGGCGTTCGCCGAGGTGGAGCTGGCTCGCGTCGACCATCTGCTGGCATTGCTCACCGCCGCGGAGCTCAACGTGTCGGCTCCGGTCGCGGTGACCTGCGACGACGGTGCTGCCGTTGTGCTGCGCGGGGGCAGGCCTGCCGATGCGGACGCGGTGTCCGCGTTGCACGCCCGGTGCTCGATGGAAACCCTGCAGCACCGCTATCACACGGGAACGCGCACCTTGCCGCGCCGGTGGCTGCACCGACTGTTGCAGCCACCCCGGGGTATCAGCCTGCTTGGTGTCTGCGGCAGGGAGGTAGTGGCGCTCGGCCAGTTGATTCCGTCCGAGGCCACCGACACCGCGGAGATCTCATTGCTGGTCGAGGGCGCGTGGCAGAACAAGGGCCTGGGTACCGCGCTGCTGACGCGGCTCAATGCGGTCGCGACGATGCGGGGTTACGGCACGTTGTTCGCGCTGAGCTTGCCGTCGGAGAACCGGGTCTACCGGGCGGCACTGCGCGCGGGGCTGGCCGCGGCGGTCTCGGCGGACAACGGCAAGTAGCGGATCACCATCACCACCAAGGTCGCGTTTGGGTCGCTCGGGTCAGCGCTTCGGAGAACCAACTCCGCTGACGCGACTCCCGCAACGCTGACTTGCGTCGTTCGCTGGTCAGCCGATCGAGGTACAGCATGCCGTTGAGGTGGTCGGTCTCATGCTGCAGGCATTGCGCCAGCACACCTTTCCCATCCACGACCACAGGCTGGTTACGCAGATCAACGCCACGCACCACCGCGTGCTTGGCGCGCTCTACCGGAAACCAGAGTTCCGGGACGGACAGGCACCCCTCGGTGATCTCGTGGGTGTCCGCGGAGACTTCGACGAGTTCTGGATTGAGGACATAGCCGATCTCGCCGTCCACGTTGTAGCTGAACGCCCGCAAGCTGACCCCGATCTGCGGTGCGGCGAGGCCCGCCCGCCCGGGCTGGTCCACGGTGTCCAGCAGATCCGCGACCAACGACTCAGCGGACCGGTCGATCCTCACAATTGGATCACACGGGGTCTTGAGCACCGGATCACCAAAATAGCGCAGCTCCCTGACGGTCACGAGCGCTCCCTCCGGCGGCGGATGGCGTGCCTGCAAGTACTACCAACGGTGCACGATGCCATCATGCGCGGAGCCGCAAGCCTTGCGGGGTGGCGCGGAATCCGGCCTCCCTGAGCACGGCGGCCAATTGGGAGGTCAGCGCCTGTTCGCCGTCCGTGCGGCGTAGCGCTAGCGTGCCGAGCCTGCCTGAATGCACCAGATCGGCCAGCGCGTTGGCGGCGACCTGCAGGGTGGGCCGGTCATCGGTGAACGACAGCAATGATCGGCCGCCTCGTTCCACATACAGCGTGGCGTAGCCGTCCACCAGCACAGTGAGCGCGCCCGCCTTACGGCCAGGGCGATGCCGGGTCGGGCCGCCCGGACCCGGCCGGTCCACCGTCGACGGCCAGGGTAACGCCGCACCGTAGGGCTGGGCGGGATCGGTCGCCGCCAGCACGACCGCGCCCCGCCCCGACGAGGGATCCGTTCCGCTCATCGAGCGCAGCAGGTCCACAGCACCGCGCGCGGCGAACTGGGCAGCGCCGAGGCCCTCTACAACATAACCGCGCACCACCTGCCCGGAATCCTCCATGCCACGCAACACCCGGTAGATCGCGGCGAATCCGCCAGTCGTCCTGTCGGTCTCCAGCGCGCCTCTGGTGAGCACGCCATGTCGTTCCAGGAAGGCATCGGCCCGGGCCAGCGCGCGCCGGGTGGGATCGGCTTCACGGGCCGGAGTCAGCGACCACCTGCCCGCGGCAGAAGGAGGCCCCGTTCGGCTCGAAATCGCCGCACGGGACGCGCGCAGCCGCGCATAGCGAGTGCGCGGAGGGGAGCGCCGGGGGCGGTGAGCCGCCCCGCGGCCCGACACCAAGGCCCGCAACGGAGCCAGCGTGTCGGCCGTGACCACACCCGCCCACACCAGCTCCCACAGCGCGGAGAGCACCTCGCTATCACCCGGGACCTGGTCGAGCTGCGCGGCCACCCGATCGGCGAGCTGGCGGAAGAACAACGCGCCACCATCCAAAGTGGACCTGATCGCCACGTGCAGCGGGCTGTCCGGAATGGGTTCATCCAGGTCCGGCAGCAACAAATCGGCGACATCGCCGGGAGCCAGCGCGATCCAACCGTCGCCACCTGGCAAAGACCCGCAACCACACCAGGTGACCTCCCCGGACGTGGTGAGCTCGTCGAGCAGACCGGGGGAGTAGCCGGGGAGCCGCGCGGGTAACACCATCGATTCCAGCGCGCTGGCAGGCAGTGGCGCACCCGCCAGCTGCTCCACGCAGGCAAGTACGTCGTCCACGGTCGGCGCTGCGCGCAGCCGTCGGGATCGAGCACCACCGGCGGCCTCGACGCCGTGCCACGCGGGCAGGAACCGGCCCAGCGCCGCAGGCTCCACCGGTTCCACCTCAGCGCGCAACCGGGCGAGGCACGCTCGCCGGAGCCTGCGCAGCACGCCTGCGTCGCAGTAGTCCGTGCTCGTTCGCGCGGAGTCAGCCGCGTGCTGTGGATGGCCGATCGGGATCAGCTCACCGCGCACCAGGGTTCCATTGGCGGCCAACCGGTCTAGCACCTCGGTCACGACGGCAGACCCGACGCCGAGTCGGGTTGCCGCCTGCGTCGCCGTGAACGGACTATGTCGCCGGGCGTAGCGCGACAACAGCTCCCCGAGCGGGTCGTCGGCGGGCTCGGTGAACGACTCGGGGAGGGCGGCGGGCAGCACGAGCCCGAGGGCGTCCCGATACCGCCCCGCGTCCTCGATGGCGACGAACCGCTCTTCCCCGGCGATGCGCAGCCGGATCGCGCGGCCCGCCGATTCCAGTGCGTGCAGCCAATCCTCGGACACTCCGCGTTCACTCGCCTCCGGCAATGACAGGTCGCCCAGGACCCGCAGCAGATCGGCCGCGTCCTCTGGGTCGAGCGCATGACGGTCTTCGACGAGGTGTTGCAGCTGCCGCTCGACTGCGACGATCACGTCGGCGTCGAGCAGTTCCCGGATCGAATCGGTGCCCAGTAGCTCGGCCAGCAGCGCGGAGTCCAGGGACAACGCCGCCGCGCGCCGCTCGGCCAGCGGCACATCGCTGGAGTACATGAACATCCCGACATAGCCGAACAGCAGGCTGCGAGCGAACGGCGATGCCGATGGGGTTTCCACCTCGACTACCCGCACCCGGCGAGCGGACACGTCCGCCATCAGCGAGCGCAGTCCTTCGACGTCGTAGACATCCTGCAGGCATTCCCGCATCGCCTCGAGTACCACCGGAAAGCGCGGGTACTGCGCGGCCACGGCCAGCAGCTGCGATGCCCGTTGCCGTTGCTGCCAGAGCGGCTGGCGACGACGCGGGTCCCGCCTGGGCAGCAGCAGCGATCGCGCGGCACATTCTCGGAAGCGCGCGGAGAACAGTGCGGACCCGCCGACTTCCGCGACAGTTGTGGACTCGACGTCGTCGGGTTCGAGGATCAGGTCGTCCAGAGTGATCGCAACCGGCGTACCGTCCGCCTCAAGCGCGTCCGGCATCCGCAGCACGATGCCGTCGTCGGAGTGCGCGAGTTTGACGTCGATGCCGCGCCGATCGCGCAGTCGCGCACCGATCGCCAACGCCCACGGCGCGTTGACGCGCGCGCCGAACGGAGAGTGCACGACGACCCGCCAGTCGCCGAGCTCGTCGCGGAAGCGCTCGACGACCACCGTCGTGTCGTGCGGGATCACCGTGGTGGCCGCCTGCTGGTCGGTAAGATAGGCCAGCAGGTTGTCACACGCCCACTCGTCCAGGCCCGCTGCCGCCGCCCGTTCCCTCGCCGCTGGCTCATCCAGTGTGGACAGTTCGCGGAGGAACGCGCCTTGGGCCCTGCCGAGTTCGAGTGGCCGCCCTGGCGTGTCGCCCTTCCAGAACGGCATCCGGGCCGCCTCCCCAGGGGCAGGAACGACCATGACCCGGTCGTGGGTGATGTCGGTGATCCGCCAGGAGGATGTGCCGAGCAGGATGGTGTCACCCGCACGCGATTCGTAGACCATTTCCTCGTCGAGCTCACCGACTCGGGACCCGGGTCCTTCCGCCGAACTCGGGGTCATCACGGTGAACAGGCCGCGGTCGGGAATGGTGCCGCCGGACGTGACCGCGAGTCGCTGCGATCCTGGTCGGCCGCTGAGCTCACCGGTGGTCCGGTTCCACGTGATGCGCGGGCGTAGTTCACCGAAGTCTGTGCTGGGGTACTTGCCCGCCAGCATGTCGAGCACCGCGTACAGGGCACTGTCCGGCAGTGCGCTGAAGGGTGCCGCACCTCGGATCACAGCGGCCAGGTCGTCCACTGTGCACGGTTCGAGCGCGAGCATGGCCACGATCTGCTGGGCGAGCACATCCAGCGGATTGCGTGGATAGCGCAACTCCTCGATCGCCCCGTTGGTCATTCGCTCGGCCACCACGGCGCAGGACACCAGGTCGCCGCGGAACTTCGGGAAGACGATCCCGCTGGACACCGCGCCCACATGGTGGCCCGCCCGGCCGATCCGTTGCAGGCCGGATGCGACCGTGGGCGGCGCTTCCACCTGCACCACCAGGTCCACCGCGCCCATATCGATACCCAGTTCGAGCGAGGATGTGGCCACCACACACGGCAATCGGCCGGACTTGAGCTCCTCTTCGACCAGCGTGCGCTGCTCACGCGCCATGGATCCATGATGGGCGCGGGCGACGACCTGATCCGGAACACCGGTGGTCAGCCCCGACTCGCCGATCAGCTCGGCCGGAAAGCGCTCGACCACGGCGGGGCCGGAGTGCAATTCGTTGAGCCGCGCGGTGAGCCGTTCCGCGATTCGCCGGGAATTGGCGAAGACGATCGTGGACCGGTGCGCGAGCACCAGGTCGAGGATGCGCTGTTCCACCGCGGGCCAGATGGACGGACGCCGGGCCGCCGTGCCCGCGATCTCCTCCTGGGTACCGATCCCGCCCTCGGAAGGGAGAGGCTGGGTTCTCGGCGCTACCGCGGGAGCGTCCACAGTGGCCATGTCTGCCACCGGGACCTCAACCCGAACCTCGATGGTCTTGGGTGTCGGCGGCTGCACCACTCGGGTGGGTCGCCCACCCGCGAGAAACGTGCGCACCTCCTCCACCGGGCGCACCGTGGCGGACAGCCCGATCCGCTGGGCCCGACGGGGGAGCAGGGCGTCGAGGCGCTCCAGCGAGAGGGCCAGATGTGCGCCGCGCTTGGTGCCTGCCACGGCGTGCACTTCATCGATGATCACCGTCCGTACCCCGCGCAAGGAGTCCCGGGCGGCCGAGGTGAGGATCAGGAACAGCGACTCAGGCGTGGTCACCAGAATGTCGGGCGGCGTGCGCGCGAAGGAGCGGCGCTCGGCGGATGTGGTGTCGCCGGTGCGGATGCCGACGGTGATGTCCGGAGTAGGCGAGCCCAGCGCGTGACCTGCCTCGGTGATCCCCGCCAGTGGTGCGCGCAGGTTGCGCTGCACGTCGACCGCCAGCGCCTTGAGCGGTGAGACGTAGAGCACCCGGCAGCGGTGCTTGGGCTGACTGGGGTGCGGTTCGGTGGCGAGGCGGTCCACTGCCCACAGGAAGGCGGCGAGTGTCTTGCCCGAGCCGGTCGGCGCGATCACCAGCGGGTTCTCGCCCGCATGCGCGGCGCGCCACGCGCCAGCCTGCGCGGCGGTGGGCGCGCTGAATGCCCCGGTGAACCAGGCCCGGGTCGCCGGGGAGAACAGGTCCAGCACGTCAGCGGGCGCCGAGTCGGCCATGCGCCCATCATCACCCACCCCACCGACATTCGGCGGGCAGCCGGTGATCACCGCGCGGCAGGCGGTACCGGCCGACTTCCCGTCTTATCCGGTCGCACAGCAGTCCGGTGGGCAGCCCGGGAACAAGAAGAAACTGCTGATCGCGGTATGGCCGTCGCGGCGGTGTTGCTGATCGCGGTATTGGCCATGGTCTTCTTCCCGTTCGGTTCACCGACGACCTACTCGGCCGGCGAGTGCAGGCAGCCGGGGGCGGCCGACGAGGCCGGCTTCACCGGATGCCTCCGGCAACGGGCAGGCGTTGTCGCGGACGGCCAGTGCTCGCCGGGCATGGCTACCGGTCCGGCCGGCGGCCGTTATGCGGCAGCGGCGGGCAACACGATGTCGGTGCCGACCTTCGCGGTTCCCGACCGCTCGTTGCTCGGCTACATCGTGCAGGACAGCGTCAGCGACAATGTCACCCTGAAGACGCCCTCTGAGCTGGCAGGCTACTTCGAGCAGCGCATCCGGCCGGGCGAGTAGGACTCAGCGATTCCGGTTGCGCCACACGACGAGCAGCACGACGAGCGCGGAGACCAGCACGGCCACGCTGGCGAGTTGGAGGGCGAGCGGGGCCCATTCTGGTGCGTTGATCTGGGTGAGCAGCACGTGATCAACGGTACCGCCGTCGTCCTCGGGCGCCTGCCGTAGGCTGCGGATCGATGCGTAACACGGTGTTCCGGCGACGGATGGCGGAGGAGTTCGGCACGCTGCGGGCAGAGTCGATCGCCACAGATCATGTGCTCAGCTCGCTCGGCGGTAAGACACCGAACCAGGCGCTGGAGTCGGGAGTCTCTGCCAAGGAGATCTGGCGGGCGATCTGCGCGGAGTTCGACGTCCCGTCCGAGCGTCGTTGACGAAGTCGGCGCAGAAAGTAGCGACAACCGGGCGTGTCACGCTTCCATCGAACACCTGTTCGTCTACCATGTTGTCCACATCGGGGTCGGTTGTCCACAGATTGCGCCGAGACCGCCGAACTGTCGGTCCTCGTCCGTAGCGTCAGCCCTGACACAAGCTCACACATAGATCCCCATACCAGTGAGGTGGATTTCCATGGCAGCAGCACCGGATCGGGACAAGGCGCTCGACCTGGCCCTTGCTCAGATCGACAAGCAGTACGGCAAGGGCTCGGTGATGCGCCTTGGCGACGAGGGGCGCGCACCGGTCGAGGTGATCCCCACCGGCGCCATCGCGCTCGATGTCGCGCTCGGTATCGGCGGTCTGCCGCGCGGCCGCGTGGTGGAGGTATACGGACCGGAGAGCTCGGGGAAGACTACCGTCGCGCTGCACGCGGTGGCCAATGCGCAGAAGGCCGGTGGCATCGCGGCGTTCATCGACGCCGAGCACGCGCTCGACCCGGAGTACGCCAAGAACCTCGGGGTCGACACGGATGCGCTGCTGGTCTCCCAACCAGACACCGGTGAGCAGGCGCTGGAGATCGCCGACATGCTGATCCGCTCCGGGGCGCTGGACGTCGTGGTCATCGACTCGGTGGCCGCGCTGGTGCCGCGCGCCGAGATCGAGGGCGAGATGGGTGACTCGCACGTCGGCCTGCAGGCCCGGCTGATGAGCCAGGCGCTGCGCAAGCTCACCGGCGCCTTGCACAACTCGAACACCACCGCCATCTTCATCAACCAGCTTCGCGAGAAGGTCGGGGTGATGTTCGGTTCCCCCGAGACCACGACCGGTGGTAAGGCGCTGAAGTTCTACGCCTCGGTCCGACTGGACGTACGGCGCATCGAGACGCTCAAGGACGGTGGCGAGCCGGTCGGTAACCGCACCCGGGTCAAGGTCGTCAAGAACAAGTGCCTCGCCGGGGGGACTCGGGTGTTCGACCCGGTTACCGGCCAGACGCACCGCATCGAAGACGTAGTGGATCAGCGCAAGCAGATCACCGTCGTCGCTGCGGCGAAGGACGGGACGCTACACGCGCGACCCGTGGTGTCGTGGTTCGACCAAGGCGAACAGGACGTGCTCGGCCTGCGTATCGCCGGTGGCGCCACGATCTGGGCGACGCCCGACCACAAGGTGCTCACCGAGCGCGGATGGCAACTGGCTGGAGAACTGCGCCAAGGCGATCGCGTCGCCCAGCCGCGTCGGTTCGGTGAGTTCGGTGACGCCGAGCCAGTGTCGCCTGATCACGCCCGACTGCTCGGTTATCTCATCGGAGATGGCTATGTGGGTGGCAAAACACCTGTCAACTTCATCAATGCCGAGCAGGTGCTTCTCGATGACGTGACTGCGATTGCCTGGGAGAAGACCGTTCCCGCTTGGTTCTTCGAGCCCGGCGTGTCAGCGGCGATCGTCGGGAACCTGATCTTCGGCTTGTTCGAGAGCGACGGGTGGGTGAGCCGGGAGCAGACCGGAGCGCTCCGGGTCGGGTTCACCACGACATCGGAGCCGCTTGCTCACCAGATCCACTGGCTGCTGCTGCGGTTCGGCGTCGTCAGCACCGTGCGGGAGTGCGACCCTACCCAGAAGCGGCCCAGCCCGATCGAGGGACGCCAGGTGGGCAACCAGCCGGTCTTCGAGGTCCGGGTAGCGGGCACGGACAACATTGCCGCCTTCGCCGAGGCGGTCCCGATGTGGGGCCCCCGCGGGACTGCTCTGGTTCAGGCCATGGAGGACAATGCGGAGGCGCGCCGTCGTGGATCGCAGGCGACCTATCTGTCCACCGAGACGACCGGACCGGTACTGGAATATCTGGACCAGCGTGGACTGACCGCTCGGGAAGCCGCCCTGATGATCGGCCCCGGCGCGGGCGACCCCCGGGGCGGGATGCGGCAAGTGCTGGGGCGGAGCCGTATGCGGCGGGATCGGCTCCAAGCGCTCGCTGACGCGCTGGAAGATAAGTTCCTCTACGAGGTGCTGGCCGAAGAGGTGCGGTACTCCGTGATCCGCGAGGTGCTTCCGATGCGGCGGGCTCGCACCTTCGACATCGAGGTCGATGAGTTGCACACCTTCGTCGCCGACGACGTCGTCGTCCACAACTGCGCACCCCCCTTCAAACAAGCAGAGTTCGACATTTTGTACGGAAAGGGCGTTTCGCGTGAAGGCTCCTTGATCGACATGGGCGTGGACCAGGGAATCCTGCGCAAGTCTGGCGCTTGGTACACCTACGAGGGCGATCAGCTCGGCCAGGGTAAGGAAAACGCCCGCCGATTCCTCAAGGAGAACCCGGACATCGCCAACGAGATCGAGAAGCGGATCAAGGACAAGCTCGGTATCGGCCCGACGCTGGATGCCGACGAAGTCGCGCCCACCCCGGTCGACTTCTAGCCGTTCACATGGCCCGAAGAACACACCGCGAGCAGCCGGCCGAACAGCAGCAAGATCCCGCACGGCAAGCGCGGGATATCTGTTACCGGCTGCTCGCGGGCAGGCCGCGCACCCGCGACGAACTACGGACGGCCTTGGCCGGTAAAGGAATTGACCCCGAGGTCGCCGAGCAGGTGCTCGGCAAGTTCGACCAGGCAGGTCTGATCGATGACAGCGATTTCGCCGAGATGTGGGTGCGTTCCCGGCACGCCTACCAGGGTCTCGGCAGGCGGGCACTGAAAGCCGAGTTGCTCCGCAAAGGGGTCGGCAAAGAGATCGCCGAGGACGCGGTCGGCGCCCTCGACAGTGACGCCGAGGAACACCGGGCACGGGCTCTGGTCCGCAAGCGGCTGCGCGGTCTCCAGCAGGTCGAGGAAACCACCGCTGTGCGTCGGCTGGTGGGCATGCTGGCCCGGAAGGGCTACCCGGAAGGGCTCGCCTACCGGGTGGTGCGCGAGGAACTCAGCGAATCCGGCCGGGAGACCGGCCTGCTGGACGAGATCCAGTCCAGCCCCTGAACAGAACCCGAGCGCTACGGGTGCTTCATCAGCGCGAATGCGGAGTTCGGGACGCTCAGTGGCCCATACTCCGCGTCGATCAAGGAGGGTTATTCACAAGTCAGTTGGCGGGGGCCGCCAGGAGGGTGGCTTGCGACGACTGACTGCAGGTGAGGGGTGTGATTGAGGTGAGCGCGCCGCGGTGAATAGCCCGACTTATGAGTAAGACACAAGCCTCTGAGGGCCGCATTTGTCCGTGCCACGCGTGCGGCCCTCGGAGCATCCCGCTAGAGTGCGCCGCAATGATCCGCTTGTGGCCCTTGTCACGTGGGTTCGATTCAAGGCAAAGTCGAAAGCCATTGGCGTGACTACCGAGCTGGCATGGAGGTGTCGACGTGGCAACCACCGAGATCGCTGAACTTCGACGAACCATCGGGCAACTCCGACAGTGCATCGGTACGCTACGCAGTCGCTACGGCGACGTGCCCGCGGTGCGCCGGCTGGTCAACGACCTGGATCGGCTGGACATCGATGCCGACGAGTTCGAAGGCGCACCGCCGGTACCCGTGCAGGCGAAACCAGACCGGTCGGATGTCGTAGTCGTGCCCGATACGCCCTACGACCCCTCGTTGTGGGCCGGGGCAGACGACGAAGGCGTCGGCGGCTACCACGGCGAGCGCTCGTGACGGATACCGGAGTTCACGCGCCACCCCGAGCGCGGCTACCTGTTCCGACCCTGCGCACCGACCGTTGGTGGATGCCTCCACTGCTCACCGCGGTCGGTCTGGGGATTTTCGTCATCTACGCGACCACGCGGGCCTTCCTGCAGCGGGATTACTGGGTCGAGGACTACCACTACCTCACCCCGTTCTACTCACCATGCATGTCGAACGGATGTATCGAGGAGGCGGCGCACTTCGGCCGGTTCCTGCCTGATCACGCGCTCATCCCCTATGCGGCGTTGAGCCTGCCGTTCCTGCTCGCGTTCCGGCTCACCTGCTACTACTACCGCAAGGCCTACTACCGCGCGTTCTGGTTCTCGCCACCCGCCTGTGCGGTGCCCGAGCCGCACAAGAGCTATACCGGCGAGACCCGGCTGCCGTTGATCATCCAGAACGCGCACCGGTATTTCTTCTACTTCGCGGTGATCATTTCGCTGATCAACACCTACGACGCGATCATCGCCTTCCGCTCGCCGGACGGGTTCGGGCTCGGGCTCGGCAACTTCATCCTGGCCATCAACGTGATTCTGTTGTGGGCCTACACACTGTCCTGCCATTCGTGCAGGCACGTCACCGGTGGGCGCCTCAAGCACTTCTCCAAACATCCGATCCGCTATTGGATGTGGACCAAGGTGTCCGCATTGAATACCCGCCATATGGAGTTGGCCTGGATCACGCTCGGCACGCTGATCCTGACCGACCTGTACGTGATGTTGGTGTCCAGCGGGGCCATCAGCGACCTGCGGATCATTGGCTAAGGGAGCAAATCGAGCGTGACGGAAGTAGAACGGCACAGCTATGACGTACTGGTGATCGGGGCCGGCGGGGCAGGACTGCGCGCCGCGATCGAAGCCAGGCAGCGGGGCCTGCGAACGGCGGTGATCTGCAAGTCGCTGTTCGGCAAGGCGCACACCGTGATGGCCGAAGGTGGCTGTGCGGCGTCCATGGGCAACGCCAACTCGAACGACAACTGGCAGGTGCACTTCCGCGACACCATGCGTGGCGGCAAGTTCCTGAACAACTGGCGTATGGCCGAACTGCACGCGCAGGAGGCTCCGGACCGGGTTTGGGAGCTGGAGACCTACGGCGCGCTGTTCGACCGCACCAAGGACGGGCGGATCAGCCAGCGCAACTTCGGCGGGCACACCTATCCCCGGTTGGCCCATGTCGGCGACCGCACCGGCCTGGAACTCATCCGCACGATGCAGCAGAAGATCGTTTCGCTGCAACAGGAGGACTTCCGGCAGTACGATGACTACGAGGCGAAGCTGAAGGTCTTCCACGAGTGCACCATCACCGAACTTCTGAAGGATTCCTCGGGTGCCATCGCGGGAGCCTTCGGATACTGGCGGGAGTCCGGTCGGTTCGTACTGTTCGAGGCACCAGCGGTGGTGATGGCTACCGGTGGTATCGGCAAGTCCTTCAAGGTGACCTCCAACTCGTGGGAGTACACCGGAGATGGCCACGCCTTGGCGCTCCGAGCGGGCGCCACGCTGATCAACATGGAGTTCGTGCAGTTCCATCCGACGGGCATGGTGTGGCCGCCCAGCGTCAAGGGCATCCTGGTCACCGAGGGCGTCCGTGGTGATGGGGGAGTGCTGAAGAACTCCGAGGGCAGCCGGTTCATGTTCGACTACATCCCGGAGGTCTTCAAGGGCCAGTATGCGGAAAGCGAGGACGAGGCCGACCGCTGGTACACCGATCCGGACGAAAACCGGCGCACGCCGGACTTGCTTCCTCGGGACGAGGTCGCGCGGGCGATCAACTCCGAGGTGAAGGAGGGCCGCGGCTCACCGCACGGCGGCGTCTTCCTGGACATTGCCAGCCGTATGCCTGCCGAGGAGATTCAGCGCAGGCTCCCGTCGATGTACCACCAGTTCAAGGAGCTGGCCGACGTCGACATCACGACGGAGCCGATGGAAGTGGGACCCACCTGCCACTACGTGATGGGCGGCATCGAGGTCGATCCGGACACGGCCGCCTCGTCCGTGCCCGGGCTGTTCGCGGCAGGCGAATGCTCGGGTGGGATGCACGGGTCCAACCGGCTCGGCGGCAATTCACTGTCCGACTTGCTGGTGTTCGGACGGCGTGCCGGCCTTGGGGCGGCCGACTACGTCGACACGCTTGGCGCGCGGCCCGAGGTCAGTCAGTCTGATGTGGATGGTGCGGCCCGGATGGCGTTGGTGCCGTTCAATCCTGCTGGTGAAGACAGCGCGGAGAATCCCTACACGCTGCAGACCGAGCTGCAGCAGTCGATGAACGATCTGGTCGGCATCATCCGCAAGGCCGAGGAAATCGAGCAGGCGCTGGAGAAGCTTGCCGAAATCAAATCGCGCGCCCGAAATGTCGTTGTCGAGGGCCATCGGCAGTTCAATCCGGGCTGGCACCTGGCGCTCGACCTGCGCAATATGCTGATGGTGAGCGAGGCGGTGGCCAAGGCCGCGCTGATGCGGACGGAGAGCCGGGGCGGGCACACCCGAGACGACCACCCCATGATGAATTCGGAGTGGCGGAACAAACTGCTGGTCTGCGGCACGGCGCAGGACGACCCGGTCGTACCCGGGGTCACCATACAGCCGAAACAGCAACTGCCCATGCGCCAAGACCTGCTCGAACTGTTCGAACTCACCGAGTTGGAGAAGTACTACACGACACCCGAGCTGGCCGGGCATCCGCAACGGACTGAGGCCGTGAGCAAGGGAGGAACCGCATGAGCTACCAGGGGCACTTCCGGATCTGGCGCGGTGACACCGAGGGGGGCTCGCTGGATGACTTCACGGTCGAGGTCAACGAGGGCGAGGTGGTGCTCGACGTCATCCACCGGCTGCAGGCCACCCAGACTCCTGACCTCGCGGTGCGCTGGAACTGCAAGGCGGGCAAATGCGGATCGTGCTCCGCGGAGATCAACGGTAAGCCTCGACTGCTGTGCATGACGCGGATGTCGACGTTCACCGAGGACGAAACGATCACGGTCACCCCGATGCGCGCCTTCTCGGTGGTCAAGGACCTGGTCACCGATGTCTCGTACAACTACGAAAAGGCCCGCGAGGTCCAGTCATTCACGCCGCCGGAAGGGCTCAAGCCCGGCGAGTACCGGATGATGCAGTCCGATGTGAACCGCTCCCAGGAGTTCCGCAAGTGCATCGAATGCTTCCTGTGCCAGGACACCTGCCATGTGCTGCGGGACCACGAGGAGAACAAGCCCGCATTCTCCGGCCCCCGGTTCTTGATGCGGGTCGCCGAGTTGGAGATGCACCCGCTGGATGTCGCTGACCGCCGCGATACCGTCCAGGACGACCACGGCCTGGGGTACTGCAACATCACCAAGTGCTGCACCGAGGTGTGCCCGGAGCACATCAAGATTACCGACAACGCCCTGATCCCGATGAAGGAGCGCATCGCCGGACGGCGCTACGACCCGATCGTCTGGCTCGGCAACAAGCTGTTCAAACGGGGCCAGTAGCCACGTACACGTGTCCGCGCTCTGTGCACACGTGTCCGCGATCTATGACCACGTGATCGACATTCGTGCACATCCGAAGTAAGGCACCCAGCTCACACCTGAGCCCCTGTCTTGTGGGCTTCGGTGCCACCCGGGTCGGCGTGCGCCACGCCGCCTGCGACCTTCTTCGTCCCACGCCGTTCCAGCCACACGGCCAACCGGGACAGCGAGAAGTTGACCAAGATGTAGATCGCCGCGGCGACAACGAACAGTTGGAAAACGTATCGGTTGCCGAAAAACTCCGCGTTGAGCCGGACGACGCGCAGTAGCTCGGTATACGCGATGATGAAGCCGAGCGAGGTGTCCTTGAGCAGGACCACGAACTGGCTCACCAGGCTGGGCATCATCCTGCGGATGGCCTGGGGCAGCAGGATGATGAACAGCGTCTGGGACTGGTTCAGTCCCACCGCGGCGGCCGCTTCCGACTGGCCCTTGGGCAGGGAGACAATTCCCGCTCGGAGGATCTCGCCGATCACCGCGGCGTTGTAGATGACCAGCCCGAAGACGACGCCTTGGAAGATCGGCAGGCCCATACCGACGACACCGAAGAACATCAGCAGCACGACGGGAATGCCGCGGAAGAGCTCGATGACAGCGGTGGCGGGGTAACGGATCAACCTGGGCTTGGCCATCCGGAGAACGACCAGGACCAGGCCGACCGCGAGTGCCAGCACCGCGGCGATCCCGGCCGCGTGCAGCGTGGCCCCGAGCCCATTGATCAGCAGCGACTCCCAAACCTGGGCGGCGGTGCCACTCGGTGGGTCGACGAAGACCTTCCAGCGTTCTGCATCGAACTGGCCGCGATCGGTGAGCCGGACGACCACCACGGCGAGCAGGCCGAGGATGGCGGCACCACCGATGATCGAGCCGATCAGCGAGCGCCTCCGCGCCACCGGACCGGGAGTGTCATAGAGGACTGAGCTCATCGCGCGAACGCCACCTTCCGCTCGACGTAGCCTGCGAGGAGACCGGCCGGGATCGTGATCACCAGGTAGGCCACACCCACACCGATCAGCACCGCGATCACATCGGCCGGATGAACATTGGCGAGCCGCTTGGCGGCGCCGAACAATTCGGCCACGAAGAACCCACCGGCCACCGAGGTGTTCTTGGCCAAGGCGATAAAGATGTTGATCAGAGGCGGCACCACGGTGCGTAGTGCCTGCGGAACCACGATCAGGCTCAGCGTCTGCGAGAACGTCAAGCCGACCGCCCTGGCCGCCTCGGCCTGCCCCACTCCCACGCTGTTGATACCCGAGCGAACCGCTTCACAGACGAACGCGGCGGTGTACAGCGTCAGCGCGATGATCGCGGAGGTGAAGAAGGGGAACTGCAGGCCGAATTGCGGCGAGATGAAGACGAAGAAGAAGAAGACGAGCGTCAGGGGAGTGTTGCGGACGATCTCGACGTAGGCCGTGCCGAACCACCGTAATGGCGGGACGGGCGACACCCGGAATGTGCCGAGTATGGTGCCCAAGATCAACGCCAGCAGGCCCGCGATCAGGGCCAGCGTGAGCGTTGTCTTGAAGCCCTCCCAGTACAGCGGGAAACTCTCGAGGGCTGCTTGCACGCGCTTCGCCTCCTTGTGGCCGTGCTGAGGGGGTAGGCGCGCGGCGCGCCCACCCCCTCAACTACGTGGCGTCAGTACCTGTCGACCGTGGGGGGTTCCGGCAGTTCGAGAACCTTGCCCGCGGTCTTCTCCCATGCCGCCTCCCAGCGACCGTCCTCATAGGAGGCTTCGAGCACGTCGTTGATGAAGTCGCGGAACTCGTCATCGCCCTTCTCCAGGCCGATGCCGTAGGGCTCCTCGGTGAACAGGTCGCCGACCAGCTTGAACTCATCGGGGTTCTGGTCGACGAAGCCGGAAAGAATGACGTTGTCAGTTGTCAGCGCATCGACCTGGCCCTGGCGCATCGGCTCGAGGCAGTTCGAGTACGCATCGGTCAGCTCGAGTTCCGCGTCGGGGTAGTTCTCCCGGATGTTCTGCGCGGGCGTGGACCCCTCAACCGAGCACACGGTCTTGCCCGCGAGGTCGTCCGGGCCGTTGATGTCGGTGTTGTCCTCGAGCACGAGGAGCGACTGGCCCGCGGTGTAGTACGGTCCGGCGAAGTCGATGACTTCCTTGCGCTCGTCGTTGATCGTGTACGTCGCGACCACGATGTCGACCTGGCCGTTCTGGATGAACGGTTCGCGGTTGGCCGACACGGTCTCGACCCACTCGATCCTGTCGTCGGCGATACCGAGCTCGCCTGCGATGATTCGGCCGATTTCGACGTCGAAGCCTTCGGGGGCGCCTGCAGGCGCCTTCAGCCCGAACAGCGGCTGGTCGAACTTCGTCCCGATCTTGATCGATCCGGCCTCAGCGAGCGTGCGCATCGTTGAGCCCTCGGCGAAGTCGGCAGGATTGACCTCCTCGACCTCAGGGACGGCCTCATCGTCGCCGTTTCCGCACGCGGCGAGGATGAGGCTCGCTGCCGCGACGACCGCGCCCACGCGCAGTACTCGACTAAATCGCATCTCTTCGCGTTCCTTCCGTTGTGCCACCCGACTGCTGGGGTACTGGTGGTGCGGGTGGGATAACTACTAGTGGGTCAGGATCTTGCTGAGGAAATCTTGCGCCCGCTCGGTTCGTGGATTGGTGAAGAACTCGTCCGGCGTGTTGTCTTCGACGACCTCGCCGTAGTCCATGAAGATCACCCGATGGGCTGCGCGGCGAGCGAACCCCATCTCGTGCGTGATGACGAACATGGTCATGCCCTCCTTGGCGAGGGTGATCATGACGTCGAGTACCTCCTGGACCATTTCCGGGTCCAACGCGGAGGTCGGCTCGTCGAACATCATGACCTTGGGCTTCATCGCGAGCGCGCGGGCGATTGCCGCTCGCTGTTGCTGCCCACCGGAGAGTTGGGCAGGGTACTTGTCAGCCTGATTGGCGATGCCGACCCGATCGAGCAGTTGCATCGACATCTCGCGGGCATTTGCCTTCTTCTTCTTGCGCACCTTGACCGGTCCGAGCATGACGTTCTCGACGATCGTCTTGTGCGCGAACAGGTTGAACTGCTGGAACACCATGCCGACATCGGCGCGCAGAGCGGCCAGCGCCTTTCCCTCCGCGGGCAAGAACACCCCATCGACCTCGATCGTGCCGGAGTCGATCGGCTCAAGGCGGTTGATCGTCCGGCACAGCGTGGACTTACCCGAGCCGGACGGGCCGGCCACCACGACAACCTGTCCACGAGGCACCTCGAGGTTGATGTCCTTGAGCACGTGCAGGTCACCGAAGTACTTGTTCACCGCAGTCGCCTTGATCATGGGCGCCGTTGTCGTTGCTTCGGTCATCTGGCCTCCATACCGGCGAAGAAGCTGTTGGCACCTTCGATTGGATGTGACACCGGGATCTAACACCTCTCTATGCCCCGACACCCGGCATTTCGCGAAAACCGCTACCGACGTGTCACCAACGAGGGCGTTGTGGTGGCTCCCCGGAGAGCGGCGATGGTAACTCTAGTCACAGTGATCGTCGGCGGGTATCCGCGGGGACAGGACGAAACGATCTCGGAATCTAGGTAGCACCCTGGTAGTACTGCGAGTAGCATCATTGGTATGAAGCTCAGTGTCAGCCTGCCCAAGGACGACGTTGATTTCATCGACGAGTACGTGGCGCGGACCGAGCTCACCACCAGGTCCGGGGCCGTGCAACGCGCGATCGACCTGCTGCGGGCTGCGCAGCTGGAAGAGGCCTACGGGGTCGCCTGGGGCGAGTGGTGGGACACCGATGACGCCGTGGCGTGGGACGCGGTGGCGGCTGACGGACTGGTCGAAGGCACAGCGCGCTGATGCGGCGCGGCGAGATCCGCCTGGTCGGGCTCGACCCGGACCGCGGCTCGGAGGCCAACAAGATCCGACCGGCTGTGGTCGTCAGCAACGACGGAGCGAACGCGGCGGCGACCCGACACGGCAGGGGAGTCGTCACCGTGGTGCCGGTGACCTCGAACGTCAACAAGGTCTTCCCGTTCCAGGTCCTGTTGCGCGGTGCCGAGTGCGGACTGGCGGTGGATTGCAAGGCTCAGGCCGAGCAGGTGCGTTCGGTGTCGGTCGAGCGGATCGGGCGCGCGGTCGGCAGGCTGCCTGCCGAACTGCTCGCCAAGCTCGAGGGTGCGCTGAGGCTGCACCTCGGCCTCTGACCGGCGCGTTTCGGAGGGACCGCTGCGGGCGGTGGTGGGCGGGGTGACGGGCGGGCCTACCCTTATGGCGTGTCCTTGAGTTACCAGATTCGCACCTTCGGCTGCCAGATGAACGTGCATGACTCCGAACGTCTTGCCGGGCAGTTGGAAGGTGCGGGCTATGTGCCCGCAGGCGACGGTGGGGATCCCGACATCGTCGTGTTCAACACCTGCGCGGTTCGGGAGAACGCCGACAACAAGCTGTACGGCAACCTCGGTCACCTCGCGGCGGTGAAGCGGACCAGACCGGAGATGCAGATCGCGGTCGGCGGCTGCCTCGCGCAAAAGGACCGTGGCGAGATCGTCAAGCGTGCGCCGTGGGTGGATGTGGTCTTCGGGACGCACAACTTGGGCGCGCTGCCTGCGCTGCTCGAACGCGCGCGGCACAACCGCGAGGCCGAGGTCGAGATCCTGGAAGCGCTCGAGACGTTCCCCTCGACGCTGCCCGCGCGCCGGGACTCCGCCTACTCCGGCTGGGTGTCCATCTCGGTGGGGTGCAACAACACCTGCACCTTCTGCATCGTCCCCTCGCTGCGCGGGAAGGAACGTGACCGCAGGCCGGGGGAGATCCTCACCGAGGTTGAAGCCCTGGTCGCGGAGGGTGCGCTCGAGGTGACCCTGCTCGGGCAGAACGTCAATTCCTATGGGGTCGAGTTCGGTGACCGGCTTGCCTTCGGCAAGCTGCTGCGGGCTTGCGGGACGATCGAGGGCCTCGAGCGGGTGCGGTTCACCTCGCCGCATCCGGCCGCGTTCACCGACGACGTCATCGACGCGATGGCGGAGACCCTCAACGTCTGCCCACAGCTGCACATGCCGCTGCAGTCAGGTTCGGACCGGATTCTCAAGGCGATGCGCCGGTCCTACCGGTCGGAACGCTTCCTGTCCATTGTGGACAAGGTACGCGCGCGGATGCCCGATGCGGCCATCACGACCGACATCATCGTCGGATTCCCCGGCGAGACAGAGGACGACTTCCAGGGCACTATGGACGTCGTCCGCAAGGCCCGCTTCTCCAGTGCGTTCACCTTCCAGTACTCCAAGCGTCCGGGAACCCCCGCAGCGGACATGGCGGACCAGGTTCCCAAGCAAGTCGTGCAGCACCGCTACGACCGGCTGGTCGCGCTGCAGGACGAGGTTGCCTGGGAGGTGAACAAGAAGCTCGTCGGGCATAGCGTCGAGCTCCTGGTCGCCACCGGCGAGGGCCGGAAGGACTCCGCGACGCATCGGATGAGCGGTCGGGCCCGGGACGGAAGGCTGGTGCACTTCACGCCGGTGGGCGACGCCGTCGACGGTGCCATCCGCCCCGGCGACATCGTGCGGACCGTCATCACCTACGGTGCGCCGCACCACCTGGTCGCCGATGGCGCGGTGCTCGCGCACCGGCGGACCCGGGCCGGTGACAACGCCGAGGCGGGCATGCGTCCGCACACGCAGGGCATCGCGCCCGGCGTGAGCCTCGGCCTGCCGACGATCGGCGCGCCGATGCAGCAGGACGCACCGACGGGCGGGTGCTCGCTTTGCTGAACGACCCCGCGGACAAGGAGCCGCCGGAGGTGGCCGAACTGCGCGAGGAGATCGATGAGGTCGAACGCCAGGCGGCTCGCCGGATAGAGCTGGGCAGTCGTGGGTTTCTGATCGCCTGCCTGGTCTTCGGGTTGATCGTCTCGTTGCTGTTGCCATGGGTGGGCGACTATGCCGGGTGGCAGGTGCTGGCCGGGGAAGGCGGACCTGTGCCCCGGCTGTTCGCTGTGACCGCGAGCGGCTTCGGGATCCTCGGTTCGGCGTTGACCGTGGTCACCAGGCGATGGTGGCTGGCGTGGGTCTGCGCGGTGGGCAGCTGCATCGCGACCGTGGACGGGCTGCTGGCCATCTGGTCTCAGCAATCATCCGGGGTGTCCGGCGTTCCCGGTGAAGGGCCCGGCATCGGCATGGTCATCGCGCTGATCGTGATGATCATGCTCGCGGGCAGCTGGCTGCGCACGGCGTGGTCGCGCACCTAGCGCGCGAGCTGAAGGTGGCCTTCGGTGCTTCTGCGGCACCGAAG
>JBOHER010000195.1:0-8916 GCA_050701115.1 Haloechinothrix sp. | reverse complement strand
GATTCGACGCGCCGCGACGCTCGCCAGGCAATCCCGTACTCCTGGTCCCGCCGTTGGCCGCACCCGCGACCTGCTTCGACCTCCGGCGCGGACAGAGCGTCGCGGAATATCTCCTGGAGCGCGGTCGAAACCCGTACCTAGTCGATTACGGCGAGATCGGCTTCGCCGACCGCGCGATGGGTATCGAAGACTGGATCGACCAGATCATTCCGAACGCGATCCGGCGCACCGCCGAAGCGGAGTCCGGCCGCACGGTGGACGTCGTGGGCTGGTCCCTCGGTGGCACCCTGTCGCTGCTGACAGCGGCAGCGCACACGGAGTTGCCGATCCGATCGATCACCGCGATCGGCAGCCCCATTGACTACAGCAAGCTTCCCCTGTTCCAGCCATGGCGCCTGCTCTTCCGGCTCACCAACGGCGAACCGGTGACGAGTGCCAACCGCATCGCGGGCGGCATCCCCAGCCTCCTCGTCCGCGCCGGGTTCAAGGCGACAGCGCTGGATCGCGAGGTAACCAAGCCGCTGTTCATCGCGCGCAACCTGCTCGACACCGACACGCTCGGCAAGATGGAATCGATCGATCGCTTCATGGCCGCCATGCCCGCATATCCGGGCCGCTTCTACGGCCAGATTCACGGCAGGTTGATGCTGCGCAATGACCTCGCCCGCGGCACTCTCAAGCTCGGCGACCTGCTGATTCGGCTCTCCGAGGTGAAGGCTCCGGTGCTCGTCGTGGCGGGCACAACCGACGCGATCACCACGGTCGGCGCGGCCCGGGGCGCGAACGGTGCTCACCGGCGCGCTGGAGGTG
The DNA here is from genome assembly GCA_050701115.1 of Haloechinothrix sp. Classification (GTDB taxonomy): domain Bacteria; phylum Actinomycetota; class Actinomycetes; order Mycobacteriales; family Pseudonocardiaceae; genus JBOHER01. The sequence continues at coordinate 8,106 of JBOHER010000195.1, read as the reverse complement.
CGGTTGCAGACCACCGAAGGCAGCCACCTTGGCATCCTCGCCGGACCTGGCGCACGCGATACCACCTGGGCATACCTCGACGAGTTTCTCACCGATCAGGACAGCCTTCCGACCGCAAGCTGATCACTCTGCGTCGGGCTCCGGCCGCACCACCATCACCGGGCACTCCGCGTGGTGCAACAGTGCCTGACTGGTCGAACCCACCAGCAGGCCACGGAAACCGCCGCGTCCACGACTGCCGACGACCACCAGGCTCGCTCGGGCGCTCCACTCGAGCAGTCGCTGCCGAGGCTTGGCACGGACCACATCCCGCCGTACCACCACATCCGGGTACAGTTCGGACCACCCGGCGAGGCGCTCGGCAAGCACGCGTTGCTCCGCCTCGTCCAATGGTTCCCACTCGAACGCCATCCGCGCCGCGCTGAACACTTCCTCCGAGTCGCCGTCGTCCCACGCGTGCACGGCCACCAGCGGCACGTCGCGGAAAGCGGCTTGGGCGAAGGCACACCCCAAGGCCTGCTCGCTGAGCGCACTGCCGTCCACGCCCACCGCGACCGGCGCGGCCCCTTCCGGCGGCGCACCGCTCCCCCGCACCGCGACCACCGGGCAGTGCGCGTGCGCGGCAAGCGCGACGGTGGTCGAGCCGAGCAGCGCACCGGTGAACGCTCCACGGCCGGACCTGCCGAGCACGACCGAGCTTGCCGCCTTGGATTCCTCGATCAGCGCGACCACCGGAGCGTCGGTTGTGGACTCCGCGACGACCGGGAGACCCGGTGCGGCAGCGCGTGCCGCTTCCCCGGCGTCCCGCAACACTGTTTCCGCATCTCGCTCGAGCAGATGGAAGAGCTCGGTGGACGGCGAAATCGCTCCGCCGGGGAAGAAATCGGGAACACCGATCGCATGCACGATGCGTAGGCGGGTGTGATGACGTGCGGCCTCCGACGCCGCCCAGCGCACCGCCTGCAGCGCCGAGTCGGATCCGTCGACGCCGACCACAACTGGTCCGGACCACGGTCCGCTGGCGCGCGACCCCTTATGGGACACCATCGCCCGCCTCCCAACTACATGACGAACGCGAGGCCAGCTGCGCTCACCATCAACTGTCCCAGATTGATCGACCGGAGCAAACCAGCTGTTCTATCCGATAGGGCGCTCAACCAACGGTTGTGCCCGAGCGTGTCGTGGATCACCGTTGACATATGCCGTTGCGCGCGCGTGTCGCCGTGCTCGCCCTGGTGATCGCCGGGGCGATCGTGACCGTGCGCTCGCGGCAGGCCACTGCGCCGCAGGGCGAGCGTGCCGATCCCGCCCCGCAGGCCCCCGGCGCGGCGACGAACACCACGCTGACCTGGCTGATGGTGCTGACGATCCCCTTCCTCGCCCTGCTGTGCTACTCGGCGCTGCACTCGCGCAGGCAACGCAGCACACCGGACCAGCGCGCCTGGTCGCGCTCGGCCACCCGTGGGCTGGCTTTTGTGCTGGCGCTCCTCGTCTCCGCCGCGGTGCTACTCGCCTTGATCGCCCGGGTCCCCGCGGCGCGGCGCCAACCGGGCGACACCCCTGGCGCCGATCCTGCCGTCCCGCCCGATACCCGCGACCAGGACCAACTGCCCGCACCACCGCCGTCGCGGGGCACGGACTGGTCTCCCGTCGACTTCGAAACCATGTCGATCTTCGTGGTCGCCGCGCTGGCCACGCTGTTGATAGCGGCGGCGATCGCGAATCGGCGCGCCAAGCCGATCCCCGGCCTGCCGTCGGCTCAGGCAGAGCAACCGGCGCGAGAGGATCCGCTCATCCACGCCGCACAGCAGGCCCTTTCGGCGGTCGGCGAACCGGCCCAGGACGCCCGCTCGGCGATCATCCGGAGCTACGCCGCGTTCGAGCACGCACTCGCCGACACGCCCGGAGCCGCGCCCCGGCCTGCGGACACCTCCTCCGACGTCCTGCGCAGAGCCGCTGATGCCGGCATCGTGCGTGCCGCCGCGGGCTGGCGGCTGGTCGACCTGTTCGCCGAGGCCCGATTCAGCGCACATCCGATGACCGAGGACGACCGCTCGGCGGCGGCAGACATGCTGCGGCTCATCCTCGACGACCTGCGGAGGCACGCGTGGACACACTCGTGATCGTGGAGTTCATCTCAGTCGCGGTGCTGATCATCTCGGCGATCCGGCTGGTTGCGCGCGGAGACCGATCCGGGCGGAAGCGTCGCACCGATCGGCGCGGGAGCGAGTGGACACCGACCGAGGGGGAAACGGACTCCTCGCTCGCGCACGCCGAGGTGGTGGTGAGCTGGGCGCAGGGCACCCGGGGCGACTGGGACCGGCACGTTCGCCCGGTGCTTGCCCGCGAGTTCGACAACCTGGTCGGATCCCGCAGGGCCACGACTCCCTCGACGCGGCAGACCGGCCGGTTCCTCTTCGGCGCCGAGCTATGGCGGCTGGTCGATCCCACCGAGCGGTTCACTGAGCAGCGGAGCCGTCCCGGGCCCGGCAGGCGAGCACTGGCCGACATCCTGGACCGGCTGGAGGAGGCGTGACGACCACGAGTGCGGCCACCACGTCGGAGCGCGCCGCCGCCGTGCTCACCGAGATCGAGCGTGCGGTCGTGGGCAAACGCGAGGTACTCGAACTGATCCTGATCGGAGTGCTCGCCCACGGTCACGTGCTCATCGAAGACCTCCCTGGGATGGGCAAGACGCTCATCGCCCGGTCGTTCGCCACCGTGTTCGGGCTGCGCTTCACCCGGGTTCAGTTCACCCCGGATCTGCTGCCCGCGGACCTGCTGGGATCGACCGTGTACGACCAATCGACCGGTAGGTTCGTGTTCCGGCCAGGCCCGGTGTTCACCAACCTGCTGCTTGCCGACGAAATCAACCGCACGCCCCCGAAAACGCAGTCGGCCCTGCTCGAAGCGATGGCTGAGGGGCAGGTGAGCGTCGACGGCGAAACGCATCACCTCGCCGAACCGTTCATCGTGCTGGCCACCGACAATCCGATCGAGTACGAAGGCACCTACCCCCTCCCCGAGGCGCAACTCGACCGCTTCGCGCTGCGCGTGCGCATCGGCTATCTGGCACCGGAAGGCGAGGTCGAGATGCTGCAGCGACGGCTGCGTCGCGGTTCATCGCCTGTCGCGCTGCGCGCGATGCTGGCGTCCGGAGATCTGCTCGCGATGCGGGAGTCGCTGGAGCAGGTTTCGGTCCACGAGGACGTGCTTGCCTACGTCGTCGGGCTCGCGGGTGCCACCAGGGGCCACCACCAGGTCGATGTCGGGGTGAGCCCGAGGGCCGAACTGGATCTGGTGCAGTTGGCCCGCGGCCGCGCCCTGCTGACAGGGCGCGACTTCGTGATCCCGGAGGACGTCAAGGCGCTGGCGAGCCCGGCCTGGGCGCATCGGATCAGCCTGCGTCCCGAGATGTGGGTGCGGCGGGTGCGCAGTGAGCAGGTCATCGATGAGCTGCTGCGGAGGTTCCCCGCGCCGCGGCTGGGGCCGGGACGATGAGCACCGTGGTCGAGGTGCCGCTGCGCTGGCGGCCGTCCAGGCTGGCCCGGCGGTTGACCTTGCTCGCCGTCGCCGCGCTCGCGGTCGCGGTGCTGGCGCACCGACCGGAGTTGGTCGCCTTCGCCGCCCCGCTGCTCGGTGCGCTGGCCACCGGAGCGGTGCGCAGGCCGCCGGAGCGGTGCGACGTCGAGTTCGAGCCGGGCACCGCGGGCTGCTTCGAGGGCGAAACCGTGCTCGTCACGGTGCGGGCGATGGCTTGCGCCGGCTGCGATGAGCTGGAGTTGCGGCTCGCGATTCCGCAGAACGTGGAGCTGGTCGACCACAAAACGAGGTACCTACGGCACGGCGTATCGGCCGAATGGACACTACGGACTCCGCGATGGGGACGGTTCCGGCCGACCGCTCAGATCATCGCCCGCGCGTCGGCCGGCCTGCTGGTCGCCATGGCTGATGTCGCTACCAGCCAGGTGCGGACCTACCCGCGACCCGCACCCGAGGCGACGCCCTTGCGCTCAACCGACCTGCCCGACCGCATCGGCGCGCACATCGCACGCCGCCGCGGAGAAGGAGTGGAGTTCGCCGGAATCCGCCCCTATATCCCCGGTGATCATCTTCGGACGGTGAATTGGTCGGCAAGTGCCCGTCGCGGCAGGCTGCACGTCACCGAACGGCTCACCGAGCGTGCCGCCGACGTGGTCACCCTGATCGACACCTATGCTGTGCACACCGGATTGGGGCCCGCGCCGGTACCGGCGGCGGCCGAGGCACTCGATCTCGCCGTCCACGGAGCGGCGCAGACCGTGCAGGGCGCGTTGCGCCGGGGAGACCGGGCAGGCGTGGTCGCGCTGGGCGGGCAGTTGCGCTGGCTGAGCCCCAACATCGGCCGCACTCAGTTCTACCGGGTGGTCGATGCGGTCCTCGACGCGTGTCCGGTACCGGGCGACCCGGTGCTCGACCACCCGGGTCACACCGACCTTGTACCCAGTGGTGTGCTGTCCGCGGGCGCGATCGTGGTGGCGTTCACTCCGCTGCTCGACGGCCGGATCGTGCTCTCCCTCAACGACATCCGGCTGCGCGGGTACGCGGTCATCGTGATCGACGTGCTGCGGGACATCCCGCGGGTGGCAGCACGGCCGATCGATCCGCTGGTGGCGCGAATGTGGCGCCTCGAGCGCGCGAGCATGCACCGCAACTTCGCCACACTGGGCATCCCGGTGTTGCCATGGCGGGCCGACGCCGCCCTGGACGAGGTACTCGGTCCAGTGGGTCGTCGGCCGCTGGCGGCGCGGAGGGCACCACGATGATCGGGACCTTGCTGGCCGCGGGGGTAGTCACCCTCGCCACCTTGCTGGCGCTGGAGGCCGGCTCACCTGCGCGGCCGCATCCGGGCGAATGGCTCCGGACCAGTGCGCGGCTGCTGCCCGGAGTGCTGCTGTGCTCGATCGCCGTGGTGGCCGCCGGATCGGTGCCGGTAGCGGACAGCAGCGCCTCGGAGTGGATCGGGGCATTGGCACCGGTCACGGTCATCGTCCTGCTGATCGTGGCGATCTGGGGCTACCCGCGAGCGGGCCGGAAGGACACGAGGGGCCCGCGGTAACGACCGCGGACCCCTCGGAACTCGCCGTACCCTCCTACGCCGCGGCCGCCGCGTTGTAGACGGACTGGATGACGCTGCCGAAGTACGGGCCGTACATTGTGGACGAGTCGGTCCGGTACTTGTAGCTGTTCACCGAGTTCAGCTGACCGCCGGTGATCCATCCGCCGCCGGAGGAGCCGCCCGTCATGCTGCACGGGATGCCCTGGGTGGTCGAGCCGTAAGGGTCGTCCTTCGCCGCGCCGGTGCACGACCACAGCAACTCGCCGTCGTACGGGCTGGCCGCCGGGTAACCGTAGGACTTGTAGGTCAGCCCACGGGAGAGGTTGAACGCGATCGGGTAGGAGCCGACCACGTCGGTCAAGCTCGCGCCCGAAGAGTTCTCGTTCATCACAGCGAACCCGGCGTCGTACTCGAAGTCGCCGCTGCCCGCCCACTGGGTCGTGGTGAACAGTTGCCCGGCGGTCCAGGTGCCGTAGGGGCGGTTGCCGTTCTCGTATGCCGGTACGAACGCGAAGTTGGTCGCGTAGCCGCCAGGGCCCTCGTTCAGGCAGTGTCCTGCGGTCGTGACGACATCGGAGTTTCCGCTGGTGGTCGCCGTTCCGGAGCAGACGTAGTCGGTGCCGCCCAAGGTGAAGAACACCTTGCCCAACTCTGGCTGGGGTGTTTCCTGAACCGCTTCGGCGCTCTTCTTGCCCTTGCCCTTGCCGTTGCCGCGCTTCTGCTTGCCCGCCAGGTATTGCTCGGCCGGCTTGGCGGCGTCCATCTTCGCGGGCGTCCAGTACGCCTCGATCCGGCGTTGCTCGGCCGTGCTCGTGGCCGCCTCGTGGCGCGCGACGGCGTGGCCGGGAGGCTTTCCCTCGGACGGCGCGGCGACTGCGGGTGCTGCTGCCGCCGCGGTCGCGCTCGCGAGCGCGATGCCCGCGAGCATGGATCGAATGAAGGGTCGCTTCATGAGTGGATCTCCCCTTAGCGTGAACCACCGTGCAGGGGGTGTCGGTGGATTGAGCGGACCCTAAACGGGGGAAATTCAGAACTGCAGTCTTGAAAGACTGGGGTGGTTTGTGCTATCCGCTTCGATTCCTCGGGAAATCCGCCGGAACCATCCGCAGAACCCTCCGAGTGGACCGGGCCATCCGGACCCGGCCAGTCGGGTGATGGCATGATTCGCGGAGCTCGAGATGTGCGCGGTCTGTCGGACACTAGGGGGAACGGATGCCGGCGAGGTGGCGTCGCTGGAAGCTCATCACAGCCGCGACGGTCGGCGCGATCGCTCTGCTGTATCTGGTCGACATCGCATTATCGGCGGGCCAGATCCCTCGCGGCGTCGTCGTAGCAGGCGTCGACATCGGCGGATTGGACCGCGCTTCGGCGGAACGCAGATTGCGCCAGGAGATACAGCCACGATTGGATCGGCCCGCCCTGGTCGTTGCCGACGGCCACCGGGCGGCCGTGCACCCGGAGGCCGCGCGGATCGCGATGGACTGGGCGTCGACCGCGCAACGAGCGGCGCAGCCTTCCTACAGCCCGTGGCACCGGCTGGTGTCCTTGTTCGTCGATCGACCGGTCGATCCCTCGGTGCACGGAAACGACCGGGCGGTTGCCACGTCCTTGCAGCCCTTGCGCACTGCGATCGACGTGCGTCCGCGGGAAGGCTCGATCCGATTCGAGGACGGGGCACCGAGTCCGGTCGATCCCGTCGCAGGCCGTCGGCTCGATATCGAGCGGGCCGCCCGGACAGTGATCGAGCGGTGGGCTGCCGGTAGGCCGATCGAGCTCACGGTGACCGAGCTACCGGTCACCACCACGCCTGACGGCGTGCGGGCCGCCCTGGCCCGATTCGCCAAGCCCGCGGTATCTGGACCGGTCACGGTCGAAGGCCGTGGAATTGACGTCACCCTCTCCCCCGCGGCCATCGGACGGGTGCTCACCTTCGAACCGGATGATGCCGGCGGGCTGACGCCGAAGGTCCCGGTCGGCAAGCTGGAATCCGCTATCGGTAAGGATCTCGCCAAAACCGAGAAGAAGAGCCGGGACGCCCGGATCGCCTTCGGCAAGAAGAAGGCGACGGTGCGGCCGTCGGTCGACGGTCGTGCGGTGGACTGGACCGCCACCGCGGCCGGGCTGGTCGAGGTGCTGCCTCGACAGCGGGATCGGGTGCTCGAGGTGACCTACGTCGACACCCCGGCGAAGCTGACCGAAGCCGAACTGGAGAAGCTTGACATCACCGAAGTCATCGGTGAGTTCACCACGAGCAACTTCGCCTATGACTCTGGCATCAATATCCGCACCGTCGCGAAGGAAGTCAACGGGGCGATCATCAAGCCCGGCAAGACGTTCAGCCTCAACGGGTACACCGGACCGCGCGGCCTCAAGCAGGGCTACGTTGCCGCGGCGGTTATCGAGAACGGCGAACTCTCCCGCGCGGTCGGCGGTGGCATCTCACAGTTCGCGACCACGCTGTACAACGCTTCCTACTTCGCCGGGATGGTCGATGTCGAGCACACCGAGCACAGTTTCTACATCAGCAGGTACCCGGTGGCCCGCGAAGCGACGGTCTACCAGCGCCCCGACGGCAGCAGTGTCATCGACCTGAAGTTCACCAACGACAGCACGACCGGGGTGGCTATCCAGACCATCTGGACCCCGAACGCGATCACGGTCCGGCTCTGGGGAACCGAGCGGTACAAGGTTAAGTCGATCACCGGCGCAAAGCGGAACTTCACCGGCATTCCGGTGAAGACCAAGCCCTGGGGCCAGCCATGCAGCCCGTCCAGTGGGGTATCCGGGTTCACCGCGACCGACACCAGAGTGATCCGCGACGTGGCGGGCAAGGAGGTCAGCCGGAAATCCCGCACGGTGGTCTACCGCCCGCTGGACGCGATCCGGTGCGCGCCGCCTCCCAAGCCCGAACCCAAGCCCGAGCCCGAACCCTCGCCCAAACCCAAGCCCTCGCCCAAACCTTCGCGGGAACCCGAGTGACGGCGAGCTGAAGGTGGCCTTGAGTGCAC
>JBOHER010000194.1:0-1921 GCA_050701115.1 Haloechinothrix sp. | reverse complement strand
GCTCGCCCCGGACGACGGCAGCGACATCTTCCTGCTGCTGAACGTGGTGCCACACGACGACGCCTATACCTGGGCGGCCAAGCGCCTCTACACCGTCAATACCGCGACCCGCGCCCTGGAGGTGCGCGACCTCGGCATCGACGACCAGGTGCTGCGCGCCGCGCGGGCGATCGCCGACAAACCTCAGCTGGAGGCCTTCGGCGCGGTGCTGCCCGAGGACCAGTTCGAGGTCCTGCAGTTCCTCGCCGAAGGCTTCTCACCCGAAGAGGTCTACCGCGACGTGGTCACCGAGCGCAGGCCCGCAGGCGCGACCGCCGACGAGGTCGGCAGCCTGGCGATGGCGATCGTCAACACCACCAGCCGGATCACGCTCGTCACGGGCGCCGACGAGCTGGCCGACATCCTCAACAAGCCGTTCGCGGCGTGGCGGGTGTTCCTCCACCCGTCGCAGCGTCGCGTCGCCTACCGGGTTTCGTTCAACGGACCGGCGCAGGTGAGTGGTGGCCCTGGCACCGGGAAGACGGTGGTCGCCCTGCACCGGGTCAAGCATCTGCTGTCCCGCGCGCCGCACAGCCGGGTGCTGCTCACAACCTTCACCAACGCGCTCGCCGGAATGCTGCGTGAGAACCTGGCGCTGCTGCTCGACGACGAGCAGCAGCTGGCGCGGGTGTATGTCACCACCGTGGACGCCTTCGCGAACCGCGTCGTTCGAGACCTGGCCGGGCGCGTGCCGTCACCGATCACCGGCGCCGACGAGCGGCAGATCTGGCGGCGGGTCCGCCGCTCGCTCAACCTGCCCTGGACCGAGCAGTTCCTGGTGCAGGAATTCCGGCACGTGATCCTCGCCCAACGGGTCAGCAGCAAGGGGGAGTACCTGCGGGTCGATCGGCGCGGCCGGGGCTCTGCGCTGCGGGCACGGCAGCGCGAAGAGCTCTGGCTGGCCATGGAGGCCTTCTCTGCCGAGCTGCGCACCGAGGGTAAGACCACACACCTCCAGATCTGCGCGCACGCGGCCGAACTGCTCGACACACCCACCTCCGGCGCCGACCGCTACGAGCACGTCGTCGTTGACGAAGCCCAGGATCTGCATCCGGCGCAGTGGCGGGTGGTGCGGGCCGCCGTCACCGAAGGCCCGGACGACCTGTTCATCACCGGCGATCCGCACCAGCGGATCTACGATTCCCGCGTGTCGCTGCGGGCTCTCGGGATCGCCGTCACGGGCCGGAGCAGCAGGCTGCGGATCAACTACCGCAGCACCGCGGAGATCCTCGCGTGGTCCACCGGGGTGATCGACAGCTCGCAGGTCGAGGAGCTCAGTGGTGATGGCAGCGATTCCCTGGTCGGCTATCGCTCGCTGCTGCACGGCACGCGGCCGGACATCTCGGGGCATGTGAGCGAGCACTCGGAGGTCATGGCACTCACCGAACGCGTGCGGGACTGGATCGGCCAGGGCGTTGCGCCCAGCGAGATCGCCGTGTGCACCCGATTCAACATCCTGCTGGACAAGGTGCACGACCGGCTGAAGGCCGACGGCATCTCCGCCGTGCGAGTCAAGGACCGTCCCGGCGCGAATCTGGATGGGGTGCGCCTGGCCAGCATGCACGCGATGAAGGGCCTCGAGTTCCGCTGTGTCGCGGTCGTGGGGGTCACTGCGAATGCCATCCCGTTCACGAAGGAGATCACCCGTCGGAAGTGGACAGTCAGCAGCACGCGAGCGATGTGAGCTTCTGATACTCGACCGTTTGAGCACCTGCGGCCCACGCTGGCCGCATCCGTTTCCGACCGCTACTGAGCTCCCGACCGCTACTGAGCGCGCTCCGGTTCGGGGCGAAGCGCGCCGAGGGTGAGGCCGTCCCGCGCCAGTGTGGTGGCACGCTCACCCAGGTTCGTCAGATCCGCAAGGAGCCGTTCGAACTCCTCG
>JBOHER010000193.1:0-20623 GCA_050701115.1 Haloechinothrix sp. | reverse complement strand
CATCGCCGACGAGCGAGACGACCAGTGCGTCCGGCCGGGCCAGCTTCACTCCGATCGAGGCTCCCGCGTACCAGCCGAGCGACCCGCCACCCGAACCGATCAAGGCTCCGGGCGTGGCGCATCGCAGGTGCTCGTTGACCACCTGATAGTTGGAGATGGCCTCGGACAACACAATGACGTCGTCATCGTGCCGAGCCAACTCCTCGCGCAGGCACGCGACCAGGAATTCGGGAGTGATCTGCCCGCCGCCGGGCCGCTCGCGATCGCGCAGCGCCAGGTTCCGCCGGTCGTGCACAGCATCGGCAACCGCCAGCCGGTCCGCTACCGAATTCGCATCGATCAAGCCCGATTCGGCGACGAACCGGCTCAGCTGACCAACGGCGACGCGCAGGTCGGCGCGGGCGAAGATCTCCGCGGGCACGTGCCAGAGCGGCATCTGTTCCTTGAGCGGATCGACGTCGACGACGAACACCCTGGCGTCTCGCGACGGCCGGTTCTTGGTGGGAATCCAGGGGACGTCACTACCGAGCACCAGCACCACATCCGCCGCGGCCAGCACGGGATTCTGCTCCGGGGTGTTCCACTGATATCCCGTGTGCAGCGGGTGGTCGGCGGGGAAGTTCAGCCGCATCGGCACCGACTCGATCACCGGGATTGCCAGCAGCTCGGCCAATTCCACCAACGCGGGCACCGCGGCCGGGTCCCGGCCGAGGTAGGAGGTCACGATCATCGGGTGCGCCGCTCCGGCCAACGCGGTGCCGATCTGCTGCAGTGTGTCCGGGGCCAGCCCGGCAGGTGCGATGGCGCCGTAACGATCAAGGGCGTAGTCCGGGCGGTTGGCCTGCGCCGGGTCGAGGTGGGCTTCCATGACCTCGCGCGCGCCCACCAGGTACACCGGGCCCGTCGGCTCACTCGCCGCGATCTGCGCCGCCCTGTGCACCAACTGCTTGACGTTCTCGCCGGTGCGGATCTCGTTGTCGTACTTGGTGTAGCCGCGCACGATGCCGCGCTGATCATGCACGTCCTGGATCCACTGAATGAACTCGTTGCGGCTGCCGGTGAGCTCGCCGTGCTGGGTGAACGGCGAAGCGCCCGCGAAGACCAATACCGGCACCCGCCCCATCGCCGCGTTGTGCAGCATGCCCCCGATGTTCTGGGTACCGCACTCCACGTGCACTATGACCGCCTGCGCCTGACCGGTGACCTGCGCATAACCCTGAGCGGCAGAGAACGCCACGCTCTCGTGCGGGCAGATGATCAGCTCGGGGAACCGCGCGGCGGTACCCTCCGACCGCGCACGGGCGTACGCCTCGACTATGCCGGGATGGTCGCTGCCCAGATTGGCGAATACGTAGTCGACGCCGACCTCCCGCAGCGCCTCCAGGAATGCCGTGCTCGTCGTGTACCAGCGCTCACTCATGCCGGAAACCCAGCCGGGAGGTAGCCGACGTAGTTCTCGGCAAGGGTTTTCGCTGCGGCGGCGGATTCGGTCACATAGCGCAGTCGCGCCAGCTGCAGCCTGGACTGAACACCATCGGTGTCGTCGGGGGCGCGGTGCAGCATCGAGGTCATCCAGTAGGAGAAATCCTGTGCCCGCCACACCCGGCGCAGGCAGGTCTGCGAGTAGCCGTCCAGCCCGACCCGACTGCCGTGGGCATACCAGGAGCCGAACGCCTCGGCGAGCACCTTGATGTCGGCCGCCGCGAGGTTGAGGCCCTTGGCGCCGGTCGGGGGGACGATGTGTGCCGCGTCGCCTGCCAGGAAGAGCCTGCCGTGCTGCATCGGCTCGGCGACGAAGCTGCGCATCGCGGTGATCCCCTTCTCGAAGATCGGCCCCTCCTGAAGGGTCCAACCGTCGTCGGTGCCGAGCCGGGTCTGCAGCTCGTCCCAGATCCGATCGTCGGACCAGTCCTCGATCGACTCGGTGGGATCGACCTGCAGGTAGAGCCTGCTGACGTCCGGCGAGCGCAGGCTGTGCAGCGCGAAACCGTGGTCATGGAACGCGTAGATCAATTCGTCGGTGGAGGGAGCGACCTTGGCCAGGATCCCCAGCCAGGCAAAGGGATAGACGTGTTCGAAGATCGTGCACACGCCGGCCGGAATCACCTCGCGGCAGATCCCGTGGAACCCGTCGCAGCCGGCGATGAAGTCGCACTCGATCTGCACCGGCTTCCCGTCGATCACCGCTCGCAGGACGGGAGCATCGCTGTCGATCCCCGCCACCGACACGTCGTCGACCTCGAAGAACACCTTTCCGTCCGCGGACCTGCGAGCCGCGATGAGGTCCTTGACCACTTCCTGCTGGCCGTAGACGGTCACCGTCCTCCCGGTCAGTTCGGTGAGCGGAATGCGATGCGTCGCCCGGTCGAAGCGCAGCAGCACCCCTTCGTGCACCAGCCCCTCGCGGTCGAGTCGTGCGCCGAGACCGGCCTCGCGGAGCAAGTCGGTGGTGCCCTGTTCGAGCAACCCGGCCCGGACCCGCTCCTGCACGTAGGACTCGCTGCGCCGCTCGAGCACGACCGAGTCGATGCCCTGCAGGTGCAGCAGGTGCGACAGCAGCAATCCCGCCGGCCCCGCGCCGACGATTCCCACCTGCGTGCGCATATCCAGACCTCCCTCGTAGCGATAGCTTTCTCCGCCGATCCTTGCGCTCGGCAGCGCTTTTGCCGACACTTGCCTTCCACTGGCCGGAACAACTAACGCCAAGTTGCCCCGCGACACGGTTACATTTCCGGCCAGCGAGATCCAGGCTAGGAGCACACCATGGCAGGCAACAGCACCCGGCCGGGCCAGTCCGTGACTGCGCGGGCCCTCGCGCTGCTCGGCGCGTTCGATGTCGCGCATCCCCGGCTGTCCCTGTCCGAGATGGCGCGGCGCGCCGAGCTACCGCTGGCCACCACCCATCGCCTGGCGGGCGAACTCGAAGCGTGGCGCGCACTGGATCGCGACGACGACGGCTACTACCGCGTCGGCCTGCGGTTGTGGGAGGTGGGCCTGCTCGCACCGGTTTCCAGCAGGCTCCGCGAGATCGCCCTGCCGTTCATGCAGGACCTCTACGAAGCCGGCCGGGAGAACATCCACCTGGCCGTCCGGGACGGCTTCGACGCACTGTACGTGGAAAAGCTCGCGGGTCACCGGTCGGTTCCGATCATCTCCAGGATAGGCGCACGCCTGCCGATGCACTCAACCGGAGTCGGTAAAGCGCTGCTGGCCTTCGCCGAACCCGCCTTCATCCGCGCGTACTGCGAACGCCCACTACCGCGATATACCCGCTACACCATCGCCGAGCGCGGCAGATTGCTCCGCGAACTACATCGCACCGCCGAGCGCGGCTACGCGGAAACCGTGGAGGAGATGACGCTGGGATCATGCTCGGTCGCGGTACCCATCCCGCACAACGGTGGCGCGCCCACCGCAGCGCTCGGCTTCGTGGTGCACTCCAACCGAGCCGACCTGGCCAAGCTGGTCCCCTCATTGCGAGCCGCGGCCGCAGGCATCTCGCGCAGGCTGATCGAGACAGCGGACGACCGTGCGCCGGGGCTGGTGCACGATCTGCCGCCGTTGTCCCAGGTAAACCTTTCCGCTCAGTGAAACCCGGCACGCGACAACGCCGCCCATGACCCGCACAGTAAGCACAACATGTGCTGCACACCCGACATCAACGGAGGCTGGACGATGTCCGCGACGCAACTGCTTGATCCCGCTGGGTGGTCCGGAAAGACCTTCAGCGACGGCTGGCGCTCGGGCTCGAGTGACCAGGCGGTGATCGAGCCCGCCACCGGAACCGAGATCGGCCGGGTCGGCGTCGCCGGGCAGGCGGATGTGGCTCGGGCCGCCGAACGTGCGGCAACGGCTCAGCGAGAGTGGGCACGCCAGCCGCATCACGAACGCGCCGCGGTGCTGCGACGCGCGGGCGACCTCTGGCAGCTGTATGCGACCGAGGTCCAGCAGTGGCTGATCACCGAAGCGGGCTCGATCCCGCCGAAGGCCGGCGTCGAGACCGATACCGCGGCACAGGAGTGCTTCGAGGCGGCCGCGCTGGCGTCGGCACCAGTGGGCGAACTGCTGCCCTCGGCTTACGACCGGCTGTCCATGACACGCCGGGTACCGGTCGGTGTGGTCGGGGTGATCGCGCCGTTCAACTTCCCGCTGATCCTGTCGATCCGCTCGGTCGCACCCGCACTCGCGCTGGGCAACGCGGTGATCCTCAAGCCCGACCCGCGCACCGCCGTGTGCGGCGGCATCTCCCTGGCCCGGATCTTCGAGGAAGCGGGCCTGCCCGAGGGTGTGCTGCACGTGCTGCCCGGCGGCGCGGACGTCGGCGAGGCGCTGGTCACCGACCCACACGTACCGGTCATCTCGTTCACCGGTTCCACAGGCGCCGGCCGCCGCGTCGGCGAGCTGGCTTCGCGCCATCTCAAGCGCGCCCACCTCGAACTCGGCGGCAACTCCGCGCTCGTCGTACTCGACGACGCCGATCTCGACGCGGCGGTCGGGCTCGGGGCATGGGGCTCGTTCCTGCATTCGGGACAGATCTGCATGACCACCGGCAGGCACCTGGTGCACGAAAGCCTCGTCGACGACTACGTCGAGCGGCTGGCGGCAAAGGCCGACGCACTGCCGGTCGGCGATCCCGCCACCGAGAAGGTCGCGCTCGGCCCAATCATCGACGCCGGGCAGCGAGACAAGATCCACTCCCTCGTCACGTCCACTGTGGACGCCGGGGCCAAGCTCGCCGCGGGCGGTACCTACCAGGATCTGTTCTACCGGCCCACTGTGCTGTCCGAGGTGAGTCCCGCCATGCCGGCCTATGCCCAGGAGGTGTTCGGCCCGGTCGCCCCAGTGCTGTCCTTCGCCTCCCTTGACGAGGCGGCGAAAATCGCCGCCGACAGCGAGTACGGGCTCAGTCTCGGCATCGTGACCAAGGACGTCGCCAAGGGGCTCGCGCTCGCCGATCGCATCCCCACCGGCATCGTGCACATCAACGACCAGACGGTCAACGACGAGGCCGTGGCCCCGTTCGGTGGCACTGGAGCATCGGGCACCGGCAGCCGATTCGGCGGACCTACCGCCAATATCGAGGCGTTCACCGAGACCCGGTGGATCACCGTCCGAGGCACTGCTCCCAGCTACCCGTTCTGACCGATCCGCGAGTCGCCTTTCACTGACCAGAAACTAGCCGACGAGTTACTCGCAGCATGCCCGAGCTGACGTCCCAGCTAACGTCCCAGCTAACGTCCCAGCATCTTCCTGAGATCTTCGACCACCAGCCAGATTGACGTGCCTTTCACTGAGACGTGCCTTTCACTGAGCGGAAGGCAACCATTGTTCCAACCTTGTGAACCGCCTTACGTTCCGACCACGACAGGTTCGACACCCGACAACGGAGTTCCCGATGAAGCGATCTCTCAGTGCCGTCGCCGCAGGCGCAGCCCTCTCCCTCCTGGCTGCGTGCGGCTCGAACGGCGCAGAAACAACGAACGGCGACGGGACAGACGCGGTCACCGTGGGCGCCATCGCCATCGTCGACGTCGCTCCCCTCTATCTGGGCGAGGAACAGGGTTTCTTCACCAGGCGCGGTATCGACCTGACGATCGAAACGGGCCAGGGTGGCGCCGCCACCATCCCCGGCGTGGTGAGCGGGCAGTTCCAGTTCGGGTTCGCCAATGTCACCTCGCTGCTCCTGGCCAAGTCCAAGGGTCTTCCGCTGAAGGTCATCACCGCGGGCAACAGCACCACCGGCGATGTCGACAAAGACTTCGGTGCCGTCGTCGTACCCGAAAACAGCGACATCACCGATGCCGCTGGTCTGGCAGGTAAGACCGTCGCGGTGAACCAGTTGAACAACATCGGCGACACCACGATCCGCGAAGTCGTCAAGAAAGCCGGCGGAGATCCATCGAGCCTCAGGTTCGTCGAGCTGGCCTTCCCGGACATGCCTGCGGCGGTGCAGGAGGGCAGGGTCGACGCCGCGTGGGTGGTCGAACCGTTCCTCACCATCGCCACCATGCAGGGCGCGCGACAGGTGGCGGCCAACTTCGCCGGAACCGACCCTGAGCTGATGGTCGCCTCCTACTTCACCGCCCAGCAGGTGATCGACTCCAACCCCGACCTCGTCAATCGGTTCACCGAAGCGATGAACGAATCGCTCGCCTTCGCCGAGGAGAACCCTGACGAGGCCCGCCGCATCCTCGGCACCTACACCCAGATCGACGACGCCACGGCCAAGGCGCTCACACTTCCGCGCTGGCCCACCGAGATCAACGCCGACTCAGTGCAGCGGCTGGCCGATCTCTCCGTCGAACACGGCCTGGTGACCGACAAGCCCGATGTGCCGAGCCTGCTGCCATGAGTGCGACAGCCACGGTCACGACGGTCGCAGGCGTGCGCCGACACAGTATCCCGAACGGCGTCCTCGGCGCCGCGGGGCTCGCCGGGTTGGTCGTCCTCCTCGAGCTGGTCCCACGCGCCGGGCTCGCCGACGAGCGCTACCTGCCGCCCTTCAGCCTGATGGCGACGGCGTTGGGCGAGCAACTCGGCTCGGCCGGCTTCTGGCAGGCACTTGGGCAGACCCTGCGCGGCTGGTCGATCGGGCTGGCCATCGCGATGACGGCAGGCGTAGCGCTCGGGATCCTGATCGGCAGTGTGCCCGCGCTGCGCGCCGCGACGAGTTCAACAATCGAGTTTCTCCGGCCGATCCCGTCGGTAGCGCTGATCCCGCTCGCCGTCCTGCTCTTCGGTACCGACCTCCGCTCGACGCTGATCCTCGTCGTCTACGCCAGTTTCTGGCAGGTCCTCATGCAGGTGCTCTACGGCGTGGCCGATGTGGACCCGGTCGCCCGAGATACCGCCCGCTCCTACCGGTTCTCCCGGTGGTCGCAGATCCGCACGGTCACCTGGCCGACCGCGCTGCCGTATGTGATGACCGGCTTCCGGCTGGCCGCCGCGGTAGCACTGATCCTGGAGATCACCGGTGAGCTCGTCATCGGTAGCCCAGGGCTGGGCAAGTCGATCGCGGTCGCCCAATCCTCAGGGGCCGTCTCCACGATGTACGCCCTGGTCATCGTCACCGGCCTGATCGGGGTCGGCGTCAATTTCCTCGCCCGCTTCGCCGAGCGACGGGCGCTGCGCTGGCATCCCTCCATCCGAAGTGAGGTGCCCGCATAATGCTGATCTCCTGGACAAAGCGAGTGTTACTGGTCATCGGCCTCCCCGTGGTGTTGATCGCCGCGTGGTGGCTGGCCACCGCGAGCAGCACGAGCTTCTACTGGCCGCCGCTGTCGAGGATCCTCGAGGTCTTCGGGCCGACGTGGTTCGAGGGAAAGCTGCGCACCGACGTGCTGCCGAGCCTGGTGCGGCTGGCCGCCGGCTACGCGCTGGCCCTGGTCATCGGCATCGGCGTCGGCGTTGCCGTCGGGTCATCGCGCACCCTGCGTGCGGTCGTCGAACCGGTGCTCGAGTTCTTCCGCGCCATTCCGCCCCCGGTGCTCGTCCCGATCCTGATCCTGTTCGCCGGGATCGGCGACGGGATGAAGGTGCTGGTGATCGTCTCCGGCGCGGTCTGGCCGATCCTGCTCAACACCGTCGAGGGCGTGCGCTCGATCGATGAGGTGCTGCGCGACACCGCTCGGTGCTACCGGTTCGGGCGGCCAACCCGCCTGCTGCACCTGGTGCTCCGCGGCGCGAGCCCGCAGATCGTGGCCGGCGCCCGCCAGGCGCTGTCCATCGCGATCATCCTCATGGTGATCAGCGAGATGTTCGCGGCGACCAACGGTCTGGGCTTTTCCATCGTGCAGTTCCAGCGCAGCTTCGCGATTCCCCAGATGTGGAGCGGAATCATCCTGCTCGGCCTGATCGGTGTCGCGCTGTCCGTTGTCTTCCGGGTAGTGGAAACACGCGCCATGGGCTGGTACAGCGGCCTGCGCGACGCCCAGCGATCCGGCAACTGATGTGGGAGGCAATCCATGACCGTCTTTGATGTAATGACCAGATCAGCACACACCCGTCAGGAAACGGATATGAGCGCGACCAGCACAGAGCAGCACCAACCGATGCTCGACGTCCGCGGCTTGAAGAAGGTGTACGCGAGCGAGAAGCGCTCGGTCGAGGCGGTGCGGGACCTGACCTTCAGTGTCAGCGCCGGTGAAATGGTCTGCCTGGTCGGGCCCTCCGGCTGTGGCAAGACCACCTTGCTGCGGTGCATTTCCGGCCTGCTCGAGTCCACGGCGGGCGAGGTGGTTCTGGAAGGACAGCGGGTCACCGGCCCCCCAGTGGGCATGGCCGTGGTGTTCCAGGAGTACGGGCGCAGCCTGTTTCCGTGGCTGACCGTATGGCAGAACGTCGAGCTACCGCTCAAGGAGAAGAAGCTGCCCCGAGCCGAGCGGAAGCGTCTGGTCACCGAAGCATTGGATGCGGTTGGGCTCGCCGACGCGCACGACGCGCACCCCTGGCAACTCTCCGGCGGCATGCAACAACGCGTCGCGATCGCCCGTGCCGTCGCCTACGAACCACATGTGCTGCTGATGGACGAGCCCTTCGCGGCCGTAGACGCGCAAACTCGAGCCGACCTGGAAGACCTGGTGCGTGCCCTGTGGCACCGCTTGGGGGTCACCGTTTTGTTCGTCACCCATGACATCGACGAGTCGGTGTACCTCGGCCAGCGGGTGGTCGTGTTGTCCAACTCCCCCACCGTGGTCCTCGAGGACATCGTCATCGACCTCCCCGGCGAGAGAGATCAGCTCGGCACCCGCTCATCGCCCCGGTTCGCCGAGCTACGCGCGCAGGTCTACGAGAGGGTCCAGCAGGCCAAGAGCGGGCACCGGCCGAGCGTGACTTCCGGGACCTGACCCACGCGTGGGAACACAACGGGCGCCAATCGCATCGACGAAGGCGCCGATACGCGCATGGTTGGTGCTGTCCGCCGTGCTGCTGGTGGCGGTCAACCTGCGCGGACCGATCGCCGCGGTGTCTCCGGTCCTCACCGACCTTCAGTCAGCACTGGGAATCGGCGGTAGCACGGCAGCCCTGCTCACTACACTGCCCGTGCTCTGTTTCGCCGTGGCCGCGCCCGCGGTCGTCGCGATCGCGGCACGCACCGGAGCCGAGCGGGCCATCCTGCTCGGCTTGGCAGGCATCGCCGTCGGCACCGTCCTGCGCTCGGTCGACGGGACGGCGGCCGTGATCACCGGCACCGTGCTGATCGGCGTCGCGATCACCGTCGGCAACGTGCTGGTACCCGTGATCATCAAGCGTGATTTCCCGGCCCGGGTGGGCTCGGTGACCGGTATGTACACCGCCGCACTTGCCGCGGGCGCCGCCCTGACCGCCGCCCTGACCGCGCCGATCGCCGTCGCAGCAGGCTGGCGGAACGCGCTGGCATCGTGGGGCACTCTCGCGGTGATCGCGGCCATCGTCTGGATGGTCGCGTTCCGCGGGCGAACGGCTCCGGCGAAAGCAGATCCCGTCACGCGCTCGCCCGGTGTGTGGCGCAGCAGCATCGCCTGGGCCCTCGCGCTGTACCTCGGTGCGCAGTCGGCCCTGTATTACTCGATCACCGCGTGGTTGCCCACGCTGCTCGCCGACGACGCCGGCCTGAGCGCAGGCACCGGTGGCAGCGCGATGGCGCTCTACCAGCTCGTCGGGATCGTCAGCACTCTCGTGGTGCCATCCTGGGCTACCAGGAGCCGCGGCCAGAGCGGCGTGGCGCTCGTCGTCGGTATCGCCTGGGCCGGGACATTGGTGGGTCTGCTTATCGCTCCCGGAGTCTGGCCATTGTGGAGCGTCACCGGCGGACTGGCCCAGGGTGCCGGAATCTCGCTGGCGTTCACATTGGTCATCCTGCGCGCACGGGACCTCGAGACGGTCGGTTCCCTCTCCGGGATGGCCCAAACCGTCGGGTACGCGCTGGGGGCGGGGGGCCCGCTCCTGGTCGGCGCGGTGCGCGACGGCACGAACAGCTGGACGCCGCCACTGGTGACACTGCTGGCGCTGGCCGGTGTCCTGGTCGCGACCGGCGCGTTCGCCGGACGCGCGAGAACCGTCTGACCCGCTCAGACGTAACGCGGACGCCCGGCAAGCGCGCCGAAGAACATCTGCGCGAGCAGCACACCGACCAGCATGACGAACGACGCGTGCCAGCCGCCGGTGACGTCGTGCAGGAAGCCGAACAGGAACGGGCCGAGCGCGGCCAGCAGGTAACCGAAACCCTGCGCCATGCCGGACAGCGCGGAGGCATCCTCGATAGTGCGCGCGCGCAAGGCGATGATGGTCAGCGCCAGTGAGAACACGCTCATCCCGATGCCGAGCAGCACGGTCCACAGCAACGGAGCGTTCGCGGGCGCCAGTGTCAGGCCCAGCAAGCCGGCGATACCGAACCCGCCCATCCCGACGATCCACCAGGTCTGGCCGCCCTGGCGCGCGGCGAGTGGCGGCACCACGAGGCTGATCGGCACCGCGATCAGCGAGAGCGCGCCGACCAGCAGACCGGCATCACCCTGACCAACACCGGCATCCATCAGCACCTCCGGCAACCAGCCCATCACCACGTAGGCGAGAAAGGCCTGGAGCCCGAAGAACAGGGTCACCACCCAGGCCAGCGGGCTACTCAGCAGGGATCGGCCACCGGGACCGCTACTCCGGACAGCACGACGGTGCTGCCGTCGATACCCGCGCCGCGCGGCGAACAGCCACACCACCAAGGCGAGCACCGCCAACACCGCCCAGCTGGCCAGCGCCTGCCGCCAGCCGCCGAGCGCGCTGTCCAGTGGTGGAGTCACGGCTGAGCCGAGCGCGCCGCCCGCCTGCAGTGCCGCCGTGTACATCCCAGTCATCAGACCGATCCGGGCCGCGAACGATTCCTTGATCACCACCGGCACCAGCACGTTGGCCAGCGCGATCCCCGCGGTGGCCACCAGCGTGCCGCTGAGCACCACCATGGCTCCGTCCAGCACGCGCAGCACCAGGCCGCTTACGAGCACTGCCATCGCGAGGCCGATCGCGGCGCGCATCCCGATCCGGCGTGCCAGCCGTGGTGCCGCGAGCCCGGCGACGGCGAAGCAGAGGCCGGGCACCGTGGTCAGCAGACCGGCCCAGGTGGACGTCGCGCCGAGCGCGTCGCGCGCCGCACCGAGCAGTGGTCCGACGCTGGTGATCGCCGGTCGCAGATTGAGCGCGACCAGCACCACCGCGACACCGAGCAGCGCACCGCCGTTGATGAGCGACGATCGGTCCCTCGGTGGCGCGTCGGCCGAGCCATCGAGCTCGAGCGCTGAGCTGTACCGCTCTCCCGAAATCCGAGTTTCCACCGCCATGGTTAACTATCATGACAGACATAGGATGATTGGATGAACTGACGCTTGGGTGACTTTCGCCATTCCGATCGCTCCCGTGGGAGGATCGTCACCAGCTGAGACGACGAGAGGATGGTCGGCGTGCCCCTGGCCGCTACCCAACGCACCGGCCTGGTCGATCAGGTGATCGGCCAGCTCCGTGCGGCCGTCGCCAACGGTGAATGGCCGGTGGGACACCGCATTCCCCCCGAACCCGAGCTCGCCGCGTCCTTGAACGTGGGCCGCAATACCGTGCGGGAGGCTGTCCGCGCGCTGTCCCACAGCGGGCTGCTCGAGGTACGCCAGGGTGATGGCACCTATGTCCGCGCGACCAGCGAGGTCTCCGGTGCGATACGCCGGATGTGCGGGTCCGAGCTGCGCGAGGTACTCGAGGTACGCCGGACCTTGGAGGTGGAAGGCGCGCGACTGGCGGCTACCCACCGGACCGCGGCCGAGCTGCGCACCCTGACCCGGCTGCTGGATCAGCGGGATCGCGCCGAGCAGGCTGAGCACTTCGATGAGTTCGTCCGCGCCGACACCGAGTTCCACCTCACGGTGGTCCGAAGTGGGCACAACGCGCTGTTGACCGAGCTGTACCGGGGGCTCACCGAGGTGGTCAGGGACAGTGTGGCCGCCACCTCCCGGCGGCACACCCGGACCGGCGAGGAGATCGAGCACCGTGGCCTGCTCGAGGCGATCGCCGAGGGCGACCCCGACCGTGCGGCCGCCGAGGCACGCGGATTCCTGGACGAGCTGCTCGCCGACCTGGATCCGGCAGGCTGAACCGCCACCGCGTGTCCGCGCTCCAGGCACACGTGTCCGCGCCCCAGGCACACGTGTCCGCGCCCCAGGCAGGACACCCGTGCAGGAAACGCGGACACGGCTACCTGGCGCGGACCGCGAGATCCTTCTCGATCCGCTCACCGGCGAACAGCAACGGCGGCAGGATGTCGCGGCGAACGGATTCCAGCGTCGTCCTGCTGGCGTGGGTGGACACATTGACCGCGGCGATCACGGTGCCACTGCGGTCCCGGATCGGGGCGGCAACCGATCGCAGACCTTCCTCGAGCTCCTGGTCCACCAGCGCCCAGCCCTGCTCGCGGACAGTGTCCAATTCGGACCGAAGCTGATCAGCTGAGGTGATGGTGTGCGAGGTCAGCCGACCGAGCCGGACGCTCGCCAGATATGCGCTCAGTGATGCCTCATCCAATCCCGCCAGCAATACATGCCCCATCGAGGTGGCGTAGGCGGGAAAACGGGTTCCCACGTTGATGCTGACCGTCATGATCCGGGACACGGCGAAGCGGGCGACGTACACGACGTCCTCGCCCTCCAGCACAGACACCGAACTGGACTCGTGCACTTCGGCGGACAACCGCTCCAGGTGCGGCTGCGCGACCTCTGGCAGGGTCATGCTGGACAGGAACGCATAGCCCAGTTCGAGCACCCGCGCGGTCAGCGAGAAGTACTTCCCGTCGGTGCGCACATACCCCAGATCCGCCAGCGTCAACAGAAAGCGCCGCGCTGCGGCCCTGGTCAACCCCGTGGACTTCGCGACGTCGGACAAGGTCAGCTCCGCGGCACCGGCGCTGAAGGCACGGATGACCGCGAGGCCCCGCTCGAGCGACTGCACATAGTGTGCGCCGCGCCCGTTGTTCTGCTCGTCCATCAGGCTCCCTGGTTCCGCACGACCCTACCCGGCGGCCGGATCGCCGAGTTCAGCGAGCGTTCGCGCAGCGATGGCGAAGGCCGCGTTCGACGCGGGCACGCCGGCGTAGACCCCTGTGTGCAGCAGCACTTCGGCGACTTCGGCCGCGGTCAGCCCGTTGCGGATCGCGGCTCGCACATGCATGGCGATCTCGTCGTGACAGCCCAGCGCGGTGAGCGCCGCCAGCGTGATGCAGCTACGCGTCTTGCGATCGAGGCCGTCCCTTGCCCAGACCGACCCCCAGGCCGCCTTCGTGATGTAGTCCTGGAAGGGTTGGGTGAATTCGGTGGTGTTCGCGATCGCGCGGTCGACGTGCGCGTCCCCGAGTACTTCCCGGCGCACCGTCATGCCTTCCTGGTACAGGTCTTTCGGCTCGCTCATGCGCTGTCCCGAACCTGCTCGATGATCAACTGGCTGACCTTATCCGCCCGCTCGACGCTGGCCAGGTGCGCCGCGGGCTCGAGCACCTCGAGCCGGGCCTTCTCGATGCCATCGACAAGGCGCTGACCGTGCTCGGGTGGCGTCGCGGGATCTTGCACCCCGGCGATAACCAGGGTCGGCGCGGTGATCGACCTCAACCACGACCGCAGATCCGTGTTCTCGATCGCGGTGCAGCACGAGGCGTAGCCCTCGGCCGGGGTCGCCGCGATCATCTCGCGGTAGTAGCGGGTTCGGTCCGGGTTGGCGGCTCGCCATTCCGGGGTGAACCAGCGTTCCACGACGGCCTCTGCCACCGCGGGCGTGCCCTGTGCCCGCACCAGATTCGCCCGGTCCGCCCACATCTCGGGTGGGTCAATCCTGGCTGACGTGCAGCACAGGGTGAGGCTGGCGATGCGGCCGGGATGATGCGCACCCAACCACATACCGAGCATGCCGCCCAGCGACAATCCGGCGAAGTGCACCCGTGGCACACCGAGCCGGTCGATCAACGCGATCACGTCGGCGCCAAGATCGTCCAAAGTGTACGGTCCGGGTGGCACCGGCGAACCGCCGTGCCCTCGGTGGTCGTAACGCACCACCCGGTATCCCGCGTCCACCAGCGGGAACACCTGGGGTTCCCACATGCGCAGGTCACTGCCCAGCGAGCCGCTCAGCACCACGACTTCACCGTTTGCTGGTCCGTCGGTCACATAATGCAAGTCGACCGTCACGAGCGTTCCTTTCGTTCTCGATGCGCGGTCAGCGCGCGGTCCACAAAGGCTTGCGCGCTACCCAGATACCCGGCGGGGTCCAGCAGTTCAGCGATACGGCCGCGGTCAAGGAACTTGCCGACAAGCGGATCGGCGGCCAGCAGATCGACCAGTGTGCCCGCGCCGTCCACAGCCAGATGGCAACACGCCGTCACCGCATCGTGGGCGACCAGCCTGCCTACCTCCGAGTCCAGTCCGTCGTCCGCCGATGCGCGCACCAGTTCGATGGTGATCCGTTCGGCGAGCAGCAGACCGCCGGTGAGCTCGAGGTTGGCGCGCATCCGCTCCGGATCGACACGCAACCGCTCGAGGCTGGTGCGCAGCCAGGACAGCGCCGATCCGGTGCTGCGCAGGAGTTCGGAGAAGGGGCGCCATTCGGCGTGCCAGGAACCCGCGGCCCGCTGATGCTCGTGCGCCGATGCCGCGAGCAGCGTGGCGACCAGGCCGGGTGATTGCGCGGCGGAGGCAGCGGCGGAGACCGCGGCTACCGGGTTGCGTTTGTGCGGCATGGTCGACGATCCGCCCGCACCTGCTGGGCCCTGCTCGTAGACCTCGGCGACCTCGGTCTGGGCCAGCAGCACAATGTCCCCGGCGATCTTGGCCACCGCCCCGGACACCGCACCCAACGCGCCTGCCAGTTCGGCGATTCTGCTGCGTTCGGTGTGCCACGGCAGCACCGGCTCGGCCAGTTCGAGGCGGCCGGCCAGTCCGGCCAACACCATCGGCCCGTGCTCGCCGAGCGAGGCAAGGGTGCCTGCCGCGCCCCCGAACTGGACGGCCAGCCGCCACTCGCGGAGCACCGTCAGCCGATCGATCGCCGCGTCCACTCCGGACAGCCACCCCGCCGCGGTCAGTCCGAAAGTCACCGGCAAGGCCTGCTGCAGCAGGCTACGTCCCGCCTGCACTGTCGACGCGTGCTCGTCGGCCAGCCACACCAGCAGGTCCGACACCGCCGCGAGGTCGGTAAGCAGCGCGGCAAGTGCCCGCCGGGACACCAGCATCGCCGCGGTGTCCATGACGTCCTGGCTGGTCGCACCGAGATGGACATAGCCCGCGGCGGTTCCCCCGACGCGGGCGGTAAGTGCCCGGACAACCGGCCCCGCCGGGTTACCGATGCCGGTAGCCGCGGCGCCGATCTCGGCCACGTCGTAGTACCCGGCGCGGCACTGGGCGGCGATGGTCACGGCGTGCTCGACCGGGACGAGACCCGCATCGGCCTCGGCGAACGCGAGCGCACCCTCGAAGTCGAGCATGGCCTGCAGCCACGCCGCGTCACTGACCAGCTCGCGCACCGGACCCGCCGCGAGTACGCCGTCGAACAAGCCGGCTGATTCAGACATCGAAGAACACGGTCTCCCGATCTCCTTGGATGCGCACGTCGAACGTGTATCCGTCATCGGTTCGGGTCGCGATCAGCGTCTCGCGCCGGTCTGCCTGCACCGAGCGCAAGACCGGGTCCGCCGCATTGGCCTCGCCGTGCTCGGGGAAGTAGATCCGGGTTACCGTGCGGTGCAGCATGCCGCGGGCGAAAACCGACACGTCGATATGCGGTCCCTGCGGCTCACCGTCGAGGCCGGGCACTGGGCCGGGCAGCACGGTGTGGATGGCGAAGCCACCTTCCCTGGTGTCGCTACGGCCGAATCCCCGGAACCCGGCGGCCGGACCACTGCGCTGCCCGAATCTGGGATCGTCGGGATGGTCGAACCGCCCATCAGGATCCGCCTGCCAGGTTTCCACCATGGCATCGGTGATGACCTCTCCGGCACCGTCGAACACCCGGCCGCGGATCCACACCGCGCCGGGCGTGCCCTCGGGCACGACATAGGCTCCGTCCGCCCAAGTCAGTCCGATGTGGAGGTAGGGACCGACGGTTTGCGACGGGGTGCTGAACAGCACAGCGCCTTCGCGTCGATCCGGCGAGCAGATCTCAGACATCGTCGTCCTCGTCCTCCTCCTCGAACGGGGTGGCCGCACGTCCGCGCAGCACGATGTCGAACTCGAAGGCCAGCGCCCATTCCGGCCGCGTGCGGTCCAGATCGAACCGGGGAATCATCCGAGACCTCGCCTGCTCAGGAACCGAGTTGAAGATCGGGTCCTGACTGAACAGCGGATCGTCCGGGAAGTACATCTGGGTGACCAGCCGCTGGGTGAACGAGCGCCCGAACAGCGAGAAGTGGATGTGCGCCGGACGCCAGGCATTGTCGTGGTTCTTCCACGGATAGGCGCCCGGTTTGATCGTGGTGAACTGGTAGCGACCCCGTGCGTCGGTCATCGTACGCCCGACACCGTCGAAGTTCGGGTCGAGCGCGGCGGGCCAGCGGTCACCGATGTGCCGGTAGCGGCCACCCGCATTGGCCTGCCAGATCTCTACCAGCGAGTCCGGTACCGGCTGTCCGTTACCGTCCAAAAGACGCCCGTAGACGATGATCCGCTGGCCGATCGGTTCTCCCGCATGCTGCCGCGTCAGGTCATTGTCGAGTTCGCCCACCCGGCCTGCGCCCAGCAGCGGGCCGGTGACCTCGGTGAGCATCTGCGGCAGCAGCACCGGTAGCTGCTTCGGGTGCCGGAGGGCGGTGGATCGGTACTCGGGCGAGTTCAATGACGGATGCGTGCCCTCGGGGTCGCGCCGGTAACTCGGCAGCACGAGCTTGGACTGTTCTTGCGTGGTCATGTCCTATGCCTCCAGCACGACGGCGAGCCCTTGGCCGACGCCGATGCAGAGCGCGGCCAGGCCCCAGCCGCCGCCACGTCGGCGCAGTTCGCGAGCCAACTGGTTCATGACCCGCCCACCGGAGGCGCCCAGCGGGTGGCCGATCGCGATGGCCCCGCCGTTGACGTTGACGATCTCGGGATCCAGTTCCGGCCAGTCGGCGAGACAGGCGAGAGATTGCGCGGCGAACGCCTCGTTCAGTTCCACCGCGGCCAGGTCCGACCAGCCGATGCCCGCACGCCGCAACGCGATCTCGGCTGCCTGCACCGGTCCGATGCCGAACTCGTGCGGCTCGACACCAGCCGCTCCCCGGCCCGCGATGCGCGCCAGCGGAGTCGCGTTCAGCCGGTCGGCTGCGGCTTGGTCACCGAGCAGCAGCGCCGAGGCACCGTCGTTGAGTGGTGACGAGTTGCCTGCCGTCACCGTCCCTTGTGGACGAAAGACCGGCTTGAGCGCGGCCAGCTTATCCAGAGTGGTGTCGGCCCGGATGCCTTCGTCGCGGGTCAGGTCGGTCCCCGCAACCGGCACCACGTGGTCGTCATAGAAGCCGTTGTCCCACGCCTTGGCCGCCAGCTGATGGCTGCGCAACGCGAAGACGTCCTGTTGCTCGCGGCTGATCCGGTACTTGTCGGCCAGGATCTCGGTTCCCTCACCGAGGGAGACGGTCCACTGCTCGGGCATCTTCGGATTGACCATGCGCCAGCCCAGCGTTGTGGAGTGCAGCGTCTCGCTCCCGGCCGGAAAACCCTTACCCTGCTTGAGGAGCACCCACGGCGCCCGGCTCATCGACTCAACACCACCGGCCACCGCAAGCGAAGCGTCACCGACGGCGATCGTGCGTGAGGCCTGCATGACGGCGTCCATGCTCGACCCGCACAGCCGGTTCACCGTGGTGCCCGGCACCGAAGTCGGCCAGCCCGCGAGCAGCGTCGCCATCCTGGCCACATTGCGGTTGTCCTCGCCTGCCTGGTTCGCGTCGCCGAAAACGACCTCGTCCACACCGGCCGGATCGAAGTCGGTGCGTTCGGTCAGCGCGCGCAGCACCTGCGCCGCCAGATCATCCGGTCGTGTCCCGGACAGCGCGCCACCGTACCGGCCGAACGGGGTCCGCGCCCCGTCGAGGATGAACACGTCAGCACTCATGAGGCCTCCTTGAGTGCGCGCAACGCGGCGAGTTCGTCGTCCGTCGGCACCGGGGTCCGACCGAGATCCGGCGCGACCTTCAGCGTCCAGCCGGTAGCTTCCCGCACCTGGTCCACGGTCACGCCGGGGTGCAACTCGGTCAAGACGAGTTCATGGGATTCCGGGTCGGGCCGGAACGCACCGAGGTCGGTGATCACCAGTGTCGGTCCCGCTCCGCGCAGGCCGAGCCGCTCCCGCTCGCCGTTGCCGCGACCGTGCCCGAAGGAGGTGATGAAGTCGACCTGCTCGACGAAGCTGCGCTTGCTCTGTCGCACCACGACGAACACCTCGTGACAGGACGCGGCGATCTCCGGTGCACCGCCCGCGCCGGGCAGCCGCACCTTCGGGTTGGTGTAATCGTCGCCGATCACCGTGGTGTTGATGTTGCCGAACTTATCCAGCTGCGCCGCGCTGAGGAACCCGACGTCGATGCGGCCGGGCTGCAGCCAGTAGTTGAACACCTCGGGCACGCTGATCACCGCGTCCGCGGTCTCGGCTAGAATCCCGTCGCCGATCGACGCGGGCAACCTGCTCGGCTTCGAGCCCAGCGTGCCCGATTCGTAGATCAACACCAGGTCGGGAGCATGCGTGCGGCGGGCCAGGTTGGCCGCCGTCGACGGAAGTCCGATGCCGACGAAACATCGCTTGTCGCCGGTCAGCGCGCGCGCCGCCGCGATCGACATCATTTCGTCGGAGGTATAGGTCAATTGCGGTTCAGTGGTGATGGTCATGAGAGCACCGCCTTCTGTTTCTTCACCTCGGCGAGCCACTGCTCGAATGCCTCGCGATCACGGCTGATGGCATCCCAGTCCGCGTAGTAGGTGTTGTCTCGCTCCGAATAGCCCTGCGCGTAGGACGGGTGGGCACCCCCGGGCACCTCGGCCACTCGGGTCACCGCCCACGATGGCAGCACGATCGCGCCGGGAACCGGCTCCAGTTCGTCCACGATCTCCTCGACGGTGACCAGGCTCCGCGTTGCGGCCAGAACGGCTTCCTTCTGCACACCGACCAGTCCCCACATCTGCACGTTGCCGGCCCTGTCAGCGCGCTGGGCGTGGATGATCGACACGTCCGGGTTGATCGCGGGCACCGCGGTCAGCTGCTCGCCGGTGAACGGGCAGGTGATCTGTTTGATGGTCGAGGTGACCTTGGGTAGGTCGGTCCCGATGTAGCCACGCAGCACGGCGAACGGCAGCCCGGATGCGCCCGCGACGTATCGGTTCGCCATGCCCGCGTGGCTGTGTTCCTCGATCTCCAGCGGTGCCGGCCAGCCATTCTGCACGGCGTCCCGGAAGCGATGCAGCGACCCGACTCCGGGGTTGCCACCCCAGGAGAAGATCAGCTTGCTTGCGCAGCCCGCGCCGATGAGCTGGTCGTACACGATGTCCGGGGTCATCCGCACCAGGGTCAGGTCGCGCCGGTCCTGTCGGATGATCTCCTGCCCCGCTGCCACCGGGATCAGGTGCGTGAACCCCTCCAGGGCAACTATGTCGCCGTCCTGCACCAGCTCGGCGACCGCGTCGGACAAGGACACAATCTCAGCCACTGTGCTGCTCCATCCCGTGCCGATGTTCGTATTGCGCACACATGTTCTTGATAAGAACATACGCGCTCGCGACCGGCACGTCAACCGGAACGGGTGCTCGCACCTCGGCTAGCATGTGCGGTATACGCACAGTTGTTGCATTGACCCGACGAGGGAGGAGCCGACCGCAATGGCTGAACCGTTGATCGGTCGGCGGGCGGAGTACGGGCCGCATTTCGTGCAGTCAGTGGCTCGGGCGCTCGCGGTGATGCGGTCGTTCTCCGCCGAGCACCCGAAGCAGTCGCTCTCGGAAGTCGCCCGCGAGACCGGGTTGGACCGGGCGACCGCCCGACGGCTGCTGCTCACGCTCGTCGACCTGGGGTACATGGCCACCGACGGCCGGGGCTTCGAGCTGACCCCGCGCACCCTTGAGCTCGGCTACGCCTACCTCTCCAGCATGACGGTGCCCGAGGTGGCCGGGCCGCACCTACAGAAGCTGGCTCGCGAGCTCAACGAGACAGCGGCGCTGGCCGTGCTCGACGCGGACGACATCGTCTACGTCGCGCTGGTGCCCAGCGCTCGCCTGGCCGCCGTGAAGATCAATATCGGCACCCGGTTCAAGGCCTACGCCACTTCGATGGGCCGCGTCCTGCTCGCCGGACTTCCCCAGCCCGAACTCGAGGCGTACCTTGATCGGCTGCACCTGGAACTGAAGACCGGCCGCACGGTACGGACCGTGCACAAGCTGCGCGCGGAGATCGACAAAGTGCGCACCCAGGGCTGGGCGCTGGTCGACTCCGAACTCGAGGAGGGCCTGCGGGGAGCGGCCGCGCCGGTGCGCGATCGCGCGGGCAGGGTCATCGCGGCGGCCAACGTGTCCGTGCATGCCGGCCGCACCACCCCGGAGTTGGTCGAGCAGGAATACCTGCCCGCCATCCTGCGCACCGTCCGGATGATCGAAGCAGACCTGGTGGGCTCAGC
>JBOHER010000192.1:0-6051 GCA_050701115.1 Haloechinothrix sp. | reverse complement strand
GCATACCGCGTCGCTCACCTCGTCGCTGGCCGAAAAGGACGAGGTGATCGGCCGGGTCGTGACGAACCTCAACCGCGTTCTCGGTGAGATGAACTCGAGGGGCGACAAGCTGTCGAGCCTGATCTCGACCACCCGGCAGCTCGTCTCCGGCCTCGCCGGGGACGCCAAGCCGATCGGCGACGCGATCGAGGGCGTTGCCGCGCTGTCCACGAGCACAGCCGGCCTGCTGCGGGAAGGACGCGAGCCGCTGAAGAACAGCATCAGGGAGCTCGGCGCGCTATCCGAGAACCTGGCGGACAACAGCAAGGTCTTCGAGAAGTTCATCGGCAACCTGCCGCGCAAGTACGAAGCCATCGGGAGGACGGCGTCGTACGGATCGTGGCTGAACTTCTACCTGTGCGCGGCGATCTCCGACGCCCCGCGCGCTCCGGGCGGTCCACCGGTCGGCGTGCCGCTCACGGACGCGAGGTGCAGGCGATGACACCGTTTCGGCAACGCAATCCGGTCAAGGTCGGCGTTATCGGCGCCGTCATCATGCTCGTCGCCGGGTTCGCCGCCCTCAACTGGGAGGAACTGCCCATCGTAGGCGGCACGGTCTACACCGCCGAGTTCGCCGAGGCGGCAGGGCTCAAGCCCGACAATGAGGTCAGGGTCGGCGGGGTGAAGGTCGGCAAGGTCACCGATGTCGCACTGGCCGGGGACCGCGTCTTGGTCAGCTTCCGGATCAAGGGCGCGTGGATCGGCGACAAGACAACGGCGGCAATCAAGATCAAGACGTTGCTGGGACAGAAAACCCTTGCCCTCGAACCGTACGGAAGCAAGGATCTCGATCCCGAGAATCCGATACCCCTTGCTCGGACGACGACACCCTATGACGTCAATGACGCCTTCGGTGAACTGTCCAAGACCGTCGGCCACATTGACACCGACCAGCTCGCGACGGCGTTCAGTACGCTCGCGCAGACCTTCGACGCTTCGACAACCCAGGACGTGCGAGCCGCCCTGACCGGGCTGGCTTCGTTGTCCGAGACTATTTCGTCGCGGGACGAGGAACTGCGCAAGCTGCTCGACAATACCCACGAGATCAGTAAGACAATGGCGAGTCAGAGCGGCAATATCGCCGCTCTGATCACCGACGGTCGCACGTTGCTCGCCGAGATCCGCAAGCGCCGCGAATCGATCGGTTTACTGCTCGACGGGACCCGTGACCTCGCCAAGCAGATCGACGGGGTGGTCGCCGACAACAACAAGCAACTGGGGCCCGCGCTGGAGCAGCTGGAACGGGTGACCGTCGTGCTGCAGCGCAACCAGGACAACATGGACAAGAGCCTGCGCCTGGCCGGCCCGTTCTACCGCATCATCGGCAGCGCGGTCGACAGCGGCCCGTGGATCGACACCTATCTCTGTGGCCTGATCAAGGACACGGGGGTGGGCGCGGGCTGTCAACCGCCGAAACCGAAGGGGCATCGCTGATGACCGCATCAAGGCAACGGATCACGCGGATCGGAACGCTCGCGGTCATCGTCGCGCTCGTCGCCACGGCAGCCACCTTGCTCGTTGTGCGTGCGCCTGACTCGAACCGGGTGACCGCGTACTTCACCGGGACGGTCGGGCTCTACCCCGAATCGGATGTCCGGGTGCTCGGCGTCTCCATCGGCACGGTCGACGCGGTCGAACCACTCGGCACGCGGGTCAAGGTGACCATGTCGCTGGACCCCGATGTCGAGGTACCAGCTGACGCCAACGCGGTCATCGTCACGCCGAGCCTGGTCAGCGACCGGTACGTGCAGCTGGCCCCGGTCTACACCGGAGGATCCCGGCTGGCAGACCGTGCGGTGATCCCCGTTGAGCGGACCGCGGTGCCTGCCGAGATCGACGAGTTGTTCAGCAGCTTGGACAGCCTCACCACGGCGCTCGGTCCGGACGGTGCCAACGGCGACGGTGCGTTGAGCGACCTGCTGCACAGCGCTGCGACCAACCTCGACGGCAACGGCAAGCACATCGGCACGATGATCCGTGAGCTCGGCAAGGCGGCGCGTACCCTGTCCGGGTCGGAAGAGGACCTGTTCGGCACGGTCGAGAAGATCCAGCAGTTCACCACCATGCTCGCGGACAACGATGACGAGGTGCGGGAGTTCGACCGGCTGCTCGCCGAGGTCGCTGAGATCTTCGCCAATGAGCGGGAGGACTTCGCGGTAGCGATGCACGAACTGTCGGGCGCGCTCGGCAAGGTCGACGCCTTCGTCAGGGCGAACCGCGGAAAGATCAAATCCAATGTGGACAAGTTGACCGGTACGACAAAAGTGCTGGCGCAGCGGCAAGAGTCGCTTGCTGAGGCGCTCGATGAAGCGCCGAGTGCACTGGCCAACCTGCTGATGGCCTATGACCCGGCCACGGGCACGCTCGACGGCAGGGCGAATCTCAACGAGTTCAGCATGGGCGCGGACGAATCGTCGAGCGCACCCCCGCTACCGCTGCCGCCGAGCGAGGGTGGCCGGTGATGACACGGTCATCGACGCCGGCGTCCGGGACCGGCCGGTTCCTGATCGCGGTTGCCTGCGCGCTCGTCGCCGCGGTGCTCGCCGGCTGTGCATCGTTCTCCGGCTTCTACAATGTGCCGTTGCCCGGCGGAGCCGGCCTCGGCGAGCATCCGTACCGGGTGACCGTGCACTTCACCAACGTCCTCGATCTCGTTCCGCAGTCAGCTGTGCGGGTCAATGATGTCCCGGTCGGCCGGGTCGACCGCATCGAACTGGCCCAAGACGGCAGGACGGCGATGGTGACCGTGCTGGTCAACGGATCGGTGCGATTGCCTGCCAATGCCGTCGCACGGTTACGGCAATCGAGCGTGCTCGGCGAGAAGTTCGTCGAACTGGCGGATCCACCGGACGGCGCGGCGCACGGCAAGCTCACCGGGGGAGCCGTCATCCCGGTCGAACGCACCAACCGCAACACCGAGATGGAAGAAGTCCTCGGCGCGCTGTCGCTGGTGCTCAACGGTGGCGGTATCGGACAGCTCAAGGAGATCAACTCGGAACTCAACGCGGCCCTCGCCGGGAACACCGGCGACATCAAGTCGTTCCTGCACAACCTCGAGACGTTCATCGCCAGTTTCGACGGCAATCGTGACGAGATCACCAGGGCGATCGACGAGACCGACAAGCTGGCCACGACGCTGGCCGGTCGCAAGGACAAGATTGCCGGGCTCATCGACGACCTCGGTCCCGGCATCGAGGTCCTCGCCGACCATCGTGGCGCGCTTACCACGATGCTCAGGTCGCTCGACGAACTGTCCGACGTCGCGGTGGACACGGTCGACCGGAGCAAGGACGACATGCTCGCCGATCTGCGTGCCCTCGAGCCGACGCTGCGCCGGTTGGCCGAGGCAGGCGATGACTTCCCCCGGTCCATGGAAATGTTGCTCACCTTCCCGTTCCCCGATGCGGTGCTCGACGCGATCAAGGGGGACTACCTCAACCTCTACCTGAAGCTGGGTACCAAGACCACCGCGAAGCGGGGTGAGCGCTGATGCTGACCAAGGTCGTCCGCATCCGGGTGATCGTCTTCGTGGTGATATCCCTGCTCGGCGTCAGTTATGCCGGGGCCCGCTACGCCGGTCTCGGCGCACTCGTCGGCGGATCGGGATACGTGGTGAGGGTCCAGTTGGCCGACTCGGGCGGAATCTTCACCCACGCCGAGGTCACCTACCGGGGCGTCGCGATCGGGCGGGTCGGAGAGCTTCGGCTGATCGACGGGGGCGTGCAAGCCGACCTGCGGATCAGAGACGATGCGCCGCGGGTACCAGCCGACGTCAAAGCCGTTGTCGCGAACCGGTCGGCGGCCGGAGAGCAGTACCTCGATCTCCGGCCACAGCGCGACGGAGGGCCGTTCCTCGGCGACGGATCGGTCGTCGCACAGGAGGACACCTCGACGCCGCTGCGGGTCGAGACGGTGCTGCTCAACCTGGACCGCCTCGTGTCGTCGGTGCCGAAAGAGGACCTCAAGACGGTCGTCGACGAACTGTACGACGCGACGGAAGGGACTGCGTCGAGCCTGCGGGCATTGCTCGACTCGTCCGCGAGCTTCACCGAGCAGGCAACCAAGCACCTGCCGCAGACGGAACGGCTGATCTCCGACGCGAGCACCGTGCTCAGCACGCAAATCGAGGTGTCAGACGCCATCAAGTCCTTCGGCGTCAACGCCAAGCTCGTTGCCGAACAGCTCGAGCGCTCTGACGGCGACTTCAGGCGGCTGCTGACCACGGGTCCCGACGCTGCGCAGCAGGTGCGTCAGCTGATCGCGGAGACCGGCACCAGCCTCGGGGTCATCGTCGCGAACCTGCTGACAACGTCGACCGTGCTCGTGGTCAAGGAGGACGGGTTGGAGCGATTGCTCGTAGTCACGCCGGATGTCGTGTCGGCGGCATCGAACGTCTTCACACCGGATGGCGCGAACTTCGGGCTGGTCACCACGTTCTTCGACCCGCTTCCGTGTACCGACGGCTACGAGGGGACCCGCTACCGGAACGGGCTGGACACCTCATACGCCCCACTGAACACGCAAGCGCGGTGCGTCCGGTAAGTGAGCGCTACTCGTGCGCACGCGGCCAAACCCGCGAACTCCGCGAATTTGTGCGAATCATGAGCATCGCCGAAACGATTTCTGCGCCGGTCCGGCAAAAATACGGAGGTGCGTCAGAGACGGCGTGACCGAGGCCATACGCAGGCGTTACTTCCAATATCTAGTCGCAAGTTGTGCTCAGAGAGGAGCAACAATGCGTCATATACTGCGCCGCGGGCTGTCCGTCGCCATCGCAGGCGTTCTCGCAGGAGCCGCGGTCGTCACCGCCTCCGCGGTGAGTTCTGGCCCGGCAACGGCCGCCTCGTTCTACGATCCGCCGTCACCACTGCCGCCGGGCGCTCCTGGCGATGTGATCCGGCATGAGCCCGTCACCTTCTATCTCGATCCGGCCAAGCTCAAGGAAGCGAACGCGGACGCGCAGCGGATCATGTACTTGTCCACCGACACGCACGGTGATCCGATGGCGGTCACCGGGACCGTGCTCACCTCGAAGTACCCCTGGATGGGCCTCGGGCCGCGCCCGATCATCGGTTTCGCGGTCGGTACCCAGGGCATGGGCGACCAGTGCGCGCCGTCTAAGCGGCTGGCGGCGGGTACGGAGTACGAAGGCGCCTTCCTCGAAGGGCTGCTGGAGCGCGGCTATGGCGTCGCGATCACCGACTACCAGGGCCTGGGCACCCCGGGCAACCACACCTACGTCAACCGTGCCGCGGAGGCCAACGCGACGCTCGACTCGATCCGGGCGGCGCAGCGGCTGCCCGAGGCGAACCTGCCGGATGCCGGGCCGGTGCTGACGGCCGGCTACTCGCAGGGCGGCGGCGCGTCCGCCGCGGCCGCCGAACTGGAGCCCGGCTACGCGCCCGAGCTCGAGCTGCTGGGCTCGTACTCGGGCGCGCCGCCCGCCGACAAGGCGGTCGTGGGCGAGCACCTCGACGGCGGCCACGCCGCGGGCCTGCTCGGCTACGCCATCATCGGCCTCGACGCGGCGTACCCGGAGCTGGGCATCCCCGAGCTGCTCAACGAGAAGGGCCAGCAGTTCTGGGCGGAAGTCGAGCAGGAATGCGTCGAGGAGACGCTGGTCAAGCACGCGTTCACGCAGTCGAAGGACCTGACCAAGGACGGCAGGCCGGTGTCCGAGTACCTGGTGGAGGAGCCCTTCGCCTCAACGGTCCTCGAGCAGAAGCTCGGGCCGCGCAAGCCCGACGCCCCGACGCTCGTGCTGCACCGCAGCGCCGACGACATCGTGCCCTACGAGCAGGGCCGCCAGATGGCCCGCGACTGGTGCGGCCTCGGCGCGAACGTCCGGTTCAAGACGTTGACGTCGGCCACCCACGTCGGCGCCGTGCCCGAGGCGTCGAGCACCGCGTTCCTGTGGATGGAGGAGCGGATCGCCGGGTTCCCGCAGTTCAGCAACTGCGGCACGTTCTGACCCCAGGAAAGCCGCTGACCCCCTCCCGTGCGGGGGTCAGC
>JBOHER010000191.1:0-2750 GCA_050701115.1 Haloechinothrix sp. | reverse complement strand
CGCGTTGGCCGGCCGGTTCGCCGTCTCGGCACGGCAGGCGCGCCGGTATGTGGATCGGGCCGCGGCGGCGGGACGGGTGCAGGTCCCCGAGACGAGCGTGGTGTTCACGGTCAAGCTGCCCGCGGCGCTGGCGGAGCGGGTGCGCACTCAGGCGCGGGAGAGTGGGGTCACGATCTCCGCCCTGGTGGCTCGTGCGCTGACCGAGTTCTTTCACCGCGGCCGCAGAGAGCGTCCCGGCAGGTGAGCGACCGGGCGATCGACACGGAGTTCGTGTTCGACCGCCACGCGGCCACGGATTTGTCGGTGGCCTACGCCATTCTCGTGCCCGAGCGGCAGGCCCGTATCGTGCGGGTCGGTCAGGAAGGAAGGCCGCAGTATGACCAGCGCGGCGATCTACGCCCGGGTGTCCTCGGCCCGGCAGAAGCAGGACGAGACGATCGCGTCCCAGACCGCGGCGGTGCGCGCCCACGCCGAGCAGCTGGGGCTTGACGTCCCCGAGGAGTGGGTGTTCGAGGACGAGGGGCATTCCGGGGCGACACTGGTGCGTCCCGCGCTGGAACGGCTGCGCGATCTGATTGCGCAGGTCGGGGTGGACGTGCTGCTGTGCTACTCGCCGGACCGGCTGGCCCGCACGTTCGCCTACCAGGCCCTGCTGATCGAGGAGTTCGCCCGCGCCGGCACCCGGGTGGAGTTCGTCAAGGGTCCGCGCTCCGACAGTCCCGAGGATCAGCTGCTGGTGCAGTTCCAGGGCATGTTCGCCGAGTACGAGAAGGCGCAGATCCTCGAGCGCAGCCGCCGCGGCAAGGCGCACCGGGCCCGCACCGGATCGGTCAACGTGCTCTCCGGCGCGCCGTTCGGCTACCGGTACGTCCGCAAGAGCGATCACGCCGGGGCCGCCTATGAGTTCGTCGAGCATGAGGCGGCCCTGGTCGCCGAGCTGTTCCGCCGCTACGCCGACGACGGTGTCTCGATCGCCGAGCTGACCCGATGGCTGACCGAGCAGAGCGTTTCCACCCGCACCGGCAAGAACCGCTGGGACCGCTCGGTGGTGTGGGGCATGCTGCGCAACCCCGCCTATGCGGGGAAAGCGGTGTTCGGCAAGACGATGACACTCAATGAGTCCCCGGGGCTGAACCGCACCGCCCGCATCGCCGGCCGGTCCACGCCGCGGGCGACCAAGACGGTCGACCGGCCACGCGAGGAGTGGGTGGAGATCGCCGTCCCGGCGATCGTCACCGAGGAAACCTTCGAGCGGGTGGGCCGCCGGCTGGAAGAGAACAAGCGGTTCGCGTCCCGAAACAGCAAGGTCCCCTCCCTGCTGCAGGGCCTGGCGGCGTGCTCGGCCTGCGGCTACGGCTACTACCGCACCTCGACCCGGACCACCAACAAGAAGATCTACTACTACCGGTGCCTTGGATCCGACGACTACCGGTACGAGAACGGGCGGGTCTGCGCCAACAAGCCGGTCCGGGCCGACTACCTCGACCAGGTCGTGTGGAAGCACATCAACGGCCTGCTCGCCGACCCGCAGCTGATCCGCGCCGAGATCGACCGGCGGCTGAACCAGGCCCGCACCGCCGACCCGGCCACCCGTCAGCGCAAACGCCTGGAGCTTGCGCTGGCCAAGGCCAGCGCGGCGATCACCCGGATGATCGAAGCATTCCAGGAACAGCTGATCACCATCGACGAGCTGCGCACCCGCATGCCGGACCTGCGCGCCCGCGAGGCGAACCTGCGCAACCAGATCGAGGCCCTGGACGCCCAACTCGCCGACCGCGAAATCTACCTCAAACTCGCCGACGACCTGGAAGGCTTCCTCGCCCAGCTCCGCGACAAGGCCGACACCGCCCTCGTGGAGGAACGCCAGCGTGTCCTGCGGCTGCTCGTCAAAGACGTCCTGATCGGGCCCGAAAAGATCACCATCCGGCATCGCATCCCTATCCGGGAACGAACCGCCACCAGCACACGCCAGCATCCCGGTGACCCCGATACGGAGGGTCACCCCAGCCCGAGTTATCCATTGCGTTGGAGGCGTGATCAGCCCACTGCTATTCAACGTGGCCCTGCACGGGATGGAGGAAGCCGCAGGGGTCCGCTACTACACGACCGGCCCAGATGCCGGGAGTGCGCAGAGCGGGAGCCCCGTGCTGGTGCGGTACGCAGACGATTTTGTCGCGATGTGCACCAGTCGTGAGCAGGCCGAACAGGTCAAGGAACGGCTGGCCGCATGGCTGACGCCCAGGGGGCTCGCCTTCCACGAGGACAAGACACGCATCGTCCACGCGGAGAGCGGGTTCGACTTCCTGGGGTTCAACGTCCGCCGCTATCACGGCAAGCTGCTGATCAAGCCGAGCACGGCGGCTCAACGACGGATCCGGGAACGGCTGAGTGCCGAGATGCTGGCCCTGCGAGGGGCCAACGCTGGCGCGGTGCTCAAGAAGATCAACCCGATCGTGCGGGGCTGGTCGGCCTACTACCGGACGGTGGTGTCCAGCGAGGTCTTCACCGCGCTGGACAATCACGTGTGGAAGCTCGCCTACAAGTTGGCCAAGCGCAGCCACCCGAACAAGTCGAAGCACTGGATATCCGACAAGTACTTCGGCCGGTTCAACAAGTCCAGGAGGGACCGGTGGGTGTTCGGCGACCGCGCCAGCGGCGCCTACCTCCTCAAGTTCTCCTGGACGAAGATCGTCCGGCACCAGTTGGTCAAGGGCAGGGCGTCTCCGGACGACCCTGCGCTGGAGTCGTAC
>JBOHER010000190.1:0-4229 GCA_050701115.1 Haloechinothrix sp. | reverse complement strand
GGTGAGCAGCGCGGCCTGGGCGCCGTCGCCGCCGCGGACCTGTTTGAGCTGCGGGTCGACGATCGAGGTCAGGTAGGTGTCCGCGTACGACCTGAAATGGTCCACGGGGTACGACCTGGCGTGCAGGTCGGGAGCCCGGCGCTGATCAGTCTGCCACGGGTGGCTGGGTGTCGGCCAGGCGGTCCTTCATGCGCCAGCTTGGACCGTTGATGGAGATGACTTCGCAGTGGTGCAGGATGCGATCGAGAATTGCGGTGGCGAGAACCTCATCCCCCACGAGCGGTCCCCATTCTGAAAATGCTTTGTTGCTACTGAGGATAATTGAGCCCTTTTCGTATCTGCGGGAAACAAGTTGGAACAGCAGGTTCGCATCGGTCTGATTCAGTGGCAGGTATCCGACCTCATCGATGATGAGGACTGCCGGTCGCAGGTAGGTGCGGATCTGGCGGGCGAGCCGTCCGGTGGCGTCGGCGGCGTGCAGTTTGCGGATCAGCTCGTCCAGTGTGGTGAAGTAGACGCCGTAGCCGGCTTGGCAGGCGGCGATGCCGAGTGAGCAGGCCAGATGCGTCTTGCCTACGCCCGGCGGACCCAGGAGCGCGACGTTGGCTTTCGCGTCGATGAACGACAGCGCGGCGAGGTCTTTGACCTTACGGACGTCGAGGCCGGGTTGGAATGTGAAATCGTAATCGTCGATGGTTTTATGGTGCGGTAGCCGGGACACGCGCAGGGCGTGTCGGAATCGGTTGTCGTCTTTCATGCAGACTTCCTCGGCGGTGACCAGGTCCAGGAAGTCCAGGTAGCCCATCTCGTGGTCGTTTGCCCGTTTCAACAGTTCGGGCAGATGGCCGGAGAGGTGGTTCAGGCCGAGTTTGGTGGCCTGGGCCTGAACGCGAGCTGAGAGCAGTTCACTCATCGGAGTGGTTCCTCCTTCAACGGGGATTGATCAACAAGGGTGAAGCGAGAGAAAGGGGGTGGGCCCGGCCCTGCGCCGGCCGGCAAGGCAGGGGTTGTCAGGATCGGGTCGGGCCCGCCCCCAGGGTGGTGCTAGGGCCGCTGGAAGCGCGGTGCTGCCAGCAGTCGCCGCAGAACCACGCCGTAGTGGCCCAGCGCCCTGATTAGCTCGTCCACGCCGAACTGGGGGTTACCGGTGGCCCGGTAGGCGAAGTCGCCCAGCTCGTGCAGGGTGTCGGGGCTGCAGTGCAGCAGCCAGTCCTCGAGCATGTCGAGGTCGAAACACAGCGGTACGACGATGTGGGTGTCCAACGCGACCACCTCATCACCGTGGTCGGCTTCGTTGTGGGTGGTCACCACAGCGTCACCTCCGGCCCGTCGTCGTGCCCGGTCAGTCGGGCGGCGGCGTCGTAGCTGGCCAGGTCGCGGCGGGCGACCGGGACCTGCGCGGCGGTGTTGCGCGCCAGCAGCGCCGACAACGGGTTCGGCTCCCCATCGGAGTCGACCGGCGCGGCGGTGGGCGGCCCGAGCGGGTCGTCATCGTCGCGGGTGGTGGCGCGGGTGTGCCCGTCGGCCAGCCCGTCCCAGTGCGCCTGCTCGACCATCCACGAGCCCTTGCGCGGAGCCCGCGGGTGCACGGCCAGCACCGCGCCGCCGTCGGCGTCCAGGGCGTGGATGGCCACCGACTCTCCCGTGGCGCGCACCTGGACCCGCTGGTGCGGGCGGACCTTGACCGCGGGCACCGAGTACAGGCTGGCCTCGTAGGAGACCAGGCAGTCCTTGCCGACGGTGCGCAGATGCTGCTCGGCCACCACATACGGGGTCGGCGGCAACGGCAGCAACGCCGCCCGATCGCGCTCGGCGCGCACGGCGATCACCTCGCCGTGGGTGCGGTGCACCTGCGCCCTCCGGATCGGCAACCACCCCACAAACGCCTGATCCATGTCGGTCAGCGAGTCGAACTCCCGACCAGCGATCACGTGGGCGCGGGCGATCTCGACCTGCCTTTCGACCCTGCCCTTCCCCATCGGCCGGTACGCGGCCAGGACGTCACAAACGAAGCCGTAATGGTCAGCGAACGCCGCCGCCTCCGGGTGCAGCGGCACCGCCTGCCGGGGCGCCACATGCCGCTTGACCACGGTCTTGGTGCGGTCGTAGACGATCGTGTGCGGCACCCCACCGAAGTGGGCGAAGGCCCGCCGGTGGCAGTCCCAGAACGTGGCCAGGTCCGTGCTGTCGGTGAAGCAGCAGAACGGGTCCCGCGAATGGGACAGCGTCATGTGGAACGAGTACACCTTGCCGACCCCCACGTGGGCCAGCAGCGATCCTTCCTCACCCCAGTCGACCTGGCCCTGGGCGCCGGGCACCACCTCGAACCGGCGATGCAACCCATGCAGCGGGTTCTCGTCCCCCTCGGCCAACTCGGCCACGATCCGCGGCCGAGCTTCCTGCAGGTACATCTTCACCCGCTGATACGAGTGCCGGTAGCCATACTCGGCCACCAGCCGCTCATGGATCACCGTGCCCCGCAATTTGATGTTGGTCCGCAACCAGGCGTCGATCACCTCGGTGAACGGCGCGATCACCTTCGGCTGCGTACCCGCCCGCGGCGAACCCCCCGGCGGGGCCGACGCGGCCTCGGGAGCCAGATACTTCTTCACGGTGCGCCAGTCGCAACCACACTCGGCAGCGATCTCGGCATACGATGCGCCCGCATCAAACAGGGCGCGGAAACGACGGATATTCATCCAGGACTCCGTATCCAGGATCATGGAAAAGGGTCACCCTTCGGATCTGTCTGCTTGCCGGCTGACAAGATCCGAAGGGTGGCCCCCTTCACGGCGAGAAGAGACTCAACTCGCCGAGACCCGACCTACACATCAGGTCGTACGGAATCCGACACGTCAGGTCGTACGCGGACACCCGG
This sequence comes from Haloechinothrix sp., assembly GCA_050701115.1. Lineage (GTDB taxonomy): Bacteria > Actinomycetota > Actinomycetes > Mycobacteriales > Pseudonocardiaceae > JBOHER01. The sequence continues at coordinate 1,351 of JBOHER010000190.1, read as the reverse complement.
GCTTCTGTTTGAGGGAGCCGACGAGTTCGTCGCGTTTGCTGGAGGGCCAGGTGTCGGAGCCCTCGAGGCGGCCCTGCAGGTGTTCGATGAGCCGGTCGCGGACGGCTTCGTCGTGGGCGGCGGCGTCGGGGTTGTGGCACACCACGAACCGCTCGGCCCGTGCCCCGTCGTCGGCGCCGCCGCCGGGGCTGACCCGGACCTCTTTGACGCGCAGGTTGCCGGCCACGGGCCGGTAGCGGCCCGCGCGGGCGAGTGCGGCGGCGGCCTCGGTGTTGGTGTGTCGCAACTTCTCGGCGTGGATGTAGTGCCCGCCGCCGCGGGTGAGGTAGGCGCGGTTGGCGGCGGAGGCGAACCCGCGGTCGGCGACCCACACCAGCCGGTGCAGGTTCCACGAACCCAGATCGTCCTTGACCGTGCGGATGATCCGCTGATCGCTCTCGCTGCCGGGAAAGGTCCAGCAGCGCACCGGGATTCCGTCGCGGGTGACCGCCATCGCGATCACCACTTGCGGCAGGTCGTCGCGGTGGTCCTTGGACTTGCCGAACCTGCGGGCGCCGTTCTCGACCGGCTTGCCCACCGCATCGTCGCCGGCAGGGTCGTCGTCGCCGAGTTCGGCGAGCTCGTCGGCGACCTCGACCTCCCAATAGGTGGAGGTGGTGTCGACGAAGACGATGTCGACGTCGAGGTTCAATAGATGCGCGACCGAGGCGAAGATCTGCGCCGCGATCTCGCCGAGCGCGTCGAGCAGGAAATCCATCGCCCGATACGCGGCGTCGTCGGAGAAGCCGGCACAGTGCTCGATCGCCACCCGCTCGGCGACCCAACCGGTGGCGGCCAGCTTGCTGCCCGGCTCCAGCGCCCGCTGCGCCACCAGCGCGAACAGCACCCGCTCGACCGCGTCGCCGTCGAGGCGCCGCCCGTCGGCGATGCGGCGCAGCGCGGCACCGATCCCGAGGCGCTCCCACAACCGGCCCAGCACCCACGCCGCGCCGAGGCGCCGCGAGTCGAGCACCTCGATCTCGGCAGCGGGCGCGGCGGTGATCGCCTGTTCGGGTTCGAGGAACCGCGAGATCGAGGCCACCAGCCGTGCCAGCGCGACCCGGTCCACCGTGTCGGCGCGGCCGAAGTTGTGGATCACCTTCGCCGAGGGCACCCCCGTCACCGGATGCCGCTCGCTGTGCGCCAGCTGCAGGTACGCGACCGTCGACCCGTCCCGGTTACGCCGCTTCGTCTCCCGCAGGTACACCCCTACACCAAAGCAGACAACAGCAGGTAAAGTCCAGCGACACGCCCCAAGTCGTGTGCCTACACGTTTTCCGGTTCAGGCGACCTCACAGCCCACCTACCAGCG
>JBOHER010000189.1:0-12630 GCA_050701115.1 Haloechinothrix sp. | reverse complement strand
CCTTCAGCTCGCCCGACTTACTGGGTACGTTGCCGAAAGAGGGCCGGGTTGCAGAGGAGTGCGCATGGTGCAGGCGTTGATCGCGCGGGGCGTGGATTTCGAGCTGGAGATCTGCGACGTGGAGTTGCCCGGCCCCGGACCGGCCGAGGTGCGGGTGCGGGTACGCGGTGCGGGCGTCTGCCACTCGGACCTTTCCATGATCAACGGGGTGCTCGCGCCGTCGTTTCCGCTGGTGCTCGGCCATGAGGCGTCCGGTGTGGTGACCGAAGTCGGTGCGGGCACGTCGCGGGTCGGCGTCGGCGATCATGTGGTGCTCAACTGGACGCCGCCGTGCCGCGAGTGCTGGTTCTGCCTGCGGGGCGAGCCGTGGTTGTGCACGACCACCGAGGGCGTGGCCTCGGTGCGGCGGGGCCGGCTGCCGGACGGCACCGCCACCCACATGACGCTCGGGGTCGGCGCGCTCGCCGAGGAGGTGGTGATCGGCGAGAACGCGGTCATCGCGGTGCCCAAGGAGCTGCCGCTGGCCGAGTCGGCGCTGCTCGGCGGCGCCGTGATCACCGGCGTCGGCGCGGTGCGCAACAACGCCAAGGTGCGCAAGGGCGAGTCGGTGGCGGTGGTCGGGCTCGGCGGCGTCGGCCTCTCGGTCATCGCCGGTGCCAAGCTGGCAGGCGCCGATCCGATCATCGCGGTCGACGTCTCGGAGTCCAAAGAGGACCTGGCCCGTTCCGCCGGTGCGACCGATTTCGTGCTCTCGGACAAGGGTGCCCCCAAGGCCATCCGTGCGCTGACCGGTGGCCGGGGTGTGGACGTCGCATTCGAGTGCGTCGGCCGGGCGGTCGCCCTGCGCACCGCATGGGGCAGTTCGCGCCGGGGTGCGCGGGTGGTGTCGCTGGGGGTCGGCGCCAAGGATGATCCGGTCACCTTGAGCGGGCTGGAGATCTACCACTTCGCCCGCACCCTCAGCGCCGCGGTATACGGATCCTCCGACCCGGACGTCGACGTACCGCTGATCGCCGAAGCTGTGCTGGACGGCTCACTTGATCTGGATTCCCTGATCACCCATCGGATCGGGCTGGAGGGTGTACCGGCCGCGTTCGACCGCATGCACCGCGGTGAGGGTGCCCGATCCCTCGTCGTATTCGACTGACTGTCCACATTGGAGCGTGCTGTGAGCACTACGCCTGACACACGGGACTTTCTCGCGCTCGACGCCGGGTTGACCGGCGACGAGCGGGCCATCCGGGATGCGGTGCGGTCCTACGCCGCTGCCGAACTGCTGCCGAACATCGCCGACTGGTACGCGACCGGTGCGCTGCCCGCGCGTGAGCTGGCCAAGGGATTCGGCGCGCTCGGCTTGCTGGGAATGCACCTGCGCGGATACGGATGCGCCGGTACGAGTGCGGTGGCCTATGGCATCGCCTGCCGCGAACTGGAGGCAGTCGACTCCGGGCTGCGCAGCTTCGTGTCGGTTCAGGGGTCGCTGGCTATGTTCGCGATCCATCGGTGGGGCAGCGAGGAGCAGCGTGAGCGGTGGCTGCCGAAGATGGCCTCCGGTGACGCGCTGGGCTGCTTCGGGCTCACCGAATCGGATGCGGGAAGTGACCCGGGGTCGATGCGCACGCGGGCCCGCCGGGACGGCTCGGACTGGGTGCTGGACGGCACCAAGATGTGGATCACCAACGGCACGGTGGCCGATGTGGCCGTGGTGTGGGCGCAGACCGATGAGGGGGTTCGTGGATTCGTGGTACCCACCGATACGCCAGGCTTCACCGCAAACCTGATCAAGCGCAAGCTGTCGTTGCGCGCTTCGCTGACCGCCGAGTTGGTGCTGGAGGGCGTACGGCTGCCCGCGGACGCGGCCTTCCCCGAGGTGCGTGGTCTTCGTGGCCCGCTGAGCTGCCTGAACGAGGCACGCTACGGCATCGTGTTCGGCGTGGTCGGCGCCGCCCGCGCATGCTACGAGTGCGCTTTGGAGTACACGTTGAGCCGCGAGCAGTTCGGAAAGTCGCTGGCGAGTTTCCAGTTGACCCAGCGGAAACTGGCCGACCTGGTGCTCGAGGTGAATCGCGCGGGGCTTGTCGCGCTGCACCTAGGTCGGCTCAAGGACGCGGGCACGCTGCACCACAACCAGGTCAGCTTCGGCAAGCTGGCCAACGTGCGCGCCGCGATCGAGGTCGCCCGCGCCGCGCGGGGCATGCTCGGAGCGAGCGGGATCACGTTGGAGTACCCGGTGATGCGGCACATGGCCAATCTGGAGACGGTGCTCACCTACGAGGGCACCGAGGAGATGCACGCCCTGTCCATCGGCCAGGCCGTGACCGGCATCCCCGCCTTCCGCTGACCTTCAGCATGTCCCCAATGCCACATTGGGGACATCCAACGCCCCCAATGCCACATTGGGGGCGTTGAGCGTCCCAAACTGCGCATTGACGGCGCCCTCTGCCCGGCTGATCGATCCCGGGAACCCTTGTCGTGGCCACGCTGTACGTTCCTGCGCTTGACAGCGCGCGCTAATTGCATCCTGTCAGTTGACAGATGGCGCTCTTGTGTCTACAGTCAGACCATGCATGGTCGGTGTGTAAGTGCCGACGACGAGTGAGCCAGACACGCAAGGAGGCGTCGTCATGACATCGGTTGCCGCCGCACACGGTGCGGAAACGGACCTCAGCTGGCGTGACGGCAAGCGTTACGCCTGGCTGCTCGGCCTGGTGGTTCCGTCGATTCCGTTCATCATCTGGGGCACCTACTCGGGAACGTCGGGAACATGGTTCGCGCACGCGGCCTGGTGGCTGGCCCCGATCATCGTGTTCGTACTGATCCCGTTGCTGGACCTGCTGTTCGGTAAGGACGCAGAGAACCCCCCGGACGAACTGATCGAGTGGCTGGAGAACGACCGGTACTACCGCTGGGTCACCTATCTGTACCTGCCGTTGCAGTACGCCGGATTGGTGCTGGCCTGCTGGATGTGGACCACCTTCCAGCTGGCCCTGATCGACAAGATCGGGCTGGCCATCTCGGTGGGTGTCGTGGCGGGCATCGGCATCAACACCGCGCACGAACTGGGGCACAAGAAGGAGAAGCACGAGCGTTGGCTGTCGAAGATCGCGCTGGCGCAAACCTTCTACGGGCACTTCTTCATCGAGCACAACCGAGGCCACCACGTGCGGGTCGCCACCCCGGAGGATCCGGCGAGCTCACGCTTCGGTGAGCCGTTCTGGCGGTTCCTCCCGCGCAGTGTCATCGGCAGTCTCACATCCGCATGGTCGCTGGAGAAGAAACGGCTTGCCCGGAAGGACAAGCGCCCCTGGACGCTGCGCAACGACGTGTTCAACGCATGGGCGATGTCGGTCGTGCTGTTCGCCGGGCTTGCGATCGCGTTCGGCCCCGGCATCCTGCCGTACCTCGCGATCCAGGCCGTGTTCGGCTTCGCGCTGCTCGAGGTCGTCAACTACCTCGAGCACTACGGCCTTCTGCGGCAGAAGACGGACAGCGGCCGCTACGAGCGCGCCGCGGCACGGCACAGCTGGAACAGTAACAACGTGGTGACCAACGTGTTCCTGTACCATCTGCAGCGGCACAGCGACCACCATGCCAATCCGACGCGCCGGTACCAGGCGCTGCGTGACTTCGACGAGGCGCCCCAGTTGCCCGCCGGCTACGCGACGATGATCGTGGCCGCCTGGATTCCGCCGCTGTGGCGCAAGGTGATGGACAAGCGCGTGCTCGCTCACTACGACGGCGACGTCACACTGGCGAACATCCAGCCGGGCAAGCGGGGGAAGATCCTTGCCCGCCATGGCGTGGACCGAGGGAGCGCCTGATGACCAAGTACCAGTGCCCGGTCTGCGACTACGTCTTCGACGAGCAGTCCGGTGACTCACACGAAGGATTTCCGGCCGGCACCGACTGGGCAGACGTGCCCGATGACTGGTCCTGCCCCGACTGCGGGGTCCGGGAAAAAATCGACTTCGAGCCGGTCGGTTGAGGCGGCGAACACGAGTGGAAGGAGGCAGGTCGTGAAGATCTACCGCTGCGAGGTCTGCGGATTCGAGTATGACGAGTCGAAGGGCTGGCCCGACGAGGGCATCGCTCCCGGCACCAGATGGGCAGACATCCCCGACGACTGGTCCTGCCCGGACTGCGGTGCGGCCAAGGCGGACTTCGTCATGGTCGAGGTCATGCCGGTATGACGCCGGAATCGTCGACCCGGCAGTCGGTCGCCATCGTCGGATCGGGTGTCGCGGGCGCGACCGCTGCGCTGACCCTGCGGAGCGAGGGGTTCGACGGCCGCGTGGTACTGATCGGCGACGAGCCCGACGAACCGTACCGCAGGCCACCGCTGTCCAAGGACGTGCTGCGCGGCAGCATGCCGCAGGAGCGGACGCGGCTGAAGCCGCCGCAGACGTGGCAGCAGCAGGACATCGAACTGCTCACGGGCACCACGGTGACCCGCGTCGACGTCGGCGCCCAGACGCTCGACCTCGGCGACCGCGGTGAGCTTTGCTACGACAAGCTGCTGCTCGCTACCGGCGGACGCGCGCGCCGGCTCCCGCAGACGGCACCGCTTGCCGGCGTGTACACGCTCCGCTCGCTGGCCGACGTGCCCGCGCCGCGTGCCGCGCTCACGCCGGGGAGCAGCGTGCTGGTGATCGGGGCCGGGCTGATCGGCGCCGAGGTGGCGGCGAGCGCAAGGGCGATGGAGTGCTCGGTGATGATGCTGGAGTCGGAGCACACTCCGTTGTCTCGGTTGCTGCCGCCCGCGATCTCCCGCGTCTACGCGGACCTGCACCGGGAGCAGGGTGTTGATCTGTTTACCGGCGTCGATGTCCGGCGACTCGAGCGGGTTGACCTTGGGTTGCTGGCATCCGATGCGCACGACAACCATTGGCTCGCCGACACCGTCGTGGTGGCCATCGGCATGGTGCCGCGAACCGAACTCGCTGAACAGGCGGGGATCGAGGTCGACAACGGGATCGTGGTTGACGAGTTCTTCCAGACGTCCGCACCCGGCGTGTATGCGGCGGGCGACGTTGCCAACCAGCCGAACCTGGTGCTTGGCGGGCGGCACCGCGTCGAGCACTGGCAGAGCGCGCAGGAGCAGGGTGCCGCGGCGGCGAAGAGCATGGTGGGAGACCGCACACCCTTCGCAAGGGTCCCGTGGTGCTGGTCCGACCAGTACGGCGTGAACCTCCAGGTGACCGGGTGGCCGGTGGCAGGAGACAACGTTACGGTGCGCGGCGACCTGGACGCCCTTGACTTCACCGCGATCTTCCACCGGCAAGGCAGATTGGTTGGTGCGGTCGGTGTGAACCGGGCGGCCGAGGTGCGGGCACTGCGCAAGTTTGTCACCGAGGCTCCGTACGCCGCGGCCGGTGTGCTCGCCGACCCGGGTACGGACCTGGCGACGATCGATCCCGCGACGCTGTCCACCGTGGTGACATGAGCGCGCGCTTCGAGGCAGTAAGCCAGGTGATGTCCAACTTGTTGACACGACGCGGTATTGCTGCGACTGTGGAGGACATGCCAGCCCCACGGACGCGAGTCCGCTACGCCGATGCGGCTCGAGCGTTGCTCAGGGACACCCTTTTCGATGCCGCGAGCGACCAGCTGGTGGATCACTCGTGGTCGGACATCAGGATGGCCGACATCGCCAAGGCTGCCGGTGTGAGCAGGCAGACCTTGTACAAGGAGTTCGGCTCGCGGCAGGCGTTCGCGCAGGCCTACATCCTGCGGGAGGCAGAACGGTTCCTCGGCGGCGTCGAGGACGCGGTGTCCGCGCGCCTCAATGAGCCGAGGGCTGCGCTCGCGGCCGCGGTGGAGGTGTTTCTGAAAGCCGCGGGCGACGAACCGTTGATCAGGGCGATCGTCAGGGGCGACGAAGTCGATGGCTTGCTGCCGTTGGTGACCAATCAAGCCGGCCCCGTTCTCGCGTTCGCCACCGATCGGTTGATGAGCTTTCTCGCCAAGGCGTGGCCGACCGTCCCCGATCACTCCGTGCGGTTGATCGCCGAGTACATGGTCCGGCTGGCGATCAGCCACGCCGCGTCGCCAACGGCGTCGGTCGCGGAGACGGCCGCCAATATGGCGGAGGTCTTCGGTCCGTACCTCGACGAGGCCGTCGGCTCCTAGGCTTCGCCCTCGAGGTCTCCTTCGACCCGCAGGTAGACCTCGCGCATCTTGGCCAAGAGGTCGGGTTTCGGCTCGGCCCACAGTCCTCGGTCGGCGGCTTCGGTGAGCCGCTCCACGATTCCACGAAGTGCCCACGGGTTCGACCGGGTGAGGAACTCCTGGTTCTCCGCGTCCAGCACGTAGGTCTCGGTGAGCTTCTCGTACATCCAGTCGTCGACCACACCCGCGGTGGCGTCGAAGCCGAACAGATAGTCCACCGTCGCTGCCAGTTCGAAGGCGCCCTTGTATCCGTGCTTGCGCATCGCGGCCAGCCAGCGCGGATTGACCACGCGGGCCCGGAACACCCGGGCGGTCTCCTCGGACAAGGTGCGGGTGCGCACCGCGTCGGGCGTGGTGGAGTCGCCGATGTAGGAGGCCGGTGCCGAGCCGGTGAGCGCACGGACCGTGGCGATCATGCCGCCGTGGTACTGGAAATAGTCGTCTGAGTCGGCGATGTCGTGCTCACGGGTGTCGGTGTTCTTGGCCGCGATCTGGATACGGCGGTAGGAGTTCTCCATGTCCTCGCGTGCGGGTGCGCCGTCCAGGCCCCGACCGTAGGCGTAGCCGCCCCACACCGCATACACCTCGGCCAGGTCGGCGTCATCGCGCCAGCTACCCGAGTCCATCAGTGGCAACAGGCCCGCGCCGTAGGAACCGGGCTTGGAGCCGAAAACCCTGGTGGTGGCTCGCCGTTCGTCACCGTGCAGAGCGAGATCGGCCTTGACGTGCGCGCGCACGAAGTTCAGCTCGTCCGGCTCATCCACAGTGGACACCAGCTTGACCGCGTCGTCCAGCAGGTCGACGACGTGCGGGAAGGCGTCGCGGAAGAACCCCGAGATGCGCACGGTGACGTCGATCCGCGGGCGGCCGAGTTCCTCCAGCGGGATGGTCTCGATGCCGCTCACCCGCCGCGACGCCTCGTCCCAGACTGGCGCAACGCCAAGCAACGCAAGCACTTCCGCGACGTCGTCACCCGAGGTCCGCATGGCGGAGGTGCCCCACACGGACAGCCCCACCGAGCGGGGCCACTCGCCGGTGTCGGAGCGGTAGCGGTGCAGCAGGGACTCTGCCAGCGCCTGCCCGGTCTCCCAGGCCAACCTGCTCGGGATGGATTTTGGGTCCACGGTGTAGAAGTTGCGGCCGGAGGGCAGCACGTTGATCAGGCCGCGTAGCGGAGAACCGCTCGGGCCTGCCGGGATGTAGCCGCCGTCAAGGGCATGCAAGACGGCGTGCAATTCGTTATCCGTACCGGCAAGGCGTGGCACGATCTCGGTGGCCGCGAACGTCAGCACGCGTCCCACCTCTGGGTCGTTCGCGCCGAGCACCTCCGTGCACACCCCGGACACCGCACCAGGCACCCAATCACGGACTTCCATCGCTGACACGAGCGTGTGCGCGCGGGTCTCGATCGCGTCCACAACGGAGCTGGCCGCATCGGAGTTCTCCTTGAGTCCCAACGCAGTACGCAGTCCGGGAACCGCGCCTGCCTTACCTCCCCACATCTGTTGCGCGCGCAGCATGGCGAGCACCAGATTCACCCGAGCCTCGCCGGTGGGCGCCTCGCCCAGAATGTGCAGGCCATCGCGGATCTGCGCGTCCTTGACCTCGCACAGCCAACCGTCGATGTGCAGCAGGAAGTCGTCGAACTCCGCGTCGTGTGGGCGCTCATCGACACCCAGGTCGTGATCCAGCTTGGCGGCCTGGATCAGGGTCCAGATCTGCGCACGGATGGCGGGCAGCTTAGCCGGGTCCATCGCCGAGATGTTGGCGTGTTCGTCCAGCAGCTGTTCCAACCGCGCCATATCGCCGTAGCTCTCCGCGCGGGCCATCGGCGGGATCAGGTGGTCGACGATCGTGGCATGCGCGCGGCGCTTGGCCTGCGCGCCCTCGCCGGGATCGTTGATCAGGAACGGGTAGATCATCGGCAGGCTGCCGAGGACGGCGTCCGGACCGCAGGACGCCGACAGGCCCGCGGTCTTGCCGGGCAGCCACTCCAGCGAGCCGTGCTTGCCCAGGTGCACCACCGCGTGCGCGCCGAAGGAATTCTCCAGCCAGCGGTAGGCGGCCAGATAGTGGTGGCTGGGCGGCAGGTCCGGATTGTGGTAGATCGCCACCGGGTTCTCGCCGAACCCGCGCGGCGGCTGGATCATGATGAGGACGTTGCCCGCGCGAAGGGACGCGAGCACGATGTCGCCCTCCGGGTTCACCGAGCGGTCGACGAACAGGGCACCCGGCGGCGGACCCCAGTGTTCCTCCACCTCGGCGCGCAACGCTGAAGGCAGGGCGGCGAACCACACGCGGTAATCGGCGGCAGGAACCCGGATCGGGTTGCCCGCCAGTTTCTCCTCGGTCAGCCACTCGGGATCCTGGCCACCCGCCTCGATCAGCGCGTGGATGAACGCGTCGCCGTCCGGCTGGTCGCCACCTGCCGGGTCCACGCCGGGCACCGGGTCGGAGCCGAGGTCGTAGCCCTGCTCCCGCATGGCGCGCAGCAGCTTCACCGCGCTGGCCGGGGTGTCCAGGCCGACCGCATTGCCCACCCGGGAGTGCTTGGTCGGGTAGGCCGACAGCACCAGGGCGATCTTCCGCTCGGCAGGCGGTATGTGGCGCAGCCGGGCGTGGTTGACCGCGATGGCGGCGACCCGACCTGCGCGCTCGGGGTCGGGCACGTAGTGGGGGAGGCCCTCTTCGTCGGTTTCCTTGAAGGAAAACGGAACCGTGATGATCCGGCCGTCGAACTCGGGCACGGCGACCTGCGAGGCCGCGTCCATGGAGGACAGGCCCTCGTCGCTGTCGGTCCAGGTGTCCCGGTCGCTGGTCAGGCACAGCGCCTGCAAGATCGGGATGTCCAGTTCGGCGAGCTCGGCGATGTCCCACGCCTCGTCACCGCCCGCGCCGACCTCCGACGGCGTGGTGCCGCCCGCGGCCAGCACGGTCACCAGCAGCGCGTCCGCCTCGCGGAGTTCGTCGATCATGGCGGGCTCACGGTTGCGCAGGGTCGCGCAGTAGATCGGCAGCGGCCGGCCGCCGGCGTCCTCCACGGCCGTGCATAGCGCCTCGATGAACGCGGTGTTCCCGGAGAAGTGGTGCGCCCGGTAGTACAGGATCGCGACGACGGGGCCGTCCTCCCGGCGTGGCGGGCGCGCCAGGACGCCCCAGCTCGGCTGCTCCGCGGGGGGCTCGAACCCGTCGCCGGTCAGCAGCAGCGTGTCGGAGAGGAAGCGGTGCAGCTGTGCCAGGTTCTCCGGGCCGCCGTTGGCCAGATACCGGTGCGCCTGCGTCGCGATGCCTGCCGGGACCTTGGAGAGCTTCATCAGCTCGGCGTCGGGTGCCTGCTCGCCGCCGAGCACGACCACGTGCGCACCGCGGGCGCGCACGATGTCAAGGCCTTCCTGCCAGGTGCGTTCACCGCCGAGGATGCGGATCACCACGACCTGCGCGTCGTCGATGAGCGCGGGCAGATCCGCCAGGTCCATCCGGGCAGGGTTGGCGAGCCGGTAGCCCGCGCCGCTCGACCTGGCGGCCAGCAGGTCGGTGTCCGAGGTGGACAGCAGAACGATCACGATGCAACTCCTCGCGGGGTCCTCGCCCCGATCGACTTCGATCGCGCTGGTTGGAGTGTCTGGCTCCCGGACACACGCGTCCGGTCACAGTGGTCACCTCGCGACTCCGCCGCGTGAAGCGGGGCTCTACCCTCGGACTCGCACCGGAGTTCCTCCACCGCCAACGCGTTGGCTGGTCAACCATGCAATCTACAGTGGTCCCCGTGCCTGTTCCTGCCGAGTCGCCGCGATCACGTGCGGACGCCTGCCCTGGGGCGTTGACCACGCACGAGGCCGCGGACGGCCGGTTGGCCAGGGTGCGGATCCCGGGCGGGCAGCTGACCGCCGCTGCGCTGCGGGTTCTCGCGGACTGCGCGCAACGGTTCGGCGACGGCGAGCTGCATCTGACGTCACGGGCGAACGTGCAGGTGCGCGGCCTCGATTCCGGTGACGAACTCGCCGTCCGCCTCGCGGAAGCGGGCCTGCTGCCCTCGGCGAGCCACGAGCGGGTGCGCAACATCGTGGCCTCGCCGCTGTCGGGAGTGGCGGGCGGTGTTGCGGATGTCCGCCTGCTGGCGCGCGAACTCGACGAGGCGGTCTGTGCCAACGCGCGACTGACCACGCTGCCGGGACGGTTTCTGTTCGGCCTGGACGACGGCCGCGGTGACATCGTCGACGACCGGATCGACGCCTGCTGGCTGGCGCTGAGCCGGGATCACGGCGCACTCGTGCTGGCGGGTGCCGATACGGGGCTCCGGATCACCACGGCCGACGCGCCGCGGGCCCTGGTGGCCACCGCGGTCGCGTTCACCGAGGTGCGGGGCGACGCCGAGCACGGCGCCTGGCAGGTCCGCGAGCTCGGCGCGCAGCGGGAAGCCATCGTCGAAGCCGTGGCGCGTGCGGTCGAGGCGGCCCGCGAAGCTCCGCACGAGGTGCGGCGCGCCCCGAAGCCAGTGGTCGGCCCGCTCGGCCGGGATGACGGCGGGACCGCCCTTGTCGTCGGGCTGCCGTTCGGGGTGCTGTCGGCGGAGCGAGCACGGTTACTCGCAGTGGTCGGCGGCACTGTCGTGCTGACTCCGTGGCGGACCGTCGTGGTGCCGAAGGCCGACCCGGCCGCTGCGGCCTCCCTGCGCGAGGCCGGTCTGATCCTGGATGCGCGGGCACCCGAGCTGGCGATCAGCGCCTGCATCGGTCACCCCGGCTGCGTGAAGTCGTTGGCGGATGTTCGCGGCGACGTGATGAAAGCCATCCATTCCCCGGCCGGGGGTACCGTTCCCGGATCAGGCACCGCACACTTCTCTGGCTGCGGGCGCCGGTGCGGCCGTCCCCAGGCCGCGCACGTGGACGTGCTCGCCGAGCGCGGGGGATACCTGGTCGACGGCGACCGGGTGCCGACCGAGCGGCTTGCCGAGGCACTGACCGCGAAGGCAGTGCTGACGGCCGTGCCGGCGACAAGGCAGGAGAAAGGGACACCGGGTGAGTGACTACATCCGCGACGGGGCGGAGATCTACCGCCGCTCCTTCGCGACGATTCGCGCCGAAGCCGGCCTCGCGGGGTTCCCGCCCGATGTGGAGCGCGTGGTGGTGCGCATGATCCACGCCTGCGGTCAGGTCGACCTCGCAGCAGACGTGGAGTTCTCCCCGGATGTGGTCGCCGCGGGCCACGACGCGCTGCTAGCGGGCGCCCCGGTGCTGACCGACGCGAACATGATCGCCAGCGGCGTCACCCGCAAGCGGCTACCTGCCGACAACGAGGTGCTGTGCACGCTGTCCGATCCGCGCGTGCCCGAACTGGCGCGTGAGCTGGGCACCACGCGTAGCGCGGCCGCCCTCGAGCTGTGGCGTGACCACCTGCCCGGCTCGGTGGTCGCGATCGGCAACGCCCCGACAGCACTGTTCCGGTTGTTCGAACTGCTGGACGAGGGTGTCGGCGCGCCGGCCGCGGTCATCGGTGTCCCGGTTGGTTTCATCGGCGCCGCGGAGTCCAAAGTGGAGCTGGTCAAGCGGGCGTCCGCGCCGTACCTGGTGGTACACGGACGAAGGGGCGGCAGCGCGATGGCTGTGTCCGCCGTCAACGCGATCGCAACCGAGGCCGAACTATGAGCGAGTCCAAGACCGGCAAGCTGTGGGGCGTCGGGCTCGGCCCTGGCGACCCCGAGCTGGTGACCGTCAAGGCTGCCCGGCTCATCGGCGAGGCCGACGTGATCGCCTACCACAGTGCGCGACACGGGCGCAGCATCGCGCGTTCGGTGGCGCAACCCTACCTGCGTGGAGACCAGATCGAGGAGCGGCTGGTCTACCCGGTCACGACCGAAACCTCCGACCATCCCGGCGGCTACCAGGGCGCGATCCAGGAGTTCTACGAGCACGCGGCCAAGCGGCTGGCCGAGCACCTCGACGCGGGGCGGGACGTGGTGCTGCTCTGCGAGGGCGATCCGTTCTTCTACGGCTCCTACATGTACATGCACGAGCGGCTGTGTGATCGCTACCAGGCCATTGCGGTGCCCGGTGTGACCTCGGTCAGCGCGGCGTCCTCGGTGCTCGGTCGGCCGCTGGTGCAGCGCGACGAGGTGCTCACCGTGCTGCCGGGCACGTTGCCCACCTCCGAGCTCGCGATGCGGCTGGCGGAGGCCGACGCGGCCGCGGTGCTCAAGCTGGGGCGGACCTTCGGCTCGGTGCGAGCGGCGCTGGCTGAGGCGGGCAAACTGGACGACGCCTACTACATCGAGCGGGCGACCTGGGACGGGCCCGCCGGCCCTGGAGGCAGCGGCACGGTGCAGCGGGTGGAGCCGCTGGGCGACGTGGACCCCGAGTCGGTGCCGTACTTCTCCCTGGCGCTGCTGCCCAGCCCGGCGTATTCGGCGCGCACGGCGGGCGGCGGGCGCCGGTATGAAGGGACCTTTGGTGCGCATCATGCGCA
>JBOHER010000188.1:0-11150 GCA_050701115.1 Haloechinothrix sp. | reverse complement strand
GGTGGGCCGGCAAATCGTTCGCAGGACAGCCGGTGTGTTGGCGTGCGGGCATATCGGGAGCCAGACCCACCGCCCGATCGTGGCGCTATCGGCGCGGCAGGTGGCGGTACACCTCGCGGGCGACGTAGCGCTTGAGGATGCGCATGATTTCGGGGTTGGAGCGGCCTTCGGCGAGGCGCCGCTCGACGTAGGCGCGGGTGCGCGGGTCCGAGCTCATGCGGGTGAACACGATTCGCCACAGGGCGTGGTTGGCTTGCCGGTTGCCGCCGCGGTTGAGCCGGTGACGGGTCACCTTGCCGGAGGAGGCGTGGATCGGGGCGACCCCGCACAGGTGGGCGAAGGCGGCCTCGGAGGTGATCCGCTCGGGGTTGGGGTCTGAGCCGTAGCGGAACGGAAAGCAGCGGTAGTGGGTGTCGGGCTGGTCTTGTACGTTGCTGCCGGTGCCGGTCGGGTTCCTGGGGCGGATCAGCAGGCGGCGTACGGACGGTTCTGTGGTGTTCTGTCGTTGGCGGAGCTGGCCCGGTTCTTCCTCCTGGACGACGCCGACCGCAAGGTGGTGGCCACGCGGCGCAGCGTGCCGAACAGGCTGGGGTACGCGGTGCAGTTGTGCACGGTGCGGTTCCTTGGCACGTTCGTTGACGTTGCTGACGTTCCTGTTGAGGGTGTCGAGTTCGTCGCCGACCAGCTCGGCTGCGCCGCGGCCGTGGTCGGCTCGTACGGGAAACGCCCGCAAACCGTGCTCGAGCATCAGTGGGAGATCCGACGTGTGCTCGGCTACGTCGACTTCGCCGAGAGCGAGGTCGAGCTGCGCGAGTTCTTGGCGGCGCGGACGTGGATCCGGAGGGAGCGGCCGAGCGAGCTGTTCGATCGTGCGGTGGTGTGGTTGCGCGAGCGGCGCGTTCTCCTACCGGGTGTGACGACGTTGACCAGGCTGATCGCCGAGGTCCGGCGCTCAGCCGATGAACGCATGTACTCGTTGATCGCCGATCGAATACCCGGCGAGGTGGCCGACCGCCTGGACGGGCTGCTGACGGTCGACGCTGAGACGCGGCTGTCGACGTTGGAGCGGCTTCGGCGCGCCCCGACGAAGGCGTCGGGGCGACAGCTGGTGCTCGCGTTGCAACGGGTCGAGGAACTGCGAGCAGTCGGCGCCCATCACATGAACCTCGATGCGGTCCCTGCCGCGCGTGTGGAGGCGTTGGCCAGCTACGGCTTGGCTACGGACGTCTCCACGCTCCGGCGGCTGGCCACGGTCCGGAAGGTTTCGACGCTCACCGCAGCCGCGCGGGCGTTGTTGACCGCGGCGATCGACGATGCCGTGGACGTGTTCGCGGTGGTGATGTCGGAAAGGCTGATCCGCCCGGCGGAGAGGGCGTCGGATCGGCAGCGGCTCCGCCTGTGGGACGAACTCGCGGACGCGTCGACCACGTTGGCGTCGACTGGTCGTGCGCTATTGGAGTTGATCGCGGACACCGACGATCCACACGACCCGCTGGACCCAGCGACGGCATGGCAGCGGCTGCGATCTGTCGTGCATCCGGAGCGGTTGGCGACCGCGGTCGGAATCGCCGCGACCGCGGCACCGGCGACGGATCGTGACCGGCATGCGGGTGCACGCGCCGTTGACCGGTACGCGACCGTTGCGCTGTTCTGCAGGGTCTTCGCTGAGGTCATCCCTCTGGGCACGACAACGACGGCGGCCAGAGTCCTTGCCGCTCTTCGTTCGCTCGGGCGGGTGATCGACCACGGGCGCCGGCAGGACGTCATCGACGAGGTGGTCACCGGGTCGTGGCGGCCGCTCGTGTACCCGCCCGACGGCGGGTTCGATCACCGGGCGTACGTGCTGTGCGTGCTCGAGGCCGTCTACCGGGGTCTGCGCCGGCGTGAGCTGTTCGTGATCGGGAGCCGCAAGTGGGCCGATCCCCGCTCGCAGCTGATCAGCCCATCGACATGGACACGCGAGCGTGGCACTGTGCTCAAGGCCCTGCAGCTCACCGGTGGCGCGCGGCGACACCTGGAGGCACTGGCCGGCCGGCTCGATGCCGCCTACCAACACCTCGCCGAGCAGCTCGGCGACCAGGATCAGCACGCCGTTCGGGTGGACGTCGACGGGTCAGGTCGAGGTCGGCTACGGGTCGAGCAGCTCGCTGCGGTCCCTGAGCCCGCCAGCCTCGTTGAGCTCGCCCGGCTGGTCGGCCGCATGCTCCCACGTGTGGATCTGCCCGACGTGCTGATGGAAGTCCACGCATGGACGGGGTGCTTCGACGACTTCCATCATCACGCGCTGGCCGACCAGACCCGGGGGAGCCGGATCGAGGATCTCGCGGTCAGCCTTGCCGCGGTGTTCATCGCTGAGGGCTGCAACCTCGGCTACACGCCCGTCGTCGTGCCGGGCGTCCCGGCGCTCACCCGCGATCGCCTCTCGCACGTCAACCAGAACTACGTGCGGGCCGAGACGATCACCGCGGCGAACGCACGGCTGATCGATGCCCAAGCAGCCGTTCCGACTGCGCAGACCTGGGGCGGTGGGCTGGTCGCGTCCGTCGACGGGCTCCGCTTCGTCGTCCCGGTCCGCACACTCGACGCCGGGCCGAACCCGCGATACTTCGGGCAGCGCCGCGGGGTCACCTGGTTGAACGCGATCAACGATCAAGTCGCCGGGATCGGCGCCACTGTCGTCACGGGCACCATGCGCGACTCCCTTCACGTCCTGGACGTGATCTTGAACCGCGACGGCGGGCCACAACCGGAGATGGTGATCACCGACACCGCCTCCTACAGCGACATCGTGTTCGGCCTGTTCCGGCTCCTCAGCTACCAGTTCAGCCCCCGCCTCGCCGACCTTCCCGACCAACGACTGTGGCGACTCACCCCACCCGGGCGCCCGCGAACAGACTCTGGGTCCTTGCGGGTACATCATCTGTCGGGTCGGCGAATCGTCGAGCAGTGGGACGACATGCTCCGCGTGGCGGCCTCCCTTCACACCGGCGCGGTCAGCAGCCACGACCTGATCCGCATGCTCAGCCGCGACGGCAACCCGACGCCGCTCGGCGCGGCGATCGCCGACTACGGGCGCGTCGCGAAGACGCTCCACATCCTCGCCATGACCGACGTCGACGACACCCGGCGCCGTGTCGTCAGCCACCAGCTGAACCTCCAAGAAGGCCGCCACCGGATCGGCCGCAAGATCTTCTTCGGCCGCCGCGGACAACTCCGCCAGCCCTACCGCGTCGGCCAAGAAGACCAGCTCGGTGTCCTCGGGCTCGTCCTCAACGCCGTCGTGTTGTGGAACACCGTCTACATCGACGCGGCGCTCAACGAACTCGGTCGACAAGGCCGGCCCATCGACGACTCCGACATCGCACGGCTATCGCCACTCATCGACGAGCACCTGAACGTCCACGGCCACTACGCCTTCACCGCCGCCACCGGGACCGAGCTGCGGCCCCTGCGCGATCCCAGCAACACCGACGACGACTGACACCACCACGTCCAACCGCTGTTTTCCGTACCGCCACAGCTCAGACCCCGTATCCATGTCGACTTCGTGCTGCGGCTGCAGCGCATCGTTTGTCGTCGGACGCGACAACGGCCGGGATGGCCACCAGTCGAAGCGCTATTGCGAAACGATCGAGAGCAGGGCGACAAGATCGTCGATGTAGTGGCGGCCGGGCCCTGTTGCGAGCAGCCCGAGGCCGTCTGCGCTTGGCGCAAGCAAGCGGCGGGCCGCGGGTGGAGACCACACGACGGCGACGTCGGCGGGGTGTTCGTCGACCAGCTCCCGGAGAGCAGGGCGACTGGAGAGAGCGCGGGCATGGAGCTCGGTCTGCCGCGAGTGCCAGATCAGTCCGTGGGTCTGCTGCCCGCCGATGCGCCGGCCGTGCAGCGCTGCGGCCCAACGCCGTGTGCACGGGTAGTGCGCTGCCGACGTGGCGACGAGCTGGCCACGCTCGAGACCGAGCCGGGCGAGTTCGCCGTCGCGCAGGTCGATCAGGCGGACGTCGGCGCGGAGGTCGACCGCGTCCTCGGCCCACAGTCGCAGCACCGCTTCGGGGATTCGTGGCGCGGGCGGGGCGGTGTCGTGGAACGCCGACTCGAGGAGTGCGGCGAAGGTGGTCGCGGCGAGGTAGACGTGGGCGACACCGGGCAGCGGAGCGAACCGGGTGTCACCAAGACCCGGCACCAGTGCGATCGGATCGGTATGGACGAGCCGTCGCCCTCGGCGCAGCCTCGAACCGGCGGGGATGACAGTGGTGCGCAGCCGGCGAGTCAGCGCGTCGACTGGTGCTGGTACCGGGCAGTTGGCGAGCCCGCACGGTGCGGCGCTGCTCACTCCTGGAACAGACCGCGAGCCGCACGGCGGACGTCACCGACGCGACCTGACACCAGTGCGTCCGCCGGGGACGTCCCATCGAGCCACGTATTCGGGGTGGCGAACCAGTCCCACACCGCCCACTCCGACATCTCACGACTGCCGAGGAACTTGACGATCTGGCCCGCGGTCTCATCATGCTCGAACGCCTCGCTGAGCTGGAACGTCGGGATCAGCACCCGATCGTTGTAGGTGACCGTAATCAGTCGACCCGCGCGCCGCCGCCGCTGCAGCCACTGCCGCGCGGCCTCGAGCGTGCGACCGGTGGAGCGGGCGAATAGCTCGGTGGTTACCGCGGTACCGGACTCGACGAGCGCCGCCCGCGCGTCGTTCACGAGGCGCGCGCGCTCTGCTGCTGCGTAGTCGAGAACTGGGGCCACCGTCATCGCAATCTCCTCCTCTGATGTCAGCGTAGCGCGCGAGCGTCGGCGTGACGATCGTGACGCGGCTCGTAGTGGGCTGGGGCGGGCCGCCGGCTGACCAGCTCCCGGCGGCGCCGCGGGCATGTTTCCTCGATCGGGGACCCCCTCGGCCAACTCCGCCTCGAACCTTCGAGCAGCGATCGACCAAGGTTGTAGTCTCGTTGGCCGGGCGACACCCGAGCAAGCGCCCGGGGGTCTCGGGACCCGGAAGGCGCACAGGTAGCGCTCTGCCAGCGATCGGTCCACGACCCTGTCGGCCTGCACCAGGACAACGAGATGCCTGCTCCGTAGACGGAGAGTTTCGTAGCAGGGGCCATTGCGCAGCCTGGCGCCGGGCTCGCACGGGTCCTTGGCTCTTGACGCGGCTCCTCGAAGCGGAGCAGACTCGCATCACTGGTCTTCTGGTCAGACCAGTAGCCACGCAGACCGCACAAGGGGGTTAGAAATCATGCTTAGTGCATCGCACCATAAATACAAGCACGTAACTACGATCACGTAATCGGGGGCCTCCGGTAACGTAAGGGGTCCCCTCGGAGAGGGGAGCTGATGCCGAGGAAGAGCCCGTACGTGGTGGAGTTGACTGCCGAGCAGCGTCGTGAGCTGCAGGCACGGGCACGCAGATATACGTTGCCGTATCGGGACGTGGTACGGGCCAGGATCGTGCTCATGGCGGCCGACGGTCTGGACAACGACGAGATCGCCGCCCGCTTGGACACCCGCCGCGAGATCGTGTCGAAATGGCGGAAGCGGTTCTTCGAGCATGGCCTGGCCGGACTGGAAGAGCTCCCGCGGGGTGGCCGACCACCGATCTTTCCCCCCTGAAGTCGTCGTCGCCGTCAAGGCGCTGGCGTGCGAGTTGCCCTCCCGGCTGGGGGTGCCGTTATCTCGGCTGCACGCCCCCGACATCGGCGCCGAAGTCGTCGCCCGGGGGATCGTCGGTGAGATCTCGGGGACCACGATCTGGCGGTGGCTGTCCCAAGATGCCATCCGACCGTGGCGATCCCGGTCCTGGATCTTCCCCCGCGACCCGCAGTTCGAGTCAAAGGCCAGCCGGGTGCTCGACCTCTATGCCGGCTGCTGGGAGGGAAAGACGCTGGGCAAACGGGACTACGTGATCTCCGCCGACGAGAAGACGAGCATCCAGGCCCGCATCCGCTGCCACCCCACCCTCGCCCCCGCGCCGACCCGCCCGATGCGCGTCGAGCACGAATACGACCGTGGCGGCGCTCTCGCCTACCTCGCCGGCTGGGACGTGCACCGCGCCAAGATCTTCGGCCGCTGCGAACCGACCACCGGCATCGAACCGTTCAGCCGGCTCGTCGACCAGGTGATGACCACCGAACCCTACGCCTCGGCCCGCCGCGTGTTCTGGGTTGTCGACAACGGCTCCAGCCACCGCGGCCAACGCGCCGTCGACCGCATGCGACAACGCTGGCCCAACGCTCGGCTCGTCCAGCTCCCCGTGCACGCCTCCTGGTTGAACCAGATCGAGATCTACTTCTCCGTCGTGCAACGCAAGGTCCTCACCCCCAACGAGTTCACCGACCTCACCGACGTCGAGGCACGCCTACTCGCCTTCGAACGTCGCTACGAGCAGACCGCCGCCCCGTTCGAATGGCGCTTCACCCGCAGCGACCTCACCAAGCTCCTCGAACGCCTCGCCGACAAGCCCGACTACCAGACAGCCGCCTGACCTCCACCGAATACGTGACCGAAATTACGGTCCAGAGCACTTAGTCCTGCTGGGTGGCGCCGCTGCGCGTCATTTGCAGCGTCTCTTGTCCTGGTGTCGACGGTCTCCACGTCTGTCGCGGCCACGTCAACGGATTCAGGTGGAGAATCCCAGCCGCAGCGCGGGGGAATCCTGGAGGTCGCCACGGACGCCGATCCCGGCGGACTCGACCCCAACACCAACGCTGCCTTCGCGTCGTGGTATGTCACCGAGCTGCTGTACGGCAGTCTTCTTCGAGAGGACGCGAGCGGCGAGGTCGTCCCGGATGTAGCCTCGTCTTACGAGCAGGTAGACGACACAACGTACGAGTTCACACTGCGCGAAGGAATCAAGTTTGCCGACGGTCCGCCGGTCACCTCGGCTGATGTGAAGTACTCCTTCGAGCGGATCACCGACCCCGAGACTGCGTCGCCATGGGCGAGTATCTTCCAGGTCATCGAGGAAATTGAAACCCCTGACGATTCGACCGTCGTGTTCCACCTGAAGAACACGTTTGCACCGTTCATCTCGTACGTAGCGCATGCGCCATACACCCCCATCATCGACCGCAATACTGTCGAGGAGTTTGGGGACCTGAACAACCATGCCAACGGCACCGGGATGTTCGCGCTGGAAAGCTACGAGCCGGGCAACGAGGTCGTGCTCACTCGGAATCCTAATTATTACGACGTGGAACGCCCCTACCTCGATGGGATTCGAATGCGCGTGATGTCCGACGATTCTACTCGTCTGGCAGCTGTGCGCAGCGGCCAGGTTCAGCTTGCTTGGTTCCAGGACCCCAGGACCTCACAGCTACTGGAGGGAGCCGAGGGGGTTAGTGTCCTCGATCCGCCGTCGTATCGAAACGAGGAAGGCATTGCGTTCAACCAGACCCAGCCACCATTCGACGACGTGCGAGTTCGCCGTGCAATCAGTGTTGGGATTGACCGCGAAGAACTCATCCAACTCGTCCTCGACGGTGATGGCGCCATCGGGTCAAAGATTCCGCCGGGCGCCGAGCCCTACGGCTACAGTGGGGACTGCGAAGGTTTGCCGTACAACTGCTATGACCCTGACCTTGCCAGGGAGCTCCTCGCCCAGGCTGGGTACTCGGATGGCCTCGAGACACAGCTGCACGTGTCGCCCCAATACCAGCGCGACGTTCGGACGGCTGAGATCATCAGAGATCAGCTCGCAGAGGTCGGCGTCGATGTCGAGATCGTGCAGGCGGACTGGACGACTACGCTCAGCAATTACGTGCAGACGACCTATGACGGCATGTCAATGATCGGCCTGGTCTGGCAGCCGGATCCCGACGCAGATGTGCACGACATATGGCATTCGAGCTCTGCGATCAACCTGGGCAAATTCAGCGACCCAGAAGTCGACCGACTGATCGACGAGGGCCGAAGCACAACGGATATCGAGGAGCGTGCTGAGATCTATCTGGAGCTACAGCGGGTAGTTGCTGACAACGCCTACATGGTGTTCCCGTACACGGGCCGTGCGCTGAGACAGGTCGTGGGCGACAGGCTGAACAACTTCACCCCCGCGGACAGCGGCCTGCACGCGCCCGGTCTCCGTGACGGCTGGCTCTCTGACGAATAGCTAGTCCGTGCGACGACTGACTCCTGGGTTCTTCGCCAAGAGATTGCTCATGCTCGTGCCCACGTGGGTGGGCATCTCGGTAGTGGTATTCTCGTTGCTGCACCTCATCCCCGGCGATCCTGCGACCGTCATCTTGGGGATGATGGCAACCCCAGAGCAACGGGAGGCAGTTCTAAGCAATCTTGGACTCGACAAGCCGCTGTTTGCTCAGTTTTTCGGTTGGTTGGGATCGGTTGTGTCCGGTGACCTCGGAAACTCTGTCATCAACGGACAGCCGGTCGCTGAGCAGATCGTCAACAGGACCGGACCGTCACTGGAACTCGTTCTCATGGCAGTCTCTCTGTCGGTCGTTGTCGGCGTGCCCTTCGGAGTCTGGACGGCGACTCACCCTGGTCGGTTCGTCAACTTCATCGTACACGGAATCTCGCTTTTGGGTTTGTCGATTCCCACGTTTCTTCTTGGCAGCCTTCTCATCGTACTCGGCTCACGAGTAGCTAAAGACGTACAGATGATCGGCTACATACCGTTCGCCGAGGATCCCGTCGCGAGCGTCCGAGTCATGTTCTGGCCCGCGCTCACACTCGCACTTGCGCTGCTGGCCATCGTGGTCCGATACACCCGGGAGGCGATGGCTAGTGTCCTCGGAAGCGACTACATGATGACTGCGCGAGCCATGGGTGTACCAAGGCGCGCGCTTGTCTACAAGAACGCTTTCCGAAACTCGTTGGTACCAATGATTGGCGCTGTCGGTGCCCAAGTCGCCTATCTCGTTGGAGGCGCAGTTGTGGTGGAGACGGTGTTCGCCATCCCAGGAATTGGCACGCTGACGCTGAGCGCGATCGATCAGCGCGATTACCCGGTCCTCCAAGGGATTGTCCTGGTGGTGGCGACTGGGGTGATCGTGGTCAATCTCTTGGTGGATCTGCTCTATGTCGTAGTCGATCCGAGGATGGCAGATGCCTGATCTCTCCCAGCGGGTGCTTGAAGACCCCGACACAGACGGCTGTCACGGCAACAATTTCGAGCGTCCCGGGGATGGATGCCAGTTCGGTTCCTACACGACATCGGCGTCGTAGCAGACGGACCTCCAAACTCGTGTTGTCGACCGGAACCATCCTGACGTTCGTACTTATTGGAGCGTTCGCGAGCTGGATCGCCCCGCATGACTACGGAGCGACTGTCGGAGGCTCCCTGCAATCTCCGTCCAGCGAGTTCTGGTTCGGCACGAATGTGGTTGGACAGGACGTATTCAGTCGCGTCATTTATGGAACGCAGGTTTCATTGGGTGTCGCTGTCCCTTCGATCTTAATCTCTCTTGTGCTCGGGCTAGCAGTCGGTCTGATCGCAGCTTATCGCCGGGGATGGATCGATGCGACTCTCATGCGAATGATGGACGTCATCTTTGCCTTTCCAGCCATCCTTCTCGCGGTCGTTCTAGTGGCCGTGCTTGGACCTCGGCTGACCAACCTTGTGGTTGTCATCGCAATCTTATTCACGCCACGCTTTGCGGTTGTTATCCGAGCTGCAGCTATGTCCGTAAGGCATCAGGACTACATGACTGCTGCGCGCTTGATGGGCGCAAGAGGCCTTCGAATCAACCGGACGCACGTGATCCCGAACATCCTCCCCTTTCTGATCGTTGAGATGGGACTCAGTATGTCCGCCGCCATTTTGACGGAGTCAGCACTGAGCTTTCTCGGGCTCGGTGCACAGCCGCCGCGGCCGAGCTGGGGGGGAATGGTTCGCGAAGCGCAAAGCGTCATGGTCCTCGCTCCGTGGACAGTCATCTTTCCCGGTATCGCCATTGTTCTCATCGTCATCACTTTCACAGTTCTCAGCCACGAGTTGAGTCAACGCCTCAACCTCAGCGGCCAAGTGGATAGATGACTGCCTCCAGTCCAGAAGGGAGCCCAACAATGAAGCAAGTCACCATTGCGGCGATCCAGGCGATGCCGGTCTCCGTCACGTTCAATGAGCTCCAGCAGGGTGTCGACGTCCAGCACGCCCTCGATCTTCTCGACGAGGCCAAGCGCATGGGCGCGGATCTTGCGTGCTTCCCTGAGCTGTATCCATACGTGGGGGAGCAGGAGCTCTGCGCCGCTGCGGCGCGGCTCGGAATCTGGGTAGTGGCTGGGTTGGCTGTTGAACGCGATGAAGGTGGGTGGTACAACACTGCGACGTTCATCTCCGGCGATGGTGAAGTAGTTGGACGCCAGCCCAAGTGTCTCCCGACGGCGAACGAGACGAGGGCCGGCGCTGTCGCCGGTAATGGCTATACCGTCGTGGATACGCCGTTCGGTAGGGTCGGGGCCCCCATATGCGCAGACCTCGCATTCTCGAGTGCGTGGCTTCGCCAGCTGGGTGAGCAGCAAGTGGACATTATCCTGAACCCGGCATGGTGGTTTGCACTCGGTGATGCCTACTCGTCGGTCATCATCGGGCGGCACCTCGAGTGCGGTCTGCCAATTGTGGGAGTTGACATCGCTCGGTACGCCTTCAAATCTGGGGCAGACGGCGTCGAGAACGAGTTCCCACCGGCGGGAGGTCGGACGACCCTCACCGTGCCACCTCCGGTGGCGGAGCTCTCGACACTCTCGAACTGGTTCCTGACCAAGCCCGGAGGTAGCAACACCATTGACGGATTCGCGACAGTCTTGGGCTACGAGGAAGAAATTGCGGTTGTGACCATCGACGTCGAAGCGGTGCGGACCTTCCCTGGCTACTTCTACAGCGAGGAATCGGCTCAGGTGCGCCGCACCGAGCTTGTTGGAATTCGTACGTGATGGTGGGCCCTACGCATTCAACGACGGAAGAGCTCTTGCGGATTGAAGATCTTCGGGTCAGCTTTCCTCGTGCGGACGGCGAGATGTCCATGGCCGTGCGCGGGGTCAGCCTCAGCCTCCGCCAGGGTGAGGTGCTCGCGCTTGTTGGTGAGTCCGGGTCGGGCAAATCCGTTACCGCCCGGTCGGCCCTGCGGCTTCTCGATGCGCCGACGCAGGTCCATGCCGCCAAGCTCGAGTTCGAAGGCACTTCTGTC
>JBOHER010000187.1:0-12996 GCA_050701115.1 Haloechinothrix sp. | reverse complement strand
GCCCTCGGCGAAGCGGAATACGCATAGGTTGCTCCTCGATAAGTGAACGTCCCTGGGAGATGTCGGACAATGCTCGCCCAGTTACAGATTCCCGTCAAGGACGAGCCGAGCGACCCGCTGATCCTTGTCACCGCTGCACAAGAAACGGGACCGTCGTGCATGAAACCTGAGTGAATCGCCCTGTCGCTGAGGGAAAGTCCCCGGCGAGTTTCCCTCAGTCGGTGGTGAAGGAGTCGTAGGAGATTTGGTCGAAGGTGGTGCCCTTCACCAGCATCCGGGAGACCGTCGCGCGGATCATGTTCGGTGAACCCGACACCAGCACATCATGGTTGCGCCACGCGCCGTGACCGGTGACCGCCTCGGCCAGCGTGCCCTCCGCACCATCCGGCGCCGATCCGTCCTCGGTGACCGGGACGACGCTCAGCCAGGGGTTGTGCCGCGCGAACTGCCGCAGCTCGTCCAGGTTGTACAGCTCGTCGAGGGTGCGGCCACCGAAGAACAGCCGCACAGTGGGCTGCTGTGGCCGCCGTCCAAGGTCGTCGATCACCGCGCGCAGCGGCGCGACGCCGGTGCCACCGCCGACGAGCAGCAGATCGCGGCTGGCCGCGCGGTTCGCCCACAAGTTGCCCAGCGGCGGGCCGATCTTCCACACGTCGCCCAGGTTGGTGTGGTTGACCAGCGACCTGCTCACCCAGCCATCTGGCACGGCGCGTGCGTGGAAGTCGATCGTGCCGTCGTCACGTGGCGCGTTGGCAGGCGAGAGGTAGCGCCAGAGCCGGAGCCGCTGGGGTGTTTCGACGCTGAGGTACTGGCCAGGGTGGTAGGGAATGTGCTGATCGGGCTGCACCCTGATGATCGCGGTGTCCCAGTTGAGCTTGAGGTGGTCGACCACAGTCGCGGGCCACCATGCCGGGCCGTCGTCCTCGGCGGCGCCCTCCTGCATGGCGCGGGCGATGATGGCGTAGGCATCCGCCCAGGAACGTTCGACCTCGTCGGTCCAGTGCTCGCCGGAGAAGCGCCGGAGTGCGGCCAGCAGCGCTGTGCCGACGGCCTCGTAGTGCTGACCGATCACATCGAACTTGCGGTGGTCGCGGCCGAGTTGCTTGAGGAACGGGGTCAGTTCATTCGGCCGGTCGATCATCTGCACGATGTGCACCAGCGCGCGCAGCAGCCTAGTGCGCTGGGTCTCCATGTTGGCGGGAAACAGGGAGCGGGTGCTGGGCGCGATGGTGAACAGCACCGAGTAGAAGTGCTGAGAGAGTACCTCCGCCTGGGACTCAACCTTGGTGAAACTGTCCCGAATGATGCGTACGACGTGCTCGGCTTTGCGCTGCTGCACGTCGTACGGTTCGTCTGGCTCGCTGAGCACGGCATTCACTGTCATCGCTGGGATGGGTCTCCAAGTTCGCACATCGACGCGGCCACGGTTGGTGCTTGAATTGACCGCGATCTCCCCGACGAAAGGTCGTCGACCGAGAGTAGCTCGAAATTACCCGCATTGGGGTTGGCAGTCGCTCGGCCAACCGGTCCAACTCCCCTGCGTAATCAGGGGTGTGCGGTGTGTGGACGGTCATTGCAATCAATGGCGTAATTCTGTATCGAAGGGGTGAGATCTGGACGGAGTGCGTGTCACAGTGGTAGCCCCCGCCGCTCCCCTGCCCCCGACGAAGAGCATGGAACCTCAGTGGAACTGAAACACTCGCTACGTCTTGCCCGCATGGCGCGCATGGATCTGACGCCAAACGAGCCTGTTGATTCGGTACCCATCGATGGCTGGTCGAATGCGGAAGCGCCGACGGTGTACTTCACCCCAGGTCAGCGGCCTGAGACGTCCGTCACGCCGGGTTCGGCCGCGCCACCGGTACTGTTCCACACACCCGCCGATTCGCCGTACTCCGGCTTCCCGGCACCGGTGTGCGAACCTGAGGTGGACCTGCCCGGATCGGCGGGCGAGCACCTGCTGCAGATGGCCTACGGCAGCCGGAAGCGGGCTGAGCGCTTCTACTCGGACCAGGTTCTCGACCACCTCAACGAGGAGATGGTCGAGTTCGTCGGCCGGATGGAGATGGCGTTCGTGGCCACCGCGGACGCTCACGGGGAAGCCGACTGCTCACTGCGCGCTGGTCCACCCGGGTTCATCCAGGTCCTCGATCAGCGGAGGGTCGCTTACCCTGAGTATCGGGGTAACGGAGTGCTGGCCAGCCTGGGCAACATCAGCGAGAACCCGCACGTTGGCGTCATGCTGGTCGACTTCGTCCGGGATCAGATCGGACTGCACATCAACGGGCGGGCGAGAATTGTCGAGGACGAGGACCTGCGCGCGGAGTTCGACGGGATCCCGGAGGAATTCGTGCGCGGCCGCACGCCCGAACGCTGGGTCGTGGTGGACATCGTCGAGGCCTACATCCACTGCCGCAAGCACATCCCCCGCATGCAACCTGCCGACGGAGATCAGCGGTCGTGGGGTACCGACGACGCCAAGCGCAAGGGCGGCGACTACTTCGGCGTGCGCAAGGCGCGGAAGGAGGCCAGTGCGGCTGCTGTCCAGGAGCCGCTCTGGCATGCCGTCGAGTCTCAGTCCAGGGTGAACGGGTCGTAGGTGATCTGATGATGCTCTATCCGGGTGGCGTGCGGGCGAGTCTTATCACCGCTCTTGAATCGCTACGAGCTGCATTCCTATAATCCCTTTCCGTCACAACAGTGGCTGTCAACTGGGGGACCGGGGTCTGGGGAAGAAGTGGGCGCCTCCCCTCTGTGAGGAGGGCAACGTGAACAGGAAGAAGAACGTTAGATCCGCGCTAGTCGGGGGGGCAGCGGTGGCGCAGACACTGACATTGCTGCCATCGTCCGCGGTGGCCGAGCAGTTCCTGGGGCAGCAGGCGAGCGAATGCAGCGAGGATCCGATGGCGCAGCGGTCGCGAGTGACGGACGCACAGACGCTGAGCACGCCGGTGGTGACGTCGGGGAAGGTCTACCGAGCAGGGAAGAGGCCAGTTGCGGGCGCACCGGTGCGGCTCATGGCTTGGCCCAAGCTGGAGATGCTCGACACGCTGAAGGACAGCGACGAGATCAAGCTCAAGGCTATAGGCCGGACACGGACTGCCAAGGATGGCAGCTACGTGATGCGGGCTGATCCGATGGTCAACTTGGACGAGTTCACGTCAGAGAACGGTAGCATCGACGTGACTTTGTATGCGGATACCGCTGACGGCGGTTCGGCCTATCCTGCGACTGTTTTGCGCGCTGATGTGTCGGGTGAACGGGTCGCTTCGGCGAACGTCGAAGGTGACAGTACCGAAGGAACGATGCCCAATCGGCTTGACCTTGAACTCGAGAGTGCGCCTCAGGCCTCCGCCGATGCGCAGAGCGTGTCGGGCAAACATTCAGGCATGTCGTTGAACTGCGTTTTGACCGCGTGATGGCATGGCGAGTGGGCCCGCCCGGAGGGTGTGTGGCGGGCGGGATCGGTTTCGACTCTGCGGGTCAGGCTGGGGCGGGGTCGGGTGGCATCCAGGGGCGGCCGAGGATCGCGTCGCGCAGGGCGTCGATCATGTTGTGGCCGTGCTTGGTGGCGGTGGAGAGGTAGCCGCGGATCAGGTACCGGTCTTTGGTGCGCTGCTCGCTGGTCAGGCGCCCGGAGATCTTCTGTTGGATCTTGGCCGGTCGGAGGTCGCGTTCGGCCTGGTTGGAGGTGGGTGGCACCCGCAGGTCGTGCGCGAATCGCAGCACATCGGCCTCGCGGTCGCGTAGGACTTCCAGCAGCAGGCGGGCTTTGCGTTCGCCGGGACGGGCGCCGTGGTTGGTGGTGTCGGCCAGCCCGACGAGGACGCCGTCGGTGAACTGCTTGATCAGCTCGTCGCGGGCGGCGGCCTCCAGGGTGTCGCGGCCGGCGTCGCGGGCGAGGTTGGCCTGGTGGATCAGGCCGCGCAGCGCGTCGGCGATCTGGGTGGGCCAGTGCGCCGTGGGGTAGGTTTCGGCGGCACCGGCAAGATCACGAAGCAGATGTTGGCAGCACAGCTGGTGGGTCAGCTCACCGATCTGGGCGGAGTCGTAGAGGTGGTAGCGGTCGTGCACCACCACCGAGTCGGTCAGATCCTTGAGCACGAACGCCTTGAACGTGTCCAGATCGCGGTCGCCGAGCAGGTAGTGGGTGTAGAGCTCGGTGCAGGCGACCAGCAGGTACTTCTCGGCCTTCTTCCGCCCCAGTTTCGGGGTCTTGCCGCCCACCCGCAGCGGGGTCTCATCGGCGCAGACCGCATACGCCAGGGTGATCAGGGTGCGGATCCGCTTGTCCACCTCGCCCAGCAGCGTCGCCGCCCGGTTGAGCATGCCGTGCACGAACCCCACGCTGGGGGTGGCGCCGGTCAACGACTCCAGCAGCTCGACGCACCGTGTGGCGGGCACGAAGTGCACCACCATCAAGTACACAGCGAAACTTTGCAGGTTCGGGCCGTACCCCACCAGCCCGGGGCGGGCGCCCTCGGGACGCGGCGCGGTGTGCAGCCGACCGCAGCCGCAGCGCACCCGATGCTGGTCATACTGCGTCACCGTCACCGACATCCGCGGGATCTCGTGCTGCTGATAGCGATCCACCACACCGAGATCGGCGGCCTCGGCCAGCTCATGGCCGCACTCGCAGTGCCCTCGCGGGAACCGGTCGACCTGCTTGGTCGGGTTGTCGATCCAGGCCAGGTTCGCCCCCGGCGCCCCGGGCTGCTTGCCCCGCTTGCGCTTTGGGGCACCCGCCTGCCGCTTCGGCTTCTCCCGCGGCGGCGTCCGGCCTGGATCGTCGTCCTTGGACGAGGGCACCGAGGAGTTACCGGAGTTGCGTGACAGCAGGTGTTCCAGCCTGGCCAGCTTCGCCGCCAGCTGCTCGTTGGCCTCCACCAAGTCCGCGACCCGCGTGGACAGCGTCGTGATCTGCCCATCCTGACGCCGCACGAGAGCGATCAGCTCCTCACGCGACATCTCCTCCGGCACGGCCACCTGAAGATCAAACTACGACCAGCCCTACTCGACCGTGATCAACACGCCGAGATCATCCAACTCGCCACACCCCTGGTTGGTGCGGCCCGACCCAGACCGCGACGACTCCCAGCCTCCAATCAACTCGACGCGGCAGCCAAAGCGGCCCCGCTACCCCCACGAAACAGCTGAATGTTTACACGCCCTGTATTTGCACGCTATTTACGATGGCGAGGCGAAGAGATGGAAGGAAGGTGTGCCTGAGCTTCCACGCTTTCACGACGAGCTAATCGCGTTGTTCAGGGGGTCAAGGTTTCGTAGATTTTCTTCGAGTTGCCAGACTGCAGCGCCGCCCTCGCCAGCCTCGCCGCCGAACTCCCTGCCGCAGTCCTCGCGAAACTGTCGTCAGCGTGCGAAGGACAACGCCACGCTGCCCAATGGGCCGAACTCGGCGCGCACCTGGTCATCCGGCCCGACCATCGGCGGTACCGTTGTCGTCCCGGTAGTGATCACGTCACCCGCGCGCAGTCCGGAACCGCACCGCTCCAGCTCGCTGGCCACCCACACGAGCGCGGCGTGCGGGTCGCCGAGCGCGTTGCCGCCCACACCGACAGCCGTGCACTCGCCATTGATCCACAACTCGGTCTCCGCGGTTCTCAAGTCCAGCTCTCGCCAGCCCGGCACCTCGGCGCCGAGCACGAACCAGCAGGCACAAGCCACGTCGGCCAGCAGCACTGCCTCGCCGACCCGGTCGAAGTGTTCGAAGCGCGAGTCCGGCACCTCGATCGCGAGGTGCAGGCTGTCGACCGCGTCGATCACCTCGCCGGCAGTGGCGCCGCCCGTCACGTCGCAGCTCATCCGGAACGCGAACTCGGCCTCCACCACCCGCATGGACAGGTTCGCCGACGGTAACACCGCGCCCGGATCGCGCCGGAAACGGTCGAACAGCATGCCGGTCAGCGGCCCGTCGACCCCGATGTGGGCCTGCCCGGCCTTCGAAGTCGCGGCGATCTTGTAACCGTAGTGGGGTCCGGCGTGTTCGGCGAGCGCTCGCTGCGCCACCCAGCCCGCGGACGCGTCCGCGGGCCGGATCTCCTCGGGCAGTTCGGTCAGCAAGTAACCTCCCGTCCAAGCCGACCAGATTACTTGCGCGGTTCGCTCGGCCCGCGACTCGAGCGATCCCATCGGTGCTCCTTCAGACCGTAAAACGCAGCGCGGTGTCCCGATGTTCGGCGAGCGCCGCCAGGTGCTCGCCGAGATTGGTCATCTCCCGCAGGCCGCGTCCGTCCGCCATCCCATCCAGTAGCGCCCGCTCCGCCCGGTCGATCTCTTCGGCGGCGTCCACGATCGTGGTCAGTCGCGCGGCCGGAGCGACGACCAGACCGTCGTCGTCACCGATCACAAGGTCCCCAGCGCTCGCCGGTACGCCGCCGACGTGCACATCCTCGCCAGTGGTGCCTGGGTCTCGAGTGCCCCCGGACATCGGCGTGGTGCCGCGTGCGTAGACCGGCAAGCCCACCTCACGGAGACCGGCCAGGTCACGGCAGAACCCGTCCACCACGATGCCCGCCAGTCCGCGGCGGCGCGCCTCGGTAGCGAACAGTTCGCCGCACACGGCGCGCCTGCCGCCGAGGGTATCGATGACCAGCACCGATCCTGGGTCGGCCAGCTCCAGCGCGACCAGCACCGCGAGATGGTCGTCGTGGGCTACGACGGTGTGCGCGGGACCCGCCACCCGACAGCCGGGCAACATCGCTCGGATCGTCGGGTCCACCACCGGCAACGTCTTGTCGGCGTCGCACAACGTCGACACCGGAAGCAGAGCGAGACGATCAAGCAGTGCGGCCACGCCGTCACCCGGCCCTTCTCCGGTCGCTACCACTCATTGGGCGGCAGTCGTGCCTTCGAGCTCGAACGTACGCCATTTCAGGAGACTGCGTTCCAGCCGGCGCATCGCGCTGCCGAACGCGGCCGCGATGACCGCGAGAAGCACGAGCGCACCGAAGAAGTCAGTCGTCCTGAACGTATTCAGCGTCAGCGACAGGTAGCCGCCGATTCCTTGCGAACCAGCGAGCATCTCAGAGACGACAGCACCGAGAAACGCATAGGTCAAATTCAGTTGCATCCCCGCGAAGATGGCTGGAGCGGCGGACGGAAGTACGAACTTCCGGAACCGGACCCATCTGCTCGCCCCGAGGGTCCGCGCCAGAAGCAGCAGGTCACGGCTCGCCGACTGCAGGCCCGCGTATGTCGAGAACGCGACTATGAAGAATCCCAGAGTCACGACCAGGGCAATCGCCGAAGCCGGGCCCAGCCCGAACCACAGGGTGAACAACGGCGCAAGCGCGACTCGCGGAAGGCTGTTGAACGCGTTCATCATCGGGCGGACGACCACATCCACCGCGTCGAACTCAGCGAGCACAAGGCCCATGAGCAGGCCGAGCACGGCTGCGATGAAGAATCCGACGATGGTCGCATACAGCGTCTCACTGATGAGCTGCAGGAGGTCGCCCTGGGTGATACCGGTCCAAAAGCTGGGAAAGAAGCCGCTCGGCCGGCTGACGAAGGTCTGGTTGAGCAGCCCGATCTGAGCCAGCAACTCCCAGACCCCGAACAGCAGCACGATCACCAGGAACTGTAACGCCCACCGCCATTTGCTCTGGCGCAGGCTCCGCCTCGAACTCGCCGGGCGCCCGTCGTATTCCAGTCCGATCGCGGCGACATCCACGCTTTCGCGCTCGAGGGCCCTCTGTGGGGTGTTGGCCGATGATGAGATCATGGAACTAGATCACCTCTTCTCGCAATGACTCCCAGGCTTCCTCGTAAAGCTCGTCATAACGCTGGTCGGATTGGAGCTGGACCACGGATCTGGGCCTCGGAAGATCCACGTCGAGAGTTTTCTTGATGCGTCCCGGACGAGCGGACAGAATCACGACACGGTCGGCCATCGCTACCGCCTCGCGCAGATCATGGGTGATCAATATCACCGTCGCGGACACCTGCTGCCAGAGCTCCGAGAACGCATCCTGCAGCAACATCTTCGTCTGAGCATCGAGGGCCGAGAAAGGCTCGTCAAGCAGGAGGATCTCCGGCATGGGAGCCATAGTGCGGGCAATCGCGACACGTTGACGCATTCCTTGTGACAGCTGGGCCGGATACGCTGACATGAACAGACTCAGTCCGACCCCGTCAAGCATCTTTCGTGCACGCTGTCGCCGTTCATGCTTCGCCACACCGAAGAGCTCCATGTTGAGTTCAGCGTTGTCCAGAACAGTACGCCAGGGCAGCAACGCATCACGAGCGAACAGGTAGCCCAACTTGCTGTTGCCGGTCCTTGGCGGTGAGCCGTTCACGAAGACTTGTCCACGCGATGGCCTGATCATCCCGGCAATGAGGTTCAGAAGGGTGGTCTTCCCGCAACCGGAAGGGCCGACGATCGCCAGAAACTCCCCGGCCGTGACCTGAAGATCGATCTTCGTCAACGCTGGTGTGGCACGTCCGGCTCCATCGAAGAAGTAATGTTCGACCTCCCGCGTTTCCACAAGCACACGGGCTGGCTCGCCCTCTATTCTGGGTGCCTCGGCGTCATTGCCTACCACCATTGTTTCTTGCCTTCCACCATTGTTTCTTGCTTTCCACGCCATGCTGTCACGTTGCCAACCGCCTCACTACGGCGCCGTTTTCGGCCCGGCCCGCACGGTCGGGTCGATATTCAGCCATCCCCCATCGACGGGCAACATCGTTCCAGTGATCCAGGCTGCCTCGTCGCTCGCCAGATATTTGACCGCTTTCGCGAAGTCGATCGGCCTGCCAAGACGTCCCAAAGGTATGGAACTCACTACCTTCTCCCGCTCGACGGGATCGTCCAGACGCACACGGCTCAGTTCGGTGGGTACATGCCCGCCGACGATTCCGTTGACCCGTATCCCATACGGCGCGAAAGCGACGGCGAGTGCCCTGGTAAGCGCATCGACCGCCGCCTTCGACACGCCGTAGGCGACGATGTTCTCGTTTATTCGACAGGCATTGATGGATCCGATGTTAACAATTGCGCCGCCCCGCGACATGGTGCGCGCCACGGCTTGAGACATAAGGAAGGTGCCGCCCAGATTGACGTCGATGACGCGGCGCCAGTCGTCCACAGAAAGGTCGAAGATGTTCCCGCGCCACATGATCGCCGCGCAGTTCACCAATACATCCACATAACCGAATGTTTCCAGCGCGTCGGTCACGCATCGCCGCACGCCGTCGGGCGTTGAGACGTCTACGACACTGGACGCCACGCGGCCCGCGAGATCGGTGACGTCGCTCACCGCGGCGGCGACACGCGAAGAATCGACATCCGTGATCACAACGTTGGATCCGTCGCTCGCATAAGCGCGCGCGATCGCCAACCCGATGGCGCCACCACCGCCTGTGATCACAATCGTCCGGGCACCCATCGGTCAACGCCGGCTTTCTTTGCCGGACCATCCTCGATGACTTCGAGGCAGATGCGGAGAGATCGCTACCGGGATCAACGTCGAGCCTCCACTTCGAACGAACGCAGGACGGTTTCATCCATGTCCATCCCCAGACCTGGCCCCGATGGGACGTCGAGGTAACCGTCGACGATCTTGAAGCCACCTACGGCGACGTTGTCGCGGAATGGGTTGTCGCGGATGTCCAACTCCAACCAGCCCAGATTTCCGATCGCCGCGGAAAGTTGAGCACTGGCGAGGAGGGTGCAGGCGCCGCCATAACAGTGCGGCGTGATGCGTTTACCCTCAGCCGCGGCCAGCGCGGAGAGGCGCAGCGCCATGGTTATTCCGCCGGTCTTGGACACGTCCGGCTGAAAGTGCTGAATGCCCGGGGAGGCCAGGTACCGGGCGGCCGGTTCGGTCCCATAGCAATTCTCGCCCAGCGCGATTGGCATTCCGGTCGCGTCGAAGAGCTGTTCGAGGTCATCCGGCTGGTCGTCGGCAAGAGGTTCCTCGCACCATGCCACACCGAAGTCGGCGAGGAGCCGGCACATCTCGATGCCCTCCCCCAGACTCCAGGCCCGGTTTGCGTCGGCGAACAGAACCAGGGAGGACCCCGCCACCGCCCTGACGTCGTGCAGTATCTTCCGGTCCGCCTCGAGCCCGAACCCGACCTTGACCTTCGCGGCGGTGAACCCCTGGGACAACGCTCGCTCCGTCAGCGAGATGACGTCAGTGGGACCTATTCCGCTGGCGTACGCGGGAACCCGGGTGGCGGGTGTACCGGAGAGCAGCCGGCTGACCGAGCAGCCATGCCATTGGCCGGCCAAGTCCCACAAAGCCACATCGACGGCGCTGATCGCCTGCCAGATCGGCCCGATGGCACCCCACTGCCGGCCGACTGGCAACAACTCGGCCGTAAGGCGGCCGAAAATGCCTTCCCGGTCGTTGGCGTCGGCTCCGATCACGAGGGGCGCCACGCCTTCGCTCACGGTGATCACGCGTTCCGCTGCTGCCCAATGCGGCCAGTTCACCCAGCTCTCGCCACGACCGACCAGGCCACCGGCATGGACGCTGACCAGGAGCATTTTCCGGGTAGAGAGCTTCCCGAACGAGACCGGGAGAGGAATCGCCACCTCGAACAGCCGCGCGGTCACAGCCTCTACCGGTACGGTCGCGCTGTTCGAGACTCCCGGCGCGCTGTTGCTCGTTCTCATCGAGAGGTCACCCGTTTTCGGTCAGAAGATTGCCAGTGGGTTGACAGGACAGCCGGTACCTCCCCTCACCCTCAGTGGAGCGATGACGACCAGGAACTCCCATCGGCCCAGCCGTCTACATATCGGCAGAACCTCGTCGAACGACGTGTTGTCGACCAGCGCGAGGCCGAATGACGCAATGGCTTCATGAACCGACCACGGGAACGAATAGCCGCTCGGAGAAAGATCCATCATATCCCACAGGAGCACCGCGACATCGGCGTCACGCAGGAACTTGAGACAGGAAGCATGCAGTCCTGGGCGGACGCCGGCGGCTCTTGGCTGTTTCCAGCGTGGACCGAGGGTTTCCCAACGAGCGTTGCTTCTGTCCCACTCCGCCCGGCCGGAGTGCACCAGCAGGGCATCTCCCGGTTGGATCTCGAGTTCGTTCGTATCCAGGATGGCCGCGATCTCGTCGCCGTGGACCGGCCGGTCCACCGTGACATACGGCGTTCCTCGATGCCATGGCACGTCTACGAGGACCCCGCGGGTGAAGATTCCGCCACTCCACTGGCTGATGTCCGCCCAGCGAGCGCCACTCGCATCGACCTGTTCGGAGGCGATACGCCCGTTCCAGAGCTTTCCGTCTTTCCAGATATGGCAGAGCGCATCGACGTGCGTGGTGGTGAATCCGTGATATGACAGGCCGAAGTAATCCGTGGCGGCAACCGACCCTGGGGCCAGTTCATGCGTGGCGACCTCGCACTGGACGGCTCCGGACTCACTGACCTGGTACGGAACGATTTCCCTGCCCAAGCTCACCGCCCGTCCGTCTCGTACCAGCCGGGCGGCACTCGCTCGCTTCTCCGCGGTGATGAGGTTAAGGGTGCCCATCTGGTCGTCAGGTCCCCATCTCGACCAGTTGTTGTTGTCGTCGAGCAACCGGCGTATCTGCTCTTCAGACGGAAGATTGGTGCCACAGTCGCTCATCCGACTCTGCCTTCCCTTGCCCAAGCGGACGTCGCGTGCCTGCTGATCACACCTCTGGGGAAACCTGCCGGGTATCTGCCGGCTCGATGACTCGGTAGAGCGCGGTCACCTCCGCCCCGGACAGGCCGGAATTGGCGGCTGCCACGAGTTGCTGCAGTGCGACGGCGCCGGTCGGAACAGGCACACCCGTTCGAGCAGCCATCTCGACCGCGAGCCGCAGGTCCTTCGCGCCCAACGCGATCGTGTAGCGCGGCGCGAAGTCCCGGTCCACGAGCCACGGGAGACGGATTTCCGCCTGCCGGCTCCAGCCGCCCGAGTCCCGCAGACCGTCCGCGAATGTCTCGTCAGGCACGCCCCACCTGCGCGCCAGCGCATAACCCTCACACAGTGCGGCGAGGTTCGTCATCGCGAGCATGTTCTGAACCAGCTTGAAGGCCGCCGCGGCCTCGGGAGTGGGCAGTCGATGAAGGGACTCGCCGATCACGTTGAGTGGCGCGAGCACATAATCGATCACGTCGTCGTCCCCGCCGACGAAGAGTGACGACAGGCCGGCGGCAGCTTCGTCCACTCCTCGCCCAACCGGGCACGCCAGGTACCGCAGATCCGCCGCCGCCGCCTTGTCAGCCACCGTCCGTACGGTCGCCGGATCGCTCGTGCTGACATCGACGCACACCAGTCCAGGCTTCGCGGCATCGATCACCTCGTCGTACACCGTCAGGACGACCTCTGGCGCAGGCAGGCTCGTGAACAACACCTCGGCGTCAATGACAGCGTCCGTCAGGGTGCCTGCTTCGACTGCGCCGGCAGCCACAACGCGCGCCACGGCGTCCTGTGCGACGTCGAATACCCGTACGGGGTAGCCCGCCCGGCACAGTTGCCGGGCCATGCCACTGCCCATCCTTCCGACACCGATGAACCCGATACGCAAATGTTCGCTCATAGCCTATTCACCATTACGCCGAGACCGCCTCTGATGTGTTCACTTCACCCTGCTGGCGACTTCGGCGGGGCTCTTGGGAACACTGGGGAGCATGAAGTCCGACACCGGCGGCGGGGACTTCTCCAGCACACCCACCTTCACGTACGCCTTCTGAAATGCCTCGACGTCCGCGGGCGGAACGTAGGAGACCAGCAGCGGCAGGGCGACCGACAAGAACTTTCGGACCTGCTCGTCGCTTTGCCCGGGGAAGTTCGTAATCAGCTTGTTGTCAATGATGAGATTAATGGCGGTATCCAGGTTCGCCGGATCGTGCAACCACACATCGGTCTCCATCAACGCCAGTTGGATCTTCTCCACCAGATCAGCATGAGCGCTCGCCCAGTCCTTAGTGGCCCACAACCACTGATGTACCCGATTGTGGATCAGGCCCAACGGAGTATCCGGC
>JBOHER010000186.1:0-4719 GCA_050701115.1 Haloechinothrix sp. | reverse complement strand
GGCGGACCGACCCCCCGCAGGAATGAATCAGGAAGTGCGTCGGGTGCGCGCGTAGGCGAGCGCGCCGCCGCCGACCAGGATCAGCAGTGCACCCGCCCAGATCAGCGGCTCGCCGCTGAACCCGGTGTCGGCAAGCAGCCCGGAGCCGCCGGTGTTCTCGATCGTCGCCGCCACCGGGGCGCTCTCCGTGGTCGTCGCGCCACCGGCCGCCCGCGATGTGGTCGTCACCTCCGGGGTTTCACTCTCGGTCTGCTCGCCCGGCTTGGAAGGCTCCGTGGTCTCGGAGGGCTCGGTGGGTTCCGATGTGGTCGTGGTCGTACCCGGCTCGGTGGTGGTCGTCCCGGTGGGCTTGGTCGGCGAGGTCGGCGTCGTCTCAATTCCGCACGCGAACCAGTGGCTGATCTCGGGAATTTGGCCGCCACCGTTGAGCGGAGAACGCAGCTTCACCCACGGCGCTTCCTCCGGCAACCCGCGCTCACCGGGTACGTAAAGGTTGGTGTCCTGCCCGCCCTTCACCACAATGCCGGTGACGCTGTGCCCGTCGACGCTCTCGATCGTCAGGTACTTGTCCACGTTTTCTGTGCCGCCGGTGAAGGTGATGTCCTCGAGAGGGATCTTTTCACCGCCAGCATCGGCACCCATCTTCCCTTCGCCGCAGTTGTTGACGTTGCCGTCAATTATTGTGGCGCGGGGGTCTTCTTTGGGCGCATCCCAGGTGGCCTGCGCGGTGGCACCGAAAGCGAGCGTGGCCGCGCAGGCGAGCGCGGCCAGGATGAGGGTCGAACGAACCCGTGAGGTCGGGGAAACCATGGACTACTCCCATAGGGTCTACGGCAAGGAACGAAACACGAACGGTTCCGACAAGTCGGACAAGCACTACGGAAAGAACTAGTGCGCGGGAGTATGCCTCACCCGATGGGGTGGTGATCATCCGGGGTATATACACGCAGAGTGGGACTAACCTCCTCAATGGTGTGGCGGTCGTGTGGCGGCCGTGTGTCGGGAGGGTCTCACCACCAGCCTTGCTTCTTGGTCCAGCGCAGCAGGGTGACGCTTATCGCCGTCATGACCGCGATGACCAGCATCAACTGCACGAATCGGGTGTTGTCGTTGACGATGATGTTCATGCCGTAGATCGACGCGATCGCGGTGACGGGCAGGGTGACCGCGGCCAGCACGGCCAGGCGCTCCATCGCGACCGTCATCTTCGTGGTGACCCGCGAGTGATAGAGGTCGATCACCCCGAGCAGGAACTCCTTCTCACCATCACCTACATTGCGCACCCGCTCGAACTGGTCGGCGAGGTCTTCAGCCAGCGCCTGGTCTTTGCCCGACATCAGGTGCGACATGCGCGCGTAAAGGTCGTGGGTCTGGGCGGCCATCGTCCGCACTGTGAGCAGCTCGTGGCGGATCAGGAACATCTCCGAGAGCAGGGCCTCGGGATTGCGGAAGTCGCTGGTCATCACGCGCTGCTCGATCGCGGCGATCTTGCGCGCGACGACGTCGATCGCGGTGCGCTGCCTGCGGGCGACGGCGGTCGCGATGGCGTAGGACACCTCAGCTGGCGATTTCGGTCGTAGCCGGCCGTGCTCGATCCGCTCCAGCACAGCCCGCGTCTCGGTGAGCGCGGCTTCGGGCGGAACAGCCGGATTCAACGGACCATGCACCGTGACCAGGTAACGCCGCCCGACGAACACATCCAACTCCAGCAGGTGCACGTGCCCCGCTTCGCCCGGCTCAGGCGTGTGCATGACGGCGAAGACGTGGTCGGGATAGGAATGCATGGTGGCCACCGGATTGCGCTGCTGACACGCCTGCACCGCGAGGGGATGGCACCCGAATACCTCGCGCAGCATGGCGCCGTCAGCGTCGTCGCACATGGGGAGATCCAGCCAGACGAAACCGTCATCCCTGGCCAGCAATTCGGCCAGTTCGCCGGGCTCGCGCCGCTCCACGGTCGTGGGCGTCAGGAAATGGACCATGATCACCGCCACCACCTCCTCGGTGGGCGACACCGCAGCGTGTCGAACCGATCATTCGCACGGTAGCGCACCAGCGATCACGCATGTCCCCAATGCGACTTTGGGGACATTGGACGCCCCCAACTCCGCGTTGATAAGGCGGGCAGCGGGCCGTTCGACTCTCGGATTCCACCAGGTGTCCGCGATGGCCGCGCGTAGCAAAATGGCCACCCGGGCGCGCTGGGAGGCTGCCTGGGTACGTCGAGCCAGCCGCCATCCCAGGTGCCCGAACGGCAGTCGGCCCGGGATCTCGCAGAGGTATCGCAATGGCACCCCGCGTTGACTCATCCAAAATGCCCGCGTAGCTGAGTCGTTGCCTCACGTAAGAATGCCCGCGTAGCGGCGTGTCGTTCGAGGGTTGGGGGTGGTGGGCGGCTACCTGATCTTCATGAGGCTGACGATGAGTCAACGTAAGGCCGTGACCAAGTCGGGAGATCCCGATCCGCACCTGGGCGGACTGGAATGAAGACAAGCCTGGTTTCGTGGAGATCGACCTGGTCGGGCACGAGGGTGGTAACCCGCGCGGTGACTTCTGCCAGACCTTGACGACCGTCATCTGGGTGGCGGACACCGTCGCAAACCCCGGGCCGCTCAATCGCAACACGAACCGAATCGCACGGCGAGTGCGGAAACAAGGCATACCGCGGCCAGCCTCCCGCTGGCCCAAGGTGTGGCCGCGCGAGTCGTGATGGAGATCCTCGGCCACTACCAGATGAGCGTCACGTTAAACACCTACACCCACGTCGAACCGGCGCTGAACTGGGTCGCCGCCGACCGGATGGAGGAGGCCCTATGGCCAGGGAATGAAGACGTTGGCTTGCCTGCGGCCACACGGCCACGAAAAACCCAGGCCACCGGCCCGAAAGGGCCGTGACCTGGGGTCCTCCCAGAGCCGCCTAAGGGAATCGAACCCTTGACCTGTTCATTACGAGTGCACTTCCGACGGCCGGTGACGCCGAGAAACGCGAGGTCGCCTCGGACGTCGGTGTCCACCGACGTCCGCCGTGAGGTCGGGCAATCCAGGGCGGTTGTTACTCAGTTTGTCACTCACCGCCGGTGCCCGGTCGCCAGACGGGCTGGAACAGGGGGGTACTCGACCCCTGTTCCAGCTCGTCCCCCCGGCTCACAAGTGACAGTAGTGACATAGAGATAGTGTGGGAGAGACAGTAGAACTGTAGGTGTCACTCAGGTGTCACACCCGTTTTCGCAGGTCAACCGCCATGGAGTGACAGAGTGACAGGTGTGACAGTGACGGCACGTCCGTGTCACAGCGTTCCGCGGAACGGTCTCGGCCCGTATTCTGGAAGGCATGAGCGAGCCAGCCGCTACGGTACGCGCCGAGGACCAGCCGTCCTGGGCCGATGTGGTGCGCTTCGCCGAGCATGGCGAAACCGTGTCGGTCGTCGCGCACGGGGAGCACGTCGCGGATGTGGTGCCGTCCGGCGAGCTGGACCGGTTGCGGGAGACGGTCGAGGTACTTTCCGACAGTGAGCTGGTACGCGATCTGAAGGAAGGCCTCAACGATGCCCGTGCCGGTCGGGTGTTCACGGCCGAGCAGATCGCCGAGGACCTTGCCGACCGCCGTGATGCCGGCGAATGACCTCCGAGCGCTACGCGGTCGAGTTCACGCCAGCTGCCCGCCGTCGACTGGCCAAGTTGCCTCTCTCGGCGGCCGCCGCGCTCTATGAGCACATCCTCGGTCCGGTCGCGGGGAATCCGCACCGGCTCGGTAAGCCACTGGAAGCTCCGTTTGACGACGTGTGGAGCACGCGCCGCGGCGATTACCGCGCGCTGTACACGGTGGACGAGTACGAGCGAGTCATCACGGTTCTAGCCGTCGCGCACCGCCGCGACGCCTATCGTCCGCGCTGACCGGCGGTGTCCTCACCCGGGGACCCCTGGAAAATCCGTTAGCGGCCGACTCAGGACGCCCTGAGATGACCACTGCGACCCGGCGGCCTCGGCGGGTGATTAGCGGCCATCAACGACGTTCGCGGGCGTACGACCCGCTAGGAACGCTCGAATCTGGTCTGCAGCGACGTCGTAGCACAGGACGTTCATCCCCGGAACCGTCCGCGACATATCAAGACGGTTCGCTCACTGGTGGACAACCACATCATCCCCGCGATCGGCGCTAGGAAGCTGC
Organism: Haloechinothrix sp.; assembly: GCA_050701115.1. GTDB lineage: Bacteria > Actinomycetota > Actinomycetes > Mycobacteriales > Pseudonocardiaceae > JBOHER01. Next base: position 552 of record JBOHER010000186.1, on the reverse strand, counting down.
GCGACCTAACAGCGGACGAAGTCGATGAGTGGCTGGCCGAGAAGGCCAGGACGCTAGTGACGTCGACGGTCCGAAACCTCCGATCGATCCTTCGCCGCGCGATCAAGCGCGCACAGGGCAGGGACAGGGTAGGCCGGAACGTCGTGCTTCTCACGGACTGCCCGGTGGGGCAGGGCGAAGGGCGGCCGTCGAAGGCGCTCACTATGGCCCAGGCAGAGGCCGTCCTGGCCGCCGCTGAGGAGTCGCGTATGCGCGGATATATCGTGGTAGCGCTGCTAACCGGCGCCAGGACGGAAGAGCTGCGGGCGCTCCGGTGGGATCATGTCGACCTGAGGGGTTCGCCTGACGCCGCGCCGCCGGTTCCGCCCAACGTCAAGGTATGGCGGTCGGTTCGAGCAAAGGGCGAAACCAAGACGCGGAAGTCTCGGAGGTCATTAGCGCTGCCTCAGCGGGCCGTGGAGGCGCTGAAAGCCCACCGCGAGAGTCAGCATGCCCGGCGGGGCAAGGCCGGGAAGTCCTGGCGCGAGCACGGACTCGTCTTCCCGACCGGTG
>JBOHER010000185.1:0-4058 GCA_050701115.1 Haloechinothrix sp. | reverse complement strand
GCATGAGACCGAGCGGCACGAGCGCCTGGATGGCGTCAAGGGGGTAGCCGACACCCAGGAACGCGAGGGCGGCGGCGGTCGCCACCGCTCCGATGGCACAGGACTCCACCAGCGCGGCGGTAAGCCTTCCGGTGGCCAGCTGCCACGCGGGCAGCGGGCTCAGATGGGTCTGTTCGAGGGTGCCGGCGTTGCGTTCCTCCAGGAGCCCCGCCACCAGGCGCATGATCGTCCCGTAGCCCACCAGGAACGCGAACATGCCCGGGGCGGTCTCGGCTACGAGGTCGTCGAGAATTCTGCCGCCGCCCACGAAGTACTGGCCCATCACGTACATGATCAGCCCGCTGACGAGTTCAGGAAGCACGGTTCCCCGGTAGGCCCACCGCAGGCGCAGCACCTTGGTGATCTCGTTGCCGACCATGCGCGCCCGCCCGCCGATGACGGGCCGGGCCGCCGGCAGCGTGGTCGTCGCGGCGGCGATCGAGGTCATCGGTGACGCTCCACCAGGCGCAGGAACACCGCTTCGAGATCGGGGCGAACGGGAGTGACCGACAGCAAGGGCACCCGCTCGTGGGCCAGCAGGTCGAGCACTCGATAGATCGCGTCGGTGTCGGTGCCCGAGACGGCCAGCGTGGTGTGCTCGCTGACCCCGTCGCCGTCGACGACGTCATAGAGCATGCTCGGCGGCACGGCTCCCGGTCCGACGCCTACCTGGATGTGGTAGCGGTCCTCACGGAACTGGTCCAACAGCTCCTCGACGGGCCGGTCAGCCAGGATCCGGCCGTCGCTGATCACCACCACCCGGTGCGACAGCTCCTGCGCGATGGCCAGCTGGTGGGTGGTGAGCACGACCGCCTTGCCCTCCTCGGCGGCCAGGCGGCGAACCCAGTCCTTGACCGTCCGGGCGGTGGTCACGTCCAAGCCGATGGTGGGTTCGTCCAGCAAAAGCAGCGCCGGGTCACTGACCAAGGCGGCGGCGATGGCCACCTTCTGTTGCATGCCACGCGAGTAGCCGCCCACGGCCTGCCCGCGGCGCTCCCACAGCCCCAGCTCACGCAGCAGCCACTCGGCCCGGGGCTCGATCTCGCGTCGGCGCAGGCCGCGCAGCCGCCCGAAATACAGCAGGTTCTGCCAGGCCGACAGCGCCCAGTACACGTTGCGGCCACCTTCGAGCACCGCACCGAGCTGGCGGACCGCCGCGCCCCGGCTCCGGGACAGATCGTGACCGAGGATCGACACCGAGCCACCGCTGGGGGTGACCAGCCCGGCCGCCAGCTTGATGGTGGTCGTCTTCCCGGCCCCGTTCGGCCCCAACAACCCGACCACCTCACCGGCCCGCACCACCAGATCAACGGCATCGACCGCACGCACCGCCTCGGCACCCGAGCCGTACACCTTGGTCAACCCCTCGGCTCGCAGCACGACGCCGGACCCGGGCGAGGCCGGCACGTCGGTGTGCCCCGGCGCCGCGCCGGGCCGCACCTCCACCGCTGGATGAACGATGTTCATGGTCAATAGTAACTAGCGGATGGCGTGTAGGATGTCAACCCCTACGACGAAGTTCACCGCACAAGGACGGGAGCCGATGCCCACCCAGGGTCGTGACCAGCAGATCCCCTCGGCCGCAACCGACAACGAACCGAGAACCCCGCTGACGCGGGACCGTGTGCTCCGAGCCGCCCTGGACTTCGTCGACGAACACGGCCTCGACGCCCTCACCATGCGCAAGCTCGGCACCGCCCTCGGCGTCGAAGGCACCGCCCTCTACAACCACGTCCACGGCAAGGACGGCATCCTCGACGGCCTCGTCGAGCTGCTCTGGGCGGAGGTCCGCGCCAACACCGACACCGACAGCGCCTGGCAGGACGTGCTGCGCTCCCTGGCCCGGTCCCTGCGCGAAACCGCACACCGCCACCCCAAGGCCGCACACCTGGCGTGCAGCCGCGCCGTCATGCCCATGGACGCGCTCCAGCTGATGGCGGACTGCCTGACCAAGATGGAGCGGGCCGGCTTCGACCGGCCCACGGCCGCGCGAGCCGGATGCGCGGTGTTCGGCCACGCCTACGGCTACGCCCTCATGGAACTGATGACCCGTTCCTGCGGGCCGGGCGAGCCGGAACCCGAAACCGAATCCCAACGCATCCGCCGCGTCACACAGGCACTGCCCCCCGACGTATCCGACGACCTCTTCGACATCGGCCTCGCCGTCTGCGGCTGCGACACCAACACAAACTTCGAGGCAGGCATCGACCTCATCATCGCCGGACTCCGACCCCAACGGCGCCGATGACCAACGACGACGAAGACGACCACCTCGCTCTGTCCAGCCCGCGCGAACCCGTCAACCCAGCCGACGTGACGTCGTCCGCGCTGGCGAGCGTTGCCTGGCCGGCCGCGACGTAGCGGCGCGCCGGTCCAGCGATACCCAAGCCCCGGTCGTCGCGCATCGCCATGGCTCGGTAGACAGATGCTTACCGTTAGTGCATACTTACTGACTGATGGACGGATGGGCCGCCCTCGCTGATCCCACGAGGCGCACGATCTTCGAGCTCGTGCTCACGCGACCCCGAGCGGTCGTCGAGATCGCCGAGATGTTGCCGGTCAGCCGTCCCGCCGTCTCCCAGCACCTGAAGTTGCTGAAGACCGCCGGCCTCGTCCTCGACCGCGCCGAGGGGACCAGGCGGATCTACCAGGCCAACCCGGGCGGGTTGCGAGAGCTGCGCGTGCAGCTGGAGCGGTTCTGGAACGAGGCGCTCGTCAACTTCAAGCAGCTCGTCGAGCAACCCGAGGAGGACACATGACCACCCAGGCGCAGGACACGTCGGTGCGCACCGAGATCGTCGTCAACGTACGGGCCGAGCGCGCGTTCCGGCTCTTTACGGAGAGGTTCGACCGGATCAAGCCGCGCGAGCACAACATGCTCGGCGTCGACATCGCCGAGTCGGTGTTCGAACCACGCGCCGGTGGGCGTGTCTATGACCGTGGCGTCGACGGCAGCGAGTGCCAGTGGGGCCGCGTCCTCGCGTACGAGCCGCCCACCCGGATTGTGTTCACCTGGGAGATCAGCCCGATGTGGCAGATCGAATCCGACCCCTCCAAGCGCAGCGAGGTCGAGGTTCGCTTCGTCGAGGACGCGCCGGATCGGACGCGAGTCGAGCTCGAGCACCGTCACCTCGACCGTCATGGTGACGGTTGGGACGGGCTGCGGGCCGGTGTGGCTGCCGACGAGGGCTGGCCGCTCTACCTGCAGCGGTTCGCCGCGGCCATCGACGACGCTGCCTGACCGGCCACGCAGCAGCGCTCGGCCGACGAGACTGTGCCCATGGGCTGGTACGTCGACCGAGTGCTGCCGCGCATCGCGGGGGCTAGGCGCCGCCGCCTCGCTGTCAGCACTGCAACTACCGAAGCCGTGTCAACGCCGAAATGACCCAAAGGGGCCATAGCGACCGATCCTTCGGTCTTTCTACCCTTTGTCCAGTTTCCGAGGATGACGGAGTAGAGATGACAGGCAAGCAGCCGCTCGAAGTCCAGCCGCGTGACGATCACTGGGTTGTGGTGCGGGAAGGCGCCTCAGATCCGGTCTCGTCACATCGCATCAAGAGAGAGGCCGAACAAGCGGGGCGGCTCCTGGCAAAGTCTGATGGCGTAAGGCTGACGGTCTTCAAGCGAAGCGACATGGCTGCGGCCGGCGCTGCGTACGCGGTGTCCGAGGGAGTTGCGGAACCCCAGCAGGACGCCCGCCGCACGTTCTCCGCCGACCGGGCGGACACGGTCGGCTCGCTCACTGCGGCATCGACGCCCCGAGACGAGGGCGTCGCAGCGTTCTGTACCTCATGTGGTTCTCCCTTCACCGACGACGCGCGGTTCTGCAGGAGCTGCGGCAACTCACGGCCTGTCGCGGAGGCCGCCGTACTCATTCCGGCTTCCATCGCGCCACAAGGTGATGCGCCTAGCGCAATCGCTCCGATCTCGGCCCGACCTGCGTGGTATCGCCGCCGCTGGATCCAGGGTGTGGCGGTCTCCTTCGCTGCGTTCATGCTGATCGGCACCCTCGCCGAGCC
>JBOHER010000184.1:0-12973 GCA_050701115.1 Haloechinothrix sp. | reverse complement strand
GCCTTGCGCCATCTGCGGCAGTGTCTGCAAGTACTGATAGGCCAGCAGCTCGGGGGTCGGCTGGCCGGCCTTGATCGCGGCGAACACCTTCTCGATCGCCTTGGCCTGACCCTGGGCCTGCAGGTAGCGGGCGGCTCGCTCACCTTGCGCCCGCAGGATCCTGGACTGCCGTTCGGCTTCCGCCCCGAGGATCGCGGCCTGCTTGGCGCCTTCCGCGGACAGGATCTGGCTCTGCTTCTGACCTTCCGCCGTCTTGATCGCGGCCTCGCGCTGGCCTTCGGCAGTCAGGATTATCGCGCGCTTCTCCCGGTCGGCGCGCATCTGCTTCTCCATCGAGTCCTGAATGGACGGCGGCGGGTCGATGGCCTTCAGTTCGACCCGTGCGACCCTGATGCCCCACCGCCCGGTGGCCTCGTCGAGCACGCCGCGAAGCTGCTGGTTGATCTGATCGCGCGAGGTCAGTGTCTCTTCCAGACTCATGCCACCGACCAGGTTGCGCAGCGTGGTGGTGGTCAGCTGCTCGACACCGACGATGTAGTTGGAGATCTCGTACACAGCGGCGCGCGAATCGGTCACCTGGAAGTAAACGACCGTGTCGATCGACACGGTCAGGTTGTCCTGGGTGATCACCGGTTGCGGTGGGAACGACACGACCTGCTCGCGCAGGTCGATGCGCGCCCGCACCTTGTCGAAGAAGGGCATCAGGAAGTTCAGGCCGGGCGCTGCCACGGTCTTGAACTTGCCAAGGCGCTCGATCACGGCGGCTTGAGCCTGCGGGACCACCATGATCGCTTTCGCGACGACGATGATCACGAACAGGATCACCGCCGCTAGAACGATGAGGGCTGCGGCTGTCAAAACTCTCCCCTGTTCACTCTGGTTACAGTTCTGCCGACACGACAGCGGTGGCTCCGGAAATCTCCACAACGGTGACCGCCGCGCCGGGCTCGATCACTTGACCTTCGATGTAACTGCGCGCCGACCACACCTCGCCGGCGAGCTTCACCCTGCCCTGTTCGGCGTCCACAGTGGACAACGCTACCGCGCGTGCGCCGACAAGCGCATCCGCATTGGTCCGCACGCCTGCGCCGAGCAGGAATCGACGTTTCAGTGCGGGCCGCGCCAGCACCAGCAACCCGATCGAGGTGACGGCGAATACCGCGACGGAGAGCGCGATGCTGTCCACGAAAACCGCCGACCCCGCAGCGGCGAGCGCACCCACGCCGAGCATGGCGAGGACCAAGTCGCCGGAAAGAACCTCTGCCGCCAGGAGTGCTGTTCCGGCGATCAACCAAATCAGCGCTGCCATGCCCACATCGTGCCAGAAACCGCCGGTCTGCACGCCCGGTCACCGCCGACGTGACCTACGCGTGATCTTTCCCCCGCCGCGACCAGGTCAGCCCGCGTCGAGTTGTTGGGTCACGAAGTCGATCAGCCTTTCCATCGCGCCGATCAGCGGCGTTTCCAGGTCCCGGAAGCTGCTGACCCCGCCTAGCACCCGCTGCCATCCCTGGTACGGCTCGCCCCAGCCGAGCGCCGCGCACACGCCTTCCTTCCACGGGATGTTCCGCGGAACCTGCGGCCAGGCCTCGATACCGAGGGCAGCAGGCTGCACGGCCTGCCAGATGTCGACGTAGGGATGCCCGGTGACCAGCACGTTCCGGTCCCTGATCGCCGCGACGATGCGGGACTCCTTGCTGCCCGGCACGAGGTGATCGACGAGGACTCCGAGCCGCCTGCCCGGGCCTGTTCCGAACCCAGCGATGTGATCGGCAAGCACATCCACGCCGTCCAGCGGTTCGACCACAACGCCCTCCACCCGCAGGTCATGCCCCCAGACGCGCTCGACCAGCTCCGCGTCGTGTTTGCCTTCCACCCAGATGCGGGAATCCCGTGCGGTGCGTGCGCGCAGGCCTGCCACCCGCACGGATCCGGATGCCGAGATCACCCGATCGGCCGCGGCGGGCCGCCCAGCCGGGATCACTGTGACCGGCTTGCCCTCCAGCAGAAAACCGGCCGGGGCCAGCGGGAAGACCCGGTGGTTGCCGTGCCGGTCTTCGAGTACCAGGTTGCCGCACTCGATCCTGATGATCGCGCCGCAGAAGCCGCTGCCCGCATCTTCGACAACCAGGCCAGGTTCGGCGGGAACCTCCGGCACCGTGCGCTCGCGCTGGCGGGAGAAGACATCGCCGTAAGAGTGAGACCGCACGACCAGGGACCGTACCGGCGGGCAGGGCCACCGCTGAGCCGCCACGCCGAGACCGCAATCGCTCACGGCAGGGCGCGGGTCTCGCCGATGGCCATTGCCCAGAGGTCATCGGGATCGTTGCCCGCTGCCGCCCATTCCTTGCGCACCACGGTCACCGGCTCGTCGACGGGTTCCTGGGTGAGCACAAAGGTGCCCCAATGCATGGTGGCCATCCTGCGCGCGCCTAGATCGGCCAGTGCCCGGATGGACTCTTCCGGGCTCATGTGCAGGGCGCGCATGAACCAGCGAGGCTCATAGGCGCCGATCGGCATCATGGCCACGTCGATTCCTGGGTACCGTTCGCCCACCTGGGCGAACCGGTCGCCGTAGCCGGAATCCCCCGCGTGATAGGTGCGCGTGCCGTCGGGTGCCGTGATCACCCATCCACCCCACAGCGTGCGACAGGTGTCGAACGGGCCCCGGCGGGACCAGTGATGCGTCGGCGTGAAGTCGAACCGCAGGCCCGCGACCTCGGCTGACTCCCACCAGTCCAGCTCCATGACCTCGCTGAATCCGCGCCGACGGAACCAACGGCCCAGGCCGAGGCCGACCAGTATGGGCGTCTCGCGCGGCAGCCTGCGGATGGTTCCTGCATCCAGGTGGTCGTAGTGGTCATGGCTGATCGCCACCACGTCGATCGGCGGGAGATCCCCCCAGGCGACTCCTGGCGGAGTGAGCCGGCGCGGCGTGGCTGGGATACGAGCTGACCACACCGGGTCGGTCAGCACACAGGCACCGCCGATACGTACCAGATAGGTGGAGTGGCCGACCCAGGTCCAGCTCGATGTGCCGGGTCCCAGCGGGGGCAATCCGGTACGGATGATCGGAATTCGGTCGACATTCGCGGTCGACCCACGGAAGCCGTGCTGCCTCAAGATCTTCACCATATCCCGGGGACCGGGCAGCGGGGCTGTCAAGCGGTCACGGTAGGTAACCCGTCTCATGGCCATATTGTCCCAGTGCAGCGCAGAATTCTCAGCGCAACGATTACCGTTGGTAGCCGATGTGGTCAGATCGGCGGCCACGGGATGGACCGGACGTAGTCGCTCGGAGCGGGGAAGACTCCGCTGCGTATCAGCCGGGAGATCCGATCGCCGACTGCCCGGACCTCCGCCGAGGTCAAGTGCGCGGACAGCGTCTCGCCCAACTGACCGTCCACATCCGCGCGCAGTTTGCGCAGCTTCTCGATCCCGTCCCCGGGCACCGGCGTGCCTGCCCAACCCCAGAGGACCGTGCGCAGTTTCGGATCGAAGTGCAGGCAGATGCCGTGGTCGACGCCGTAGGCGCGGCCGTCGAGGCCATGCAGCACATGGCCGCCCTTGCGATCGGTGTTGTTGATCACCACATCGAGCAGGGCGAGATCTTGCACATCGGTCCGGTCGGCGTGGGCGAGCACTGCGGGTTCGCCGAACCGATCGTGCGCGACCAGCACCTGATGCCAGCCGTCCGGAACCTGTTCGGGCCGCATGATGTCCACGAGTTCGTCACTGCTGGCTTCGATCCACAACTGCACCATGCCCGGCCCGAGCGGGCCCTCCCTGATCATGGTGGGCGGGATGGCGCCCAGTTCGGCGGCGTCGGCGATCAGGTAGGTCGCGACTTCCCGGCCCGCCAGCGTGCCGCGCGGGAAGTCCCACAGCGGCCGCTCCCCCGCGATCGGTTTGTACACGGCGTTCGCGGACATGCCGTCCAGCTCGATTGCGCAGTACAGGGTGGCATTGGACGCGTCGAGCAATCGCCCCTCGACCTCGAGGCGGCCGTGGGTGATCAGCTGGAGAACGTCTGTGCCCTCGCCCATGGGCAGCTCCACTAGCTTGTGCCGAGCACACTGTTGCGACGGTACCCATTCTGACGCGGACAGATGTGTCCTTCCCGATCCAGCGGCTCACCGCACAGCGGGCAGGGCTTGCGTCCGGCGCTGATGACCCGTTCCGCCCGCTCGGCGAACGCCCTTGCCTGCACGGGGGAGAGGAAAACCCGGACGGCGTCCGGGCCCTCTTCGGTGTCGTCGAGCACCACGTTCTCGTCGACCTCGCCCTCGGTGATCGCCAGCAATTCGATCACCACTGCGCTCGACTCGGCGTCCCAACCCAGGCCCATCGTGCCGACCCGGAACTCCTCCTCGACCGGAACCTGCAGCGGGTCGGTGTCCAGCAGCTCCTCGGGAGCCTCCGCCGGGATCTCGGTGCCGAAGCGGTTGGCGACCTCGTCGAGCAGGGTCCCCAGCCGCTCGGACAGCACCGTGAGCTGCTGCTTCTCCAGTGTGACGCTGATCAAACGGGCATCCGAGCTGGCCTGCAGGTAAAAAGTGCGGTCACCGGGTTCCCCGACCGTCCCAGAGACGAATCGATCGGGATGACGGAAGACGTGGATTACACGAGACATGGCACCCTCGACCCTAAGCCACGTGCACATGATCGGCATCCGCCGCCCCGGGTATTCCTGCAGGTGGCCTCGTGCGTGAATGTTGCCCCTCCAGCAACCCTCAGCACTCACGACCCGGGACCTGCGCGAGCTCCGGCCCGCCCCTGCGACTCGGGGTGCATAACCCTCCTAGGCTCAAGGGTATGCGGTTGAGTTCGAAGCAGGCGCGCGAGTGGTTTGCGAAAGCCAGAGTGGCCCGGCTGGCGACGGTCGACCCCAGCACCGCGCCGCATATCGTGCCGGTGACCTTCGCGGTTGTCGGCGACGCCGTGGTGTTCGCCGTCGATCACAAGCCCAAGACCACGACGAAACTCAGCAGGCTGTCGAACATCGCGGCGAACGAGCACGTCTGCGCGCTGGTCGACGAATACCACGAGGACTGGGAACAGCTGTGGTGGGTGCGTGCGGACGGAACGGCGCGGATCGTGCGTCCGGCAGACAGCGGCGCGGACCACCGGGCATCGGTGCGTGCGCTGTGCGACAAGTACGCGCAGTACGCGGTACGTCCACCGGACGGCGTCGTGGTGTGGATCGACGTCAGCCGGTGGAGCGGTTGGTCCGGGCGGGAGGACGTACCGCCTCGATGAGCCCGAGCGGGTCCGGCCGCAGGAATGACACGGCGGCGTACACGCTGACCGCGAACACCCCGGCCATGAACCACCAGTTGTTCAGGCCCTGCTCGCCGGTCGGGTAGTAGACCAGCACCAGGAACACCGCGACGCCCACCACGAAGGACAGCTGCTCGCGACTCCACCTGAACGCGGCGAGGATCACGAAGCCCCACGTCAGGTACCAGGGCAGGGTGGGCGGCGCGAGGATCGCCGCCGCCAGCAGCGTGATCCCCATGTGCAGGACGGCCCGATCGCCCCCGTCGCGGGCCAGCCACCACTGGCGTATCGCGAACCCCGCGAGCGCGACGGCCGCGAGCGCGCGGGCGCCCGCGATGAACATCGAATAGTCCACGTCGAAGAACAGCCGCGCGAAGCCGCCGACCGCCTGGCCGATTCCGGTGGGGAAGTTCAGCCAGTTGACGATCAGCGTCGGAGCCTGCAGACCGGTCGCCCAGCCGATGTTGAACGAGCCGAGAGACACCATGGTGCCCGCGGCGAAGATCGCGCCGAAGATGCCGAGTGAGGGCATCACCGCGCGGAAGAAGTTCGCGGTCCTGCTGCCCGCGTCAAGGCGGCTGGCCCAGATCCAGACCAGGAACGGCAGCGCGAGCGCGGCCGTGGGTTTGATCAGCATGCCGATCGTGACCAGCGCGATGGCCACGGCGTGCTTGCGTTCCAGGGCCGCGACCACCCCGACCGTCAGGAAGCCCAGCATCAGCAGGTCGTTGTGCGGACCGCCGACCAGGTGGATGACCGTCATCGGGCTGGCCACCGCGAGCCACATGGTGACCGGCAGGTTGCCGCCGAGATGGTTGACCAGCCGGGGCAGTGCCCACAGCATGGCGGCAAGGCCGGTCAGCAGCACCAGCCTGGTGACGATCACTCCGGCGATCACGTCGTCGCCGGTCAGCGACACGATCCCCTTGGACACCGCGAGGAACAGTGGCCCATACGGAGCGGGGGTGGTCTGCCAGAGCCAGTGCACGTTCTCCACAACGTGGGGCAGCTCGTCCAGCACAGCAGGCCCGCTGGCGTACGGGTCGTGGCCGTACAGCAGCTGCGCGCCCTGCCCGAGGTAGGAGAACACGTCGCGGGTGAACAACGGGGGCGAGATCAGCAGCGGCGCCATCCAGCAGCCCGACGCGATCAGCACCGGACGGACCCCGACCCGGCCCCGCAGCACATAGCGGCCCAGCCGGACCCAGGCCCACACGACGAGCCCGAAACCGAGGTAGAGCGTCGCGGTGGCCAGGGCTTTCCCGTGGCCGTAGCGCAGCCAGGACAGTGGACCCGCGCCCAGCACCGGGTCGGAGATGAGGATGCCGCCCGCGCCGAGTGCGGCCAGCATCAGCAGCGTGCTGCCCACCGTGCCCAGGGCGATCGTGCGGTAGGGGAAGCGCGAGGGCAGCTGGAGAATGCGGGTCGCGCGGGTGCTCACCACGGACTCGCCGGCGTCGCCTGGCGAGTGCGGTTGTGCGGCCGCAGGGGGGTCGATGGTGGTGGGCATGTCAGCACCCGAGATTACACACCGGGTCGCCGGACCTGTCCGAGGACGGGTGAGAGTGACCCGACGCACCCCCCTGATTCCCGCCGATTTCCGCCGAACACCGGCTAGCGGGATAGCATCCCCGTGCGAAGACGAAATCCCCCTAGCAGGAGAACGCAATGACCCAAACTCCAGTCAACGTCACCGTCACCGGCGCGGCCGGTCAGATTGGCTACGCGCTGCTGTTTCGCATCGCTTCCGGCCAGCTGCTCGGTTCGGACACGCCCGTGAAGCTGCGCCTGCTGGAGATCCCGCAGGCTGTCAAGGCCGCCGAGGGCACCGCACTCGAGCTGCAGGACGGAGCTTTCCCGCTGCTGGCCGGGGTGGACATCTTCGACGACGCCAAGCAGGCCTTCGAAGGCGCCAACGTCGCTCTGCTGGTGGGCGCCCGACCGCGTACCAAGGGCATGGAGCGCGGTGACCTGCTCGAGGCCAACGGTGGCATCTTCAAGCCGCAGGGTGCGGCCATCAACGCAGGCGCCGCTGAGGACATCAAGGTCCTGGTTGTCGGCAACCCCGCCAACACCAACGCCCTGATCGCCCAGGCGCACGCGCCGGACGTACCTGCTGAGCGGTTCACCGCGATGACCCGCCTCGACCACAACCGCGCACTGGCGCAGCTGGCCGGCAAGCTCGGTGTGCCGGTATCCGAGATCAAGAAGCTGACCATCTGGGGCAACCACTCGGCCACCCAGTACCCGGACATCTTCCACGCCGAGGTCAGCGGCCGGAACGCCGCCGAGGCCGTGGGCGACCAGACGTGGATCGCCGACGAGTTCATCCCGCGGGTCGCCAAGCGCGGCGCGGAGATCATCGAGGCGCGGGGCGCATCGTCGGCCGCGTCGGCCGCGTCCGCGGCGATCGACCACGTGCACACCTGGGTCAACGGCACCGCCGAGGGCGACTGGACCTCGATGGCCATCCCTTCCGACGGCTCCTACGGCGTGCCCGAGGGCCTCATCTCGTCGTTCCCGGTGACCTGCGCGAATGGCTCCTACGAGATCGTGCGGGGCCTGGACATCGATGAGTTCTCCCGCGGCAAGATCGACGCATCGGTGCAGGAGCTCGTGGACGAACGCGATGCGGTAAGGAAGCTCGGCCTCATCTGAGCGCGGCCGGGGCGTGCCTGCAAGTACTACTGCACTACGCCCCGGTCAGACCTTTGCGTTCCAAGAGCGGGTCGATCTCCGGGTCGCGGCCCCGGAAGGTGCGGTAGGCCGCCATTACATCCAAGCTGCCACCTTTGCTGAGTACCTCGTGGCGGAAGCGGTCGCCGTTCTCCCGGCGCAGCCCTCCGTTGTCCTTGAACCATTCGACCGTGTCGGCGTCGAGCACCTGGCTCCATATGTAGGAGTAGTAACCCGCGTCGTAGCCGCCGCTGAACACATGCGCGAAGTACGTGCTGCGGTAGCGCGGCGGGATGATCGGCAACGCTACCCCGGCCTTGTCCAACGCCGCCGCTTCGAAGTCGGCGACCTCGTCCACCTGGTCATCGACGGTGAGCTCATGCCACGCGAGGTCCAGCAGCGCGGCGGCCAGGTACTCGGTGGTCGCGAATCCCTCGCCGTACCGCTGGGCTTCCAGCAGGCTCGCCACCCGCTGCCCGGGCAGCGGCTCCCCGGTCCGATAGTGCTTGGCGTAGTTGGCGAGCACCTCGGGCCACACCGCCCACATTTAGTTGACCTGCGAGGGGAACTCCACGAAATCACGCGGCACGCTGGTCCCGGAGAACTTCGGATAGGTCACGTCGGAGAACAGCCCGTGTAACGCGTGGCCGAACTCGTGGAACGCGGTGGTGACCTCGTCGAAGGTGAGCAGTGCGGGCTGGCCATCGGGAGGCTTGGGGATGTTGAGCACGTTGACGATCACCGGCTTCGTCCCGTGCAGGCCGGATTGGCCGACGAAGTTGTTCATCCACGTGCCACCACGCTTGGACGCGCGCGCGAAGTAGTCGGCGAGGAACAGACCCAGTGGCGTGCCGTCGGCGTCGGTCACCTCGAAGATCCGCACGTCCGGGTGATAGGTGGGCAGATCTGTGCGCTCGGTGAACTCGATGCCGTAGAGCCGGTTCGCCGCATGGAACACGCCATCGTGCAGCACTCGCTCCAACTCGAAGTAGGGACGCAAGTCAGCGGCGTCGACGGAGAACCGCTGCCGCCGCACCTGCTCGGCGTAGTACGCCCAATCCCACCCGCTCAGTTCACCGCCACCCATCTGCTGCCGCAACTCGTCGGCTTCAGCCTTGGCGTTGGTGACCGCTGCCGGGGCGAGCCGGGCCAGCAATGCCCGCGCGGCCTCCGCGGTGCCCGCCATCTGGTCGGCGATCGTGTACGCGCCGTGGTGCGGGAACCCGAGCAGCGCGGCTCGTCGTGCCCGCAACCGTGCCGCTGTGATCGCCAGCTCGCTGTTGTCGTGCTCGTTTCCCCTGTTCCCCCGGGACACCGACGCGGTGAACACCCGCTCGCGCAGCGACCGGTCGTTGAGCACCGACAACGGTTCCTGTTGGGTGGGCAGGTTCAGGGTGAGCACGTACTTGCCGGGCAGTTGCCGCGCGATACCTGCCTCGGCAGCGGCCGCGATCGCGTCTTCGGACATACCGGCCAGCGCAGCGGCGTCATCCACCACGACCGCGAGGTCGTTGGTGTCGGTGAGCAGGTTGTCCTGGAACTGGGTGCACACCGTTGCCAGCTCCGCGTTGAGCGCGCGCAGCTGATCTTTGTCCTGCTCGCTCAACTGTGCACCCGCCCGGACGAACTGGAGATGGTAGCGCTCGAGCAGCCACCGCCCCTCCGGGTCGAGATCGAGTTCGGCCCGCCGGTCGTAGAGTGCCGTGATGCGCGCGAACAGTTGCGGGTTGAGGTGGATCGCGTCGGAATGACCGGCGAGCCGAGGAGCGATGGTGGCGTGCACCTGTTGCAGCGTCGCGTTGGTGTCCGCCGAGGTCAGGTTGAACAACGCCATCGAAACCCGCTGAAGCAGGATGCCCGACCGTTCCAGCGCGACGAGGGTGTTGGCGAAGGTCGGCGGCTCCGGGTTGGCCGCGATTCGTTCGACCTCGGCGGCGTGTGCCGCGATGCCTGCCTCGAACGCGGGCAGGTAGTGCTCGTCGAGGATGCGGTCGAACGGTGGGAGCTGGAAGTCGAGGGTGCTCTCCTCCAGCAGCGGGTTGGTCGATGTCGTCATGGCCACGACCGTATCGTTATTCCCGGCCGCGCCTCAGCTGCCGGTGCTACCGCCCACCGGCGCGTCCGAGTCGGCGACGCGTTCCCGCGGAGGGGGCACGACGCTCGTCAGGTCTCCGGCATTGTCGTTGAGCCGCAGCACGAACGGCCGCAGCGAGGTGTAGCGCACCACCGAGATCGACCCGGGATCCACCACGATCCGCTGGAAGGCGTCCAGGTGCTGCCCCAGGGCGTCGGCCAACACCGACTTGATCACGTCGCCGTGGCTGCACAGCAACCAGACCGCGTCCTCACCTGCCTGCGCGGTGATGCGTTCGTCATGCCGCCGGACCGCGGCGACCGAGCGAGCCTGCACCTGCGCGAGACCCTCCCCGCCAGGGAACACCGCCGCGGAGGGATGTGCCTGGACCACCCGCCACAAGGGTTCGGAAACCAGATCGGCCAACTGCTTCCCGGTCCACTCGCCATAGTCCACTTCGGACAGGTCCGGCTCGACGACAGTCTCGAGGGACCGCTCCGCGGCCAATGCGGAGACGGTCTGCTCGCAGCGCAGCATCGGTGAACGCACCAGCCCGGACAATGGCACGGCGGAGAGCCGGCCGATGAGGCCGACGGCCTGCTCGCGTCCGGCGTCGTCCAGTTCGACGTGGGGCGTGCGGCCGGCCAGCGTGCCAGAGCCGTTGGCCGCCGACCGGGCGTGCCGCAACAAGATCACCGTTCCCACGCCCTGAGCTTAATGGCCCGCATGGGCGTTGGGTGGTGCGCGGCTAGATCAGCGGGCCTGCCTCCGGATCGAGCACGCCGGTGAAGACCAGCACCAGCAGCAGCGAGCCGAGGGCGATGCGGTAGATCACGAACGGCATGAAGCTGCGCGTCTTGATGTAGGCCATCAGCCAGGCGATCACGGCATAACCGACGAGGAAGGCGACGATCGTGGCCACGATGGTCGGCCCCCATGCCGGGGAGTTTCCGTTGCCGATCTCCTTGAGCTGGTAGAAACCCGACCCCAGCACCGCGGGGACGGCCAGCAGGAAGGCGTATTCGGCGGCATCCGCACGCTTGTAACCGAGCGCGAGGCCCGCGGTGATCGTGCCACCCGAGCGGGAAACTCCGGGGATGAGCGCCAAGGACTGGGCGAACCCGTACCCGAAGCCGTGCCGCACGGTCAGATGGTCCAGGTCCCGCCGCTTCTGGCCGTACCGGTCGGCGATCAGCAGCAGGATGCCGAAGAAGATGAGCACGGCCGCGGTGAGCCGAAGATCGCGGAAGGCCGACTTGATCTCTTCCTGGAAGAACAGCCCGAGCACCACGATCGGCAGCGAACCGATGATGATCAGCCAGCCCATCCTGGCGTCCGGGTCGTGCCGGTACTCCGGTTTGTACAGCGAGTAGAACCAGTGCGAGATGATCCGGCCGATCTTCTTGCCGAAGTACAGCACCACAGCGAGCTCGGTGCCGATCTGGGTGACCGCGGTGAAGGCGGCACCGGGGTCACCCCAGCCCGCGAACGCCGCGGTGATCCGCAGGTGCGCGCTGGAGGAGATCGGCAAGAACTCGGTGAGCCCCTGGACGATGCCGAGGATCACCGCTTCGAACCAGCCCATGTGGTGTCAGACTCCCGCTGCATCAAATGACTCGGACATGGTGCGCAGTGCGGAGACCGCCGCTGCCGGGTCGGCGTGGGTGGGCGACACGGTCAGCGTGCCCACCCCCGCCTCGGCGTACGCCGCGATGCGCTCGGTGATCCGTTCCGCCGGTCCCAGCAAGGACGTGGCGTCGATGAACTCGAGCGGGACGGCGGCCATGGCGCCCGCGTAGTCCTTGGCCAGGTAGCGGTCCTGTACCTCGCGCGCCTGTTCCTGGTAGCCCATTCGGCAGGCCAGCTGGTTGTAGAAGTTCTGCTCCCGGCTGCCCATTCCGCCCAGGTACAGCGCGGCGTATCCGCGCACGGCGTCGGCGCAGCTACGCCAATCCGGCCCGACCACCAGCGGCACGGACGGCGCGATGTCGATCACCCGTGGATCGCGGCCCGCTCGGCGCGCACCCGATTCGAGATGAGCCAGCTGCTCGTGTGCGTGCTCGGGTGCGAAGAACACCGGCAGCCAGCCGTCGGCGATTTCCCCGGTCAGTTCGAGATTGCGCGGGCCGATGGCGGCCAGATAGACCGGGATCTGCTCGCGCACCGGGTGCACAGTGAGCTTGAGCGCCTTGCCGGGGCCGCCGGGCAGCGGCAACTGGTAGTGCTTGCCCTGGTAGCGCACGGTTTCCCGGCGTAACACCGTCCGCACGATGTCGACGTACTCGCGGGTGCGGCCCAGCGGTGAGCTGAACCGCACGCCGTGCCAGCCCTCGGAGACCTGCGGCCCGGACACGCCGAGGCCCAGCCGGAACCGGCCGCCGGAGAGGGTGTCCAGCGTCGCCGCGGTCATCGCCGTCATGGCCGGCGTGCGGGCCGGGATCTGCAGCACCGCACTGCCCACGTCGATCGACGAGGTCTGCGCCGCGATCCAGGCCAGCACGGTCGGGGCGTCCGAGCCGTAGGCCTCGGCCACCCACACCACGGCGAAGCCGAGCCGATCGGCCTCCCTGGCGAGTTCCAGGTTGGCCGCGTCGTTCCCGGCACCCCAGTAGCCAAGATTCAGTCCCAATCGCACGGCCAGGACCCTATCGGTGCGTGGCCGTGCGCCCTTCGCGCGGGCGGCTCGCATACTCTGCACGCCATAGAACAGCGACGACTAGACGCTTCGGGGCGCAGAACGCGTCAGTCGCCCCGCTCTCGACACTTGTTACGGCTGGCAATCGCTCTGTTACATTCCGCAACTCATATGGTCGAGCTGGAACGCGAAAGCCGCGCCCAGGCACCCCACCCAGCCGCTACCCGCCGATCGCGTGTTCGTGCACAACCGCCACCCCTCGGACACCATGGGGGTTCATCTCCCCGGAACACTCACTCGGCGTCATT
>JBOHER010000183.1:0-14703 GCA_050701115.1 Haloechinothrix sp. | reverse complement strand
GTGCCGATCTGGGCCAACAACCTGTCCGACGGCCGTTCGCGGCTGGAGCGGGTCTACGACCGGATGCCGTTCGTCGCCCGGTTCAAGGAGCGCCCCGCGGCCCAGTTGAGCGGAGGTCAGCAGAAGCTGGTGGCGCTCGCGCGTGCCCTCGTCGTCTGCAGGGAGCTGCTCCTGTTCGACGAGCCGTTCGAGGGGCTCGCGCCGGCCCTGGCCGACGAGATGGCCGCCGCGATCCGGCAGGCCCGGGAAGACGTCATTGGACGTGCTGGTCGTCGAGTCAGAGCGGCGCCTCGTGGACCGCGTCGCCGGGCACATCTACACCATCGAACGCGGCGAGATCGTCGACATACCCCGACCTGCGAATCAATGACCCGACGCCTCGAGCCGGGTCGCGTCGCGGGTCGCCGGATCAGTGCGATTTCTCCATCGAATGTCTACCGCCGCGGAGTCCGTCGGCGTACGATGTGCGATGCCAGGGAAACCTGGTGACTGTGCCCGAGGGCGTCAGAGGTCGCGAAGGCTATTCAGCCAAGAGCGACCCACCGTCGAAAGACGGGGAAATCGCCCCCGGGCCGGCCTATGTCTGGGGACTTACGCCGGTCCGGCCTGGTCGAGGACGGCGTCACCGGTTGCCCCGCTGGGGGCGAGGTACCAGGGTTCTTGCGCTTTTGCGCAGGTCAGCGATCCGCTCTTGTGGCAGGCACGTTGGTAACGTTCCGGGCGAGGAGGGATCTACTGCGGAGCCGTCGCGGTGGTGATTCCGGCCGCGGTGAGGTGGAGTTCGGTGAGGTGGTCGATGAGCCGGTCACGGGTGATGTCGATGCGGCCCGCAAGATAGGCGGTGACCAGCGCTGACTCGGCGCCGACGATCGCGATGGCGGTGAGCTCGCCGTCGGTGTGGTCAGGGGCGCAGACCGAAGATCTGGCCGAGTAGCTGCGCCACGACAAGCGTGTCGGCGTGCCGACGTTCCTGGAGGGCGTCATTGCAGGTCGCCTCAAGGAACAGCACCCGTCCCTTGCGGGGATCATCGATCAGCACGTCCAGGCCTGCGGTGATCGAGGCCCGCGCACGTGTGCGAATGTCATCGGTGTTCGTCGTGGCGGCGGCCTCGGCAACCGCGCGCAGCGACTCGTCGCGGACCTCGGTGAACACCGGAGGCGCAGGGCCACGTTCGACGGAGGCGCAGGAAAGCCGTCAGCCTCGAGCCTGCGTGCTGCTTCAAGCACGGTCACCAAGGTCCAATCTGTGACCGACATGTCTGTTTCGTAGGTTCGTAGGACGTGGTCCGGCACCGTCGCGTCCAGCGTGCCAGGGCGTCGTCTGGCGCCATTCCCTGGAACGCGCGAGCCAGGTTGCCGTCGCGGGGTGGGCTGACGAGCGTACCGCGCAGATCGACCGCCACAACCTGGATGCGGTATACGTTCAACACGTTCGACAGGTCATTCCAACTCTTGAGGACTCTGGTCATCGATCAGCCTTGTCGTCCTCGGAGTGCCTGCTTGATTTGCGCCAGAGCGAGCTGGCCAGCGTCGCCCTGCTCTTTCGATGGGTCACGAGATCCTGTGCCCAGCCCTTGCCCAGCCGATCGGTCACACTGACATACAGTCCGCTCGGCATGTTCGGTTCCGAGGCATGTTGCTCCCAGAATTTGTCCGCGACCTCGCTAGAGGGCTTGGGCGGTCTGAGTTGATCAGGCAAGTTCAGCATCTTGTAAAGCGTGGCGCCAAATCGATCGCTGCGCTGGCCACGGCATCTTCATGGGCGGCCTCGACGTCACCTGGCGATTCCCTGATGGGAGTCGCCAGCTCAACGCGGTAGCCTTGCCCAGCGTGGTTGGCAGAGGGCGCCGCGGACGGAAGCACTTGAAGAAGTCGTGGAAGACCGCGGGGAGCCCGAGTGCTTCTCTGGTGAGTGGAAGGCGTTCATCGACGGAGCCAAGGAAGGTCAGTTCGACACCTGACCATACCGTCGGGATGGCACTCCGGGGCAACCTGGGGAGCCTTTTTCTGGCTCTCCCGGCGTGGATGTGGGTCCCTGAGGGGTTTCCCGGAGCCCCCGTCCCCGGCGCGCTTCCCTGAGGGCGTAGGAGAACCGACCCAGGACCGAGGCGTGCCGCCCGGCCGTGTACCGCGCGTCCGGTAGCACCAGCGCGCGGACATAGGCCGCCTTGTCCCGCCAGCGCGGCAGGACATGTAGCGTCGCGAGCGCCTGCGCCGCGAAGGTCTTGCCGGCGTGGGTGTGCAGGGCGAGCCAGTCCTCCTCCCGGCGGCTCGGGACGTAGCGCTCGGCCCAGCGCGAGAGCTCGCCCGCCGGGGCGACCCCGAGCAGCCGCCTGCTTTCGGCCACGGCCGCGGCCACCACCGCCTCGGTGCCCCAGTCGGCCGCGACCCTGCGGATCGACGCCCCGTCCCGGTCCAGCCGGCGAAGCATCTCGGCGACGTCGCGCAGCGATCCCAGTCGCAGCGGCCAGTCACCAAGCGCGGCGTGGTAGCAGGCGTGCATGAACCGGTTCGGCCGCGACAGCGCCCGCACCGGCCGCCCGCCGACGACGAACTCCTCCCCGCCGTCCCATAGCTCGTCAAGGTTCACCAGCACCCCCCAGGGGCCGAGCACGAACGTCCGATGCAGGTCGAGCTCGTACCCAGCGGGGGGGATCAGGGTCATCCCCTTGTCGAAGCGGCGGTCGAACCCCGGCCGCGGCTCGGCCAGCGTGCGGTTGAACCCGGCCGCCGAAAGCACCGCGGCGGCGCGGTCGACGTCACGGGCGCGGACGAGGACATCGAGGTCGATGAACGACCGCAGCGCCGGATCGGGATAGTCCAGGTGCGCCACGGCGCTGCCCTTGAGGACGCGGGACTCGACGTCCGCCCCGGCCAGGAGCTCGATGACGGAGAGCAACGCTCGTTCCAGGGCAAGGACGCGCAGCAGTGCTGCGCGGTGGGCGGCACGGGCCTGCCGCGCCTGGGCGTCGGTCGCGGGCAGCGCCCCGTCACCGGTCGCCGCGTCGAGCAGGCCGGTCAGCCGGTGGGTCAGCGCTCCGGCAAGGACCGCGGCCCACGCCTGCTCCCCGAGCGGTTTGTCGGGGAACGCGCGGCAGGCACCCTGCAGCCGATGCGCCGCCACTGCGAGCAGCGGCGCCGGGTACTCACCCTCGCCGCAGAGCCTGCGCCCCATCGCCCTCAGCTCCAGATGTCGCGGTGGACGTTGAAGATCACCCGCGAGCCGAGTGGCTCGAGCTTGATGGGAAGCTCCTTCATGTCGGCCAGCCGATCACGCACGGCACGTTGATATTCGACCGGACAGGTGACCAGGAGGAAGCCGCCACCACCAGCGCCGGTTACCTTGGCACCCGACGCGCCTGCCTCGAGCGCCGCCTCGACGGCCTCGTCTATCTGCCGGTTCGATACGCCGGTCGCCAGCGTTCGCTTCGCCTGCCAGCTCTTGCACAGCGCGGTACCCAGGGCGCCCAGGTCTCCGCTGCGCAGGCCATCCGCTGCCTCGCCTGCGAGGTCCCGGAGCTGGTCGAGCTGTGGGATCCGGTCGCCGACGTTCGCCGTCTGCTCGGAAAGGATGGTGTCGGCGCTGCGGGTGATGCCGGTGAAGAAGAGCAGCAGCTCACCTTGCAGCCGCCTGCGCAAGGGCGGCGGCAGGCGTATCTCGTCGACGGCAACCCGGTCACCTGGTCCGAAGTGGATGTCGGAGATTCCGCCGAAGGCAGCCGCGTACTGGTCCTGCTTGCCGATCGGCTTGCGGCAGCGATCGATCTCGATGGCGCATGCCCGCTCGGCGAGCTCCTCGGCGGAGACCTGCCTGCCTTGGTAGGCGAACAGGGCGTGCAGCAGTCCCACCGTCACCGAGGACGACGAACCGAGGCCCGATCCTGCCGACGGGATGTCGGCGAGCGTGGTGATCTCCACCCCGCCACGTACCCCGGCCATGTGCATGGCTTCCTTCACGAGTTCGTGCTGGAGGTCCTCCACGCGGGAGACGATCTCCTTTTTCGAGTAGTTGACGTAGATGGCGTCATCGAAGCGCTGTTTGACGATCACGTACACGTACTTGTCGATGGCGGCGTTGAGGACTCGGCCGCCATGCTCCCGGTAGTAGCTGGGCAGGTCGGTTCCCCCGCCGACGAGCCCGATGCGCAACGGGGTCTGGGTGATGATCATGATTCGGGTCTGCCTTGCCACTCGTCCCGGGCACGCTCCAGTGCCGCCGGGGTGCCGATGTCGATGAAGTAGCTGCCGTCGAGGGTCACGGCTCGCGCCCGGCCGACCAGTCGCGGGAGCAGGTCGTAGCCGATGTCGGTCGGCGGAGGTCCTGCCATCACGTCGAGGACGCTCGGGTGGAAGGCGTACATACCTGCGTTGGCGAGGTCGCTCGGCGGGTCGGCAGGCTTCTCGACGTAGCCGACCACGCGACCGTCAGAGACGTCGACGATGCCGCACTCCGACGGCCGGGGTGCGCGGAACAGCGAAAGCGTGGCGATCGCACCGCCGTCGCGGTGCGCGTCGACGAGTGCTCCCAGATCGAAATCGGTCAGGTTGTCCGCGTTGACCGCGAGGAACATCTCCTCGCCGTCAACGAAACCACGGTTGGCCAGCAGCGTGCCTGCGCTGCCGAGCAGTTCCTCCTCCTCGACCATTCGCACCGTGGGTGGGCCGCTGCGCGCAGCCACGTGCTCGCGCACCACGTGGGCGAGGTGGTGCAGGTTGACGAGGACATCGTGCACACCGGCTCTGGCCAGGGCGTCCAGCCAGATGTCGATGAGCGGCCGCTCGCCGATCCGGAGCATGCACTTCGGCGTGCTGTCGGTTATCGGGCGCAGCCTCGTGCCGAGCCCGGCGGCCAGCAGGAAAGCCTTCATCTCCGTGCCTTCCGCACGACACCGAGGGCCCGCATCTTCGCATCGGCTTCGGCCAGGATCTCCTCGAGTCCCGGCATCCCTTCCAGCCAGGCCGCGTACTCGGCCACCGAGTCCGCGGGCGTCCGGCGGGGCGCCCAGCCGAGCTGTTTGAGGGCGTCGATGTCGGAGAGGATGTGCCGGGTATCCCCGAACCGGTACTCACCGCTGACCCGGCCGGGCTCGTCGGACGCGTACTGGCGTCGCACCACGTCGGCGAACTGCTCGGTCGTGTAGCCCGTTCCGCCGCCGACGTTGAAGACCCGGCCCGCCGCGCGGTCGTCGGAGAGCACGAGCAGGTTGGCGTCGACCACGTCGTGGATGTTGACGTAGTCGCGGACGGCCTGCCCGTCCTCGTACAGGGTGGGAACACCACCCTGGAGATAGTGCAGGCAGAAGATGCGGCACGCGCCCGAGTACGCGTTGTACACCGACTGCCTCGGGCCCTGCACGATGCTGTAGCGAAGGGCGACCGTAGGGATCCCGTACCGACGCCCGAGGTTGCGCGCAACGACCTCTTCGGCGTGCTTCGACATCCCGTAGGCGTTCTGCGGGTTCGCGATGCGCTCGGGCGTGCGAAGCATGTCGATCGGGCCACGGCACACCGGGCAGGTCGGCTCCCAAAGTGAGCGCTCGAGCGCGGATTCGGGCCGCATGTCGGGAGTCTGCTCACCGTGCTCGGCGCAGACGTAGAGACCCTCGCCCATCGCCGACTGCGACGAGGCGACCACCACCCGGCTCAGGTCGAGCCGATCGGCGACGATGATCTCGTACAGCAACGCGGTCGAGGTCACGTTGACGTCGGTGAAGGTGGCGAAATCGGTGAGGTAGTCCTGGTAGGCGGCGAAATGGTAGACGGCATCCACGCGGCGCAGGAGGTTGGCGAGCAGGTCCCGGTTTCGGACGTCGCCGACGAAGAGGTCGACGCCGGGCGTGAGGTAGTTGGGCTTGCGGTCGCGATGGACCGGGGCGGTCAGCGCGTCCAGCACGACCACGTCGTGGCCGAGCGCGACCAGGCGATCGCAGGTGTGGGAGCCGATAAAGCCGGCTCCGCCGGTGACGAGGATCCTCATCGCCTGCCACCTCGACCGGTTCGGCGAGCGTAGACGTCGCGGTAGACGGCCAGGGTGCGCTCGGCGGTAGCCGCCCACGTGAACTCGCCCGCACGGACGGGTCCTCGAGTCCGGAGCCGCTCACCTTCCGCGCCGCAGGCCTCGACGATGGCACCGGCGATCGATTCGGGGTCCTTGGGGTCAGCCAGCATGGCCGCACCACCGGCAGTCTCGGGCGTCGCGCTGGTGTTCGACGTGACCACCGGGCAGCCGCACGCCATCGCCTCCAGGATCGGCAGGCCGAACGTCTCATTGAACGATGGGTACACGAAGACATCGGCCGCCCGGTAGAAGTGGACCGTCTCCTCGAGCGGCACGCCGCCGACCCACACGATGTCGCCGGCGATGCCGAGCTCGCCGGCGAGGGTGCGGAGCTCGGTGACGTGCTCCACGTCCCGGCCGGGGCCGACCAAGACGAGCTGCCGTCCGCCGAGCTCCCCCTTCGCCGCCGCGAAGGCGCGCAGCAGGCCTGCGCAGTTCTTGTACGGCCACAGTGACGACACGAACAGCACGAAGGGTTTCGTGATGCCGTACTTCGGGGCCACCTGGCTCAAGGCGTCGTCGCGGTCACCTGGCCGGAACAGGTCGTGGTCCACCGCCTCCGGGATCAGATGCAACTTCGCCGGGTCGACGTCCAGATAGCGCTGCACCTCCTGCCGGAGGCTCTCCGAGTTGATGACGATCGCGTCGGCCAGCCGGGCGGTCCGGGGATAGCTCATGCGCCGATACAGGCGAGCCGCCGGACGGACCGACGCCGGAGCCGTGTAGGCGTGCAGTGTCTTGAAATGGATGACGAGTGACGGTGCCGGGCGCACCAAAGGTGCCAGCAAGGTGTTGAACACGTCGATTCCTGCGCGGGGAAGCCGAAACGGCGTCAAGAGGTGCTCGCTCAAGGTCCGCAGTGGTGGGCGCTCGTTCGACCAGGGAAACGTGATGTAGTGGACGTTCGGGCCGTAGCCCTCGTGCAGCGGCCGCGACTTCGGGCTCACCAGGAGGTGAAACTCCTCGTCGTCGGTGAGCCGCTTGGCCATCTCGGGAATGACGCGGGTCCAGAACCAGTGGGCACCCGACGGATTGGCCGGATCGTCGGTGAGCAGGTTGATGCCGACTCGCATGGCGTCAGAAGACCTGGGAGGCGACGGCATCGGAGGGCATCCGTGACTGCCGAATGTACTGGGCCAGCAGATGCATGCACGCTTGATGTGCGTCCTCGATGATCCCGTAGTTGGCCGAGTCGACATGGATCGAGACCGTCGCCCGCCGCCTGGCCGGACCGCCATCGAACCCGGTCAGGGCGATGGTCCGCATGTCGTTCGCGCCTGCCCAGTCCAACGCTCGCACGATGTTCGGCGAGCGACCCGACGACGACACCGCGACGAGCACATCTCCCGACCGGGCTTGGGACTGCAGCTGGTACTCGAAGACCTTGTCGTAGCCGAGGTCGTTGGCGATGGCGCTCAACAGCTCGACGTTCGTGCTGAGGCTGTACACGCGAGTGGTGAGATCGGTGCCGTTCCGGACGCCCTTCACATGATCGCACTGCAGATGGTTGGCGATGGACGCAGAACCACCGTTCCCGCAGGCGAAAACGGCCGCGTCGCGGTGATAGCCATCGCTGAGGATCTCGGCGGCGCGGCTGACTTGCGCGAGGTCGACGGTGCCGAACGCGCGGGACAGTTCGGCGGCGTATCCGCTGCCGTAGGCATCGGCCCGGTCGAACTGATGCGCCGGGAATCGAGGTCGATCGTGCTGCCGATCGGACTCGACGTCGTCACCGCCGGAGGCACCGCGACCGAGGATGAACTCGACCGCCGCCGCGAGATCCGGGAACGAGACCACGCCCGGATCGGCGTAACCGGGCGGGCCGACGTGCACAGGGCGAGCCCCTACGGCTTTGGCGAGATCGATGTCGGCGGAACTGTCGCCCACCACCCATGACGCCGAGAGGTTCAGGTCGAGCGCCTGCGCCGCTGCCAAGGCCATACCCGGAGCGGGCTTGCGATCGGCGCTCGCGCGGGCGAAAGCCTTGACTGTGCCGTCGGGATGGTATGGGCAGAACAACCAGAGATCGACGTGTGCTCCCTCGCGGGCCAGCTCCGCGGTGATGTGCTTGTGCACCACTTGTACATCCTCGATGCCGTAATAACCGCGTGCGACTCCAGCCTGGTTGGTGAGCACCGCCACCGGGACGCCCGCCTCGTTGAGCGCGGCGATCGCCTCGATCGAGCCTGCGATGAATTCGACCCGGTCGACCGATCCGACGTAGCCGTGGTCGACGATGATCGTGCCGTCCCGATCGAGAAGGACGCCTGCTTGACTCACGGGGTGACCACCTCTCGGACTTCGGTGTGGAATCGGCTCATCCATGTGTCTTATTCATAAGTCGGGCTATTCACCACGGCGCGCTCACCTCAATCACGCCCCTCGCCTGCAGTCAGTCGTCGCGAGCCGCCCTCCGGGCGGCCCCCGCCAACTGACTTGTGAAATAACCCTCCATCGAGACGAGCGGCACCGTCTACTGCTGTGAAGTTCGTACGCTCACGGTGTATTTGGAGTTCGTCGCGTTCGCGGGTTCCGTTACGCCGAACCTGATCTCCACAGTCAACAGCGCCGCCGCCACGGTCAGGTGCAACAGGTAGGGGGAGGCGTCACCCAAGCCGGCCTCGGTGTAGGAGGCGACCAGGCTGTACGCGATCAGGAAGACGGCGCACGCCCGCGCCACCGACGGCGGACGCAGTGCGGCGACGACCACCAGCGTAGCGAGGAATGCCACGACGATCGCGACGCCGACGAGACCCTGCTCGTGATAGACGGCCAGCCAGCCGCCGTCGATCGGTAGCCCGTTGAAGGACTTGTTCGTCAGGCCCACGCCAAACAGGTGCTCGCTCGGCGTGCGCGTCTCGGCCAGCAGCGCATCCCACACCTTCTGACGCCCGGTGAGGTTGGTGAAGTTCTCCTGGTCCTGCCCGCGCCGGATCCAGGCCTGCACCCCCGGTCCGAAGGCCATCGCGACGAATCCGGCTACCAGCACGGCCCCCGCGAAGGCCCGGCGGGCACGGGCCGAGGTGAGAGCGAGCGAGAGGCCCGCCACTGCCAGCGCCACGACGAGGCCGAGGGTGGCCGTCCGGGTGTGGCTCAGCAGCAGCAGGACGATCGCCGGTCCGGCGATGAGGACCAGGCTCCGGCTGTCGGTGCGCTTGCCCAGCCAGAGCACGACGGTGAGCCCGACGACCACGGCGGCGTACTGCCCGACCTGGGGCGCCGTCAGGGGCCACAGCACGCCGACCAGACGCCCGCCGTAGAGCTCCGGCAGCGCAAGCCCAGGGGCGGCGACGAGACCGATCGCGACCGTGGCGAGCACGGCGCCGAGCACCCGGATGTGGTGGCGGACCAACGTCAGCGAGTCGTGGAACCACGCACTGAGCAACCACAGCGTGGCAAGGAACACCGCGAGGCGCCCGCAACGGAATAGCGCGCCGAATCCGGACTCCAGGCGCGCGCTGGCTGCGATGCTCACGATCAGCAACAGGCTCAGCAGCAGCAAATAGGCGCTTGGCCGCACCTGCAGCCGGGGGTTGAGCACGAGTGCCAGCGTGAACGCGGCCAGCACCGCACCCATCGTGACCATCTGCGCGACCGGCCGCGGGATCGGCACGATCGTCTCCGCACCCTGGGAACCGAGCGTGTTGACGACCAGGAGTGCCCAGACCACGCCGACCAGCCGGGGTGCCCCCCGCTGGTGCGGGGGATTCGGAACTGCCCGCGCGTCGCGGTGGGAAGCCAGGTTCACGGCCGGGCCCTCAGGTGGACCCACAGGTGCCAACCGAGCCAGCGCTCGCCGGGAAGCCCTCGGACCGGGAGTGGAGGGGCGTGCAGGTAGCGCCGGTAGGACTCGATCAGCTCGAAGTCGGGGAACTCCTCATCCACGTCCCGAAGCGAGTAAACCCGTGCGTAGGGATTGAGCGGGCCGTCGGTATTCCGGTGGGTGAAGGTGTCCAGCGCGAGGTAACGGCGCAGGCCGGTGCGCTCGGCGTTGTCCAGGTGCTGGCGCAGCACAGGAGAGGCTCGCAGCGGTTTCGCGTGCCGCAGCGGGTATGCCGCGGCGAGGGCGGCCCGGCGGACCAGCCTGATGCTGACCTGGTAGTTCAGGGACGACCGGGCGTACAGCATCGCGACCAGGGTGCCGCCCGGTTTGAGCACGCGCCGGATCTCGGCCTGGGCAGACCGGATGTCCGGGATGTGGTGCAGGACGCCGTGGCTGAACACCAGGTCGAAGGTGTCCTCCGGCCAGGGGATCGCCACCGCCGAGCCCTGGCGGACCTCGTCGTGGGGCAGCTCGCGGACGGCCAGGCGGGCCCGGACCCGGTCCACGGACTCCTGCGTGAGGTCCAGGCCCGACCAGCGCGCCCCCCGGCGGATGAGCTGCTCGGACTCTGCGCCCTGTCCCAGCCCGATCTCGAGCACCTTCTTACCGCGCCAGTCAATCTGGTCGAGGCAGGCCGGGATATGGGCCTCCTGGCGGTAGCGCCAGGCGTCGTATGCGGTGAAGAAGCTCTCGTAGTCGTCGGCGAACTCGCCGCGCAGCCCGCCGACGATGTGGTCACCGCACGGGTGTGCGTTCCAGAACGACTGGACATCGGCCTCGTTCATGCCTGCTCCTGCTTCTGCTTCTGCTTCCGCGGTTTCCGTCCGCGCGAAACGAACCCACTGGCGCATCAGCGACCGCCTTCCGGCGAGAAGGTGCTTTCCTGGTCCTGCAGGTACGGGCCTGCCTGCCACTGTGCTGGCTCGAGGAGCCTGCCGGTGTCGTAGGGCATGAAGGTCCATGGCCCGGTGTAGGTGTTGTCGTGCCATCGGTTGTCCTGGCTGAAGGTGATCGCCTCCTGGATTACGTCCTCGTGGTAGGGCGACCAGTCCGGATAGGTGCCGACGTTCGACAGCACAGCCATCCGCCCGCACATCACCTTGCATCCGATGACACTGGGATCGAGGTCGAACCGGTTGTGGTGGATGTCGACGCGCTGGGTCTTCCACCGGCAGTCGCTGTACAGCGGTTCGGATACGATGCCCGGCCGCGCGCACTCCGACACGTCGCGCACCAGCAGCGTGCAGTTTCCGGTCGAGGTGTTGGCCGCGCTGTTGCAGAAGCGGTCGGCGTTCTCCCAGAGGGTGATCCCGGACCAGTTGTCCTGCAGGACGTTGCCGTATATCTCGATCTTGTCGGTACGAGCAGGGATGCGTGGTTCGCCACCTGCCTCCGACAGGTAGATCGTCGCGGCCGGGAAGCTGTCGCCCCGGGAGGCGAACTGCCTCCCCGAGACCCAGTTGTTCCGGCGAATGGTGTTCTCCCGGATGACCGCGTTGTAGCTGGTCTCGTAGAAGATCGCCTCGCCGTCGTTGTCTTCGATGACGTTGCCCTCGATAAGGAAGTCGTTGTTGTTGGTGTCCGCCCACAGGCCGGCCCCGCGGTTGTGGTGGACCCAGTTGCCCCGGATGTCGGCGCCGTTGACCGCCCAGAACTTGATCCCTCCGGTACAGCCGCAGCCCTCGATCTTGGACTCCAAGTCATCGGTGTTGTTGCCGACAATCTCGTTGCCCTCGACGACGATGTCGGCGATCCCGTTCCCGGCCTGGTAGGCGTTCATCCCGTACTGACCGTTATTGCGCAGGCAGTTGCCCCGGACCTGCTGGCGGGATCCCGCCATGAGACCGGCCCCGCGATTCTCCTCGATGGTGTTGTGCTCGATCACCCAGCCGTCGCCGGAGTCGTGGTTCACCACCCCCTCGTTGGCAGGCGGGTTGAAACCGCGGATCGTGAGGTGGCTGACCGTCACGTTCGAGGCGGTGAACACGAACGCGTACCTGTTGAGACCTCGCCCGTCGAGGATCGCGCCAGGGGCGCCGATGTATCGGTTCTCGTCCTTCGGGGCGACCTGGCCGTACTGATCCCGGCCGAGGGTGTGCTTGCCGGGTGCCAGCCAGAACGTCGTCCCTGGCGGATTGGCCTCGGTCTTGGTGTGCAGATCGTTGTCGACCGCGGGGTCGACGGCGACGGCACCGGCCGGCGCCGTCGCCGGTCCGGGCGCGGTGTTATCGCACACTGCGGCCACCGGCACCGCGGCAGGGACGTACTCGACCGGAGCGGACGTGCACGCGGTCATCACAAGCGGTGACAGCACACCCACGATCACCGCTACCTGGCGGGAGCGTGTCGTCGGTCGGGCGTCCACAGCGGGAACCTCCAAGTCGGCTAGCTGCGCAAGCGGAGCACGGTGGTCAGGACAGAGGTGCCGTCGAGGTGGCCGCTACCCAGCAGCGTGTAGGCGGCCTCTCGGCGCCCGAATCCGGGGGAGTACCAGCCAAGCGGCGGGCTGGTCTGGCCGCGATGCACCGTCCAGACCAGTTCTGGGGGAAGTTCGAGCACGGCAGTCCGATCCCGCCCGCGGTGCGACCAACGCAGAGGTGCACGGCCGGCGTCGAGCTCCGCGTCGATGTGTGGACCGAGGTGGAAGGCGAGCCGGCACCGGTGCGCCCGCCCACTGATCACCTGGTCGGTCACCCGCAGCTCGCTGGCTGCGCCGTCGAGTTCCACCGTCCGCCGGTGCACGACTCGGCGGCCGCGACGGCCGTAGCCGTCGTGCTCGGCGCACCAGCGGCCGACGCCAAGCTCCGGCGTGTGCGCGACGAGCACCCGGCTGCGGGCATGCCGCGTCCACAGGAACGGCCCCCCAGATGTGGACTGGTCGGTGTCGTCGAGCTGCAGGGTGTTGTGGGCGAGCGTGGATCGGAAGTACGACCGCCATTCCGGCTCTCCGTGGTAGCAGAAGGTCCCGGGGTCGGCGAGCACGTCGATCCCGTCGTGGCGGACCTCGAGGGACAGGGCGTCGGCGTGTGCGTGCGCCGCGATCGACAGGAAGCCGTGCGGTCCGCCGTCGCAGCGGCACCAGATCTCGCCTGCCGAGTCGCCGTCCGGCACGCGAAGGATCGTGAGCCCTGCGTCGGCGAAATGCGCTGGACGGCGGGCCGGACGGACCGCGGCCGGCTTCGTCCGTCGGGCCAGCGCTGCCAGCAGGGGGGTGCGAACGTCGCCGCCGTCGATTGCAGGCCACCAGGCCAGCCGTCCGAACAGGGCGTCCCCGGTGGCGAGCAACGAGGCCCAGCGGTTCGTGCCCGCACCGTCGACGATCAGGCCGTGGCCGTCGTCGGCATCGCCCTGGCGGGGTGGCCGCAGCCGAGTGTCCACAATGGCGGCGAGTGCGTCGGTCATCCGCAGGAGTACCAGCCGCGTCGACTCGGGTACCGGCACCCCCGCGGCGTCGGCTTCGACGGCGGCCGCAAGACCGAGCTCCATGACGAGGCCGTGGTACTCGGTGGCGAGCTCACGGTTGAGCCCCGAGCCGAACGTGTTGCGCCGCAACTGCTCGTCCAGCGACCGCATCGCCTCGGCCCGCCAGCGCGCCGACTCGGGGAACCAGCCGAAGGCGCATGCGGCGACGAACTGCCCGGCGGCTTCGGCGATGCGGTGGTTGTTCGCAGACGAGCCGCGGCTCGGCAACGCGGCGAGCCACCGCTGGTGATGCCAGATCTGGTGCAGCGCCTCCGGGTGGTCCTCGAACAGGCCCGGTGCGCCCGGCCAGCCGTCGAGCAGCCTGCGGACCCAGACCCACGACAGCAGCCGGATGCCCAGCTCGATGCCGCTGACCCAGTGCACCCCGCGCAATGGGGGGTTGGCGGCCCACCACGACTTGAGGTGGTCGGCCACCCGGCAGGCATAGCGGTCGTCCCCGCTGACCGCGAACGCTGCGGCCAGGACGGTGAGGTGCTGGTGGCGCGACGGCTCCCAGATCTGCTTGATGTCCCCGACGGCCTCCTCGTCCCGATAGGCGATGTCGAACGCGTAGGCGTCGGTGGGTGCACGGCGGCCGGTGCGAGGGTCGAACGACCAGTCCGGGTTGACCAGGTCGTCGCGAGTGACGCCGAAGTAATCGGCGTAGCCGTCCATGAGCCGGTCCGCGGTGGCGATCAGACGCGCCGCCGCGCAAGCGGGGAGCGTCGCCATGACTCCAGAGGGGAGGACCGCGGCGAACCGCGGTTGCGGTAGCCGGCCCGTCCCGGCCGTCGCCGGCTCGTCGCGCAGACGACGCCACCGCCGCTTCCGCACCGCGTCCGCCGTGCGTCCGGCGATCTCGGCCGGGCCCATCCGGGACAGGCGCCGCAAGTACCAGCCGGGGGTCATCATGTCGGCATCCCGCTCGGCGAAGGGGCGGTCGCGGTCGGTACCTCGAGGCGGATCGGTGCGCCGGTCGCGAGGCTGGTGTGCACGGCGAGCGTCGCCAGCGTGGTCGCGACCAGCGACTCGATCGGCACCGGCATCGGGCCGCCGGAGGAAACCGCGTTGAGGAACGCGTCCAGTTCGGCGCGCTGACCCTTGTCGCGGCCGCGGCGGATACGCGGGCTCGACCACCGCTTGCGGGCATACAGCGAGGCGCGCTGGAAGTCGTCGAACCGGAGGATCTTCCCGTCGGCGACAACGTCGATGGTCTCTTTCGGAAACCCGGCGTTCCCGCTCGTGGCGTAGGTGATCGCGGCGGTGGAGCCGTCGGGATAGCGCAGGACGATCTGCAGGTCGGTGTGCCCCGGTGTCGCGCTGGCGTAGACCGACGCCGGGTCGCCATCCAGCAGCCAGC
>JBOHER010000182.1:0-5317 GCA_050701115.1 Haloechinothrix sp. | reverse complement strand
GCATGCCCGTCACCTGGTATGGCTACGCGAGCAACTCGTGGACCGGTTCATCGGGGGAGTCGTTCTGCATACCGGCCCGCGGACCTACCGGCTCGGCGACCGGCTCGTTGCCGCTCCGATCGCCTCGCTGTGGTGTTGAGGAGCTGAGTTGTCTCGCACCGCCGCATTGGGTGCGAGACGCGCGTCGGCCTCGCGGGGTAGCGAGTCGCGCACCATCGCCGCATGGGCCGCGGACCACGTCGCGGCGTTCGGTCACACCAACGGAGTGGACTGCCAGGGTGGAGATGCCCAGGTCTATGCCGACCACCGCGTCCGGCCGCACCGGTTGGCCAACAGCGCGCTGGACCTCGACAGTGAAGGAGCCAGGGCTATCCCGGCCAACGGCAGACCCAGTCGACGTAACAAGCGGATCCGATAGAGCCGTTCCACGTCTGCAGCCGAGTAACGCCGGTGGCGCCCAGAACTGCGCCTCGAACCTGCTGCTCCGATACGAGGCACGCAACCGCGACTCCTGACGCCACCGGATGGCAGACTCTCCGGCATGACCGGATCAGATCCCAAGGCGGACCTTCACCGTTACCTGCAGACCGCCCGAGAGGCGTTGCTCTGGAAGCTCGATGGGCTCTCTGAGTACGACATTCGCCGCCCGATGGTGCCGACCGGCACCAACCTGCTGGGACTGATCAAACACCTAGCCAGCGTCGAGCTGGGATACCTCGGCGACACCTTCGGTCGGCCGTCCGGCGAGCCGCTACCGTGGTTGGAGAACGACGCCGAACCCAATGCGGACATGTGGGCCACCACGGACGAGTCGCGCGAGATGATCGTCGGGCTCTACCACCGGGCGTGGGCGTACTCCGACGCCACGATTGACACGCTGCCGCTGGACGCGATCGGCCACGTGTCGTGGTGGCCGGACGACCGGAGCGAGGTGACACTGCACAGGATCCTGCTGCACATGATCGCTGAGACCGACCGGCACGCCGGACACGCCGACATCGTCCGTGAGCTCATCGATGGTGCCGTCGGGCTGCGTGACGGCAACGACAACATGGCTCCAGGCGACCGGGCCTGGTGGGAGAGCTACCGGAGCCGGCTGGAAGACGTGGCGCAGGAGGCCGCTGAGAGCGACTCCGCAAGCGCCCGGTCCGAGCCCTAGCCCACTTCGTAGCCGGGCACTTCTCTGGGCACAGCCGCGCTCGAGCAGCGCGCGCCCTATTCGCCCTGCTGGAGCTTGAGCCAGTTCGCCGCCCTGGTCGGTGATGCTTGGGAGAGCCAGGCGTCCTGGACTGCTTCGCTCAGCTCCTGCAGAGTGAGCTCGCCGATCCGGCTCGCCCGTAGCAGCACCGAGGGGTGGTCGTCGAAGTGGCGTGTTGTGAAGAACGGCGACGCTTGGTCCTGGACCAGTGCCTGCTTGTCGGACTCGGACGGTACCCAGAAGATGATCACGTCGGTGTAGCGATGCCCGGTCTGGGGGTCGGCCGCGTCGGGGCGAGGGTTCCGGAAGAAGACGAACGACTTGCCACTGACCTGGTAGACGGGGTTGCCGAGCGGGCCGTGCTCGACCTTGACGTGCGGCATGCTCAGGGCCAGCTCGTGAACGTCCTCGACCCGCGCCGGGCGCAGTCCTTCTGCCATGGGTAGTCAGTCCTCCGACACTCCGGCCCGGTCGGCCACCTCGGCGATCCACACCCCGCCGCACGGCTTCTCCGCGAACAGCTGTGCGCCGATCAGGAGCTGATAACGCCGGTCGTCGGTGGACGTCCGCCTGCGAGGCCTCGCCTGTGGCATGCGCCCAACGATAGGCCACCTAGGACCCGCACGGACCCCTCCGCCGATGCACTTGCACCCAGCACATGACGAGCACTTCGAGATCCTTGAGGGCCGGCTGAGCGTCGACCTCGGCGACCGCATCGAGGAGAGGGCGCCGCCCCTGACGCAGATCCGGCCAACCACGTGGAAGCTGATCGAGGCTCTGAGCTATCGGAGCCGCCCGCGGAAGGCATAGTGCCGCTGTCCGTGGAGAATCTCTAGCGAGAGCTGGCCGACCCGGTGATCGACGCGATGGTCGAGCACGCGGCTCTGGCCCGGTCCCCACGCAGCTTCGCGCTGCCGACCGAGCAGGTCGCTGAGGCGGAGACGGCATGGGCGCGTGGCTTCCAGACCGACCTGGCGCACTACCACGACGGCGTGTACGTTCTAGCGCTCGATCACGAATCGCCGGGGCTCATCCAACACCCGCTCGGTGCCGGTCCGGTCCATGAGCCGTTCGGCGATCGTCAGGACGGCGATGGCAGGGGGCAGCGCCGCGGAGAACTTCAGTCCGCTGACCGCGCCGGAATCGACGCTGGGAGCGGCGACCACACAGTTCGACAGGGCCGCGCTGATCTCCCGGTAGGTCAGTGCGGGCACCAGGCGCAGGGACCGATCGTTGAGGCGTTGCCGAGGGTCGATGATCTCCGGCAGGGAGGCTCGCAGCGCCCGGTTGGCGGCCGTGCCCGCCCAGGTCCACCAGCGCAGTTCTCCGCTGGCAGACTTCCGGAACAGGGTCGCATCCCCGTCCACATGAGACGCTTGATCCTCCCGCAGGCTTGCCAACGCCGACGCGGCCCGCTTGGTCAGCGTGACTCCCGCCGGATCGGTGCCGAGCAGCACCGAGCGCATTCCCCGGGTGAGCTCGAAGGACAGCCCTCCGGTTGCGCTGCCCCACTTCGCCCGTCCCTCGAGGTCGCTGGGCTCCACCCAGCAGCGACGCCGCGCCCAGTCGGTGTGCGTCACCTGCCACGTGCGGCCTGCCAGCAGCAATACCCTGGGGCCATCGACCTCCTCGACCAGCACGTCGTTGCCGACGGTGCCGAGTTCTTCCCGGCCGCTGAGCACGGTGAACTCCGGTGGCGCGCTGAACACCGCGGTCAGGTCGGAGAAGTACCGGCGGCCGAACTTGCGCTCAGCTTCCGGCCCGATGAACAGGAAATCCCCATCCGATTCGAAGAAACCCTCTGCGCGCAGGAACCGCATGATCTCGTCCGCATGCTCGTCGAACAGCGGGAGATCGCCCCACCACTCGCGCCAGGTGTTGGCACCGACTCGATGCTCCTGCAGGCACAGCGCCATCAACTGCTGGGCGGCGATGTGCCGGGGTGAGGGTGGCGCCGTGATCGGTTCGACCCAGCCTGCCGCCCAGCGTTCCAGCAAACCGGCCGCGTGCAGCAGTGATTCGGGCTCCACACAGAGGAACAGGCAGTTCCGGACGCTTCCTGGTCGACGCCCTGTTCGGCCGAGCCGCTGCAGGAACGACGCGACCGTGCGGGGTGCGTCCAGCTGGATCACCCGGTCCAGGTCGCCGACATCGACACCCAGCTCCAAAGTGGACGTTGCCACGATGACGGTGTCCCTGGCATCGGCGAACGCCGCTTCGGACCGACGCCGTTCGGCGGCGGAAAGCGAGGAGTGCGACAGGAAAGTCTCAACGCCGTGCGCGCGCAGTGCGGCACCCAGTTCCTCGGCTCGGCGCCTGCTGTCGACGAACACCAGTCGCTTCTCACCCCGGTGCAGCGACGCGATCACCTTCGCCGCGTTGGCCACGCTGCCCACGTGATCCAGCATGATCTCCGGCCGCACCGCTGTGTCCGATGCCGGGGTCGTCACCACCCGGCGCGGCCGGGCCCGCTGCGACCCCTGCAGCCAGGCAAGCAGTTCGTCGGGGTTGCCGACGGTGGCGGATAACCCGATCCGCTGCAGCGGGCGGCCGACCAGTCGGCTTAGCCGCTCGAGCACGGCGAGCAGGTGCCAGCCGCGGTCGTCCCCGGCAAATGCGTGCACCTCGTCGACCACGACGGCCCGCAAGCCGGAAAACAGCACCCGTGGATCGACCTTGGTCGACACCAGCATCGCCTCGATGGACTCCGGGGTGGTGAGCACGATGTCCGGCCGCTCACGCAGCACTCGTGCGCGCGCGGACTGGCTCACGTCGCCGTGCCACAACGCCGCCGATCGCCCCAGCCACGCCGCGTAGGCCGCCAGCCGGGGGTGCAGGTTGTTGAGCAGGGCGCGCAGCGGGCAGATGTAGAGCACCGAAGTGTCGTGCCAGTTCTCGTCGGCCATCCGGGTCAGCAGGGGAAGCAGCGCCGCTTCGGTTTTGCCACCGGCGGTCGGCGCCAGCAGCAGACAGTCCTCCCCGGCCAGAATCGGCCGCACGGCCGCCTCCTGCAGTGGCCGCAGTCCGGGCCAGCGAAGCGTGTTCGCCAGGTGGAACTGCACGGCCGGGTGCAGCGCGCCGAATGCGTCGGCCGCGACCCGCTCAGACATCGAGCTCGATGTCGTCCGCCGACCTTCCCGCCGCCGCCTCCCGTTCGGCGTCGTTCAACTCGGCGGGCGCGATGCGGATCTCGTAGTCGGTGCGGGGATTGAAGTCCGGATGCAGTTCGATGGTGTCGAGTACGTCGACCAGCTTGCGCAGGAACAGCCGGGGCGCGGTGCCGACCTTCCCGCCGAGCCCGCCCGCCACCGACGAGGCGAACGAGCGCAGGAACTCGTCGTCGGCCACCCGCAGCACCCGCTCGGCGTCGTCAAGGTGGGTGGCGAACAGGGCGCGCACCCGGGTGCCGAGCTCGACCAGCTTGTCCAGATCGAATCCGCTCAGCCGCAGCTGCACGGCGCGCGGGTTGTCGAATCGCGGGTCACGCGAGAAATCCGTGTGCAGCCGGTCGGCCAGCGGCGGCAGCAGCTGAATTCCTTGCCTGCCTTCGAAAAACGCAGGCGTCCCGGTGATCAACAGGTAGAGGCCGGGGAAGTGTCCGTCGTGCACCTCGTCGATCAACTGCCGCAGCGCGTTGAGGGCCTTCGCGCGCGCGTCGCTGCGAACCCGCTGCAGGGTCTCCACCTCGTCGAGCACCAGCAGCAGGCCGGGGTGGCCGGAGTCGCGCAGGATCGCCAACAATCCCCGCAGGAAGCCGAGCGCGAGGAAATGGTCGAGGTCGCCCTTGATCCCGGCCTGGCGTTTCACCCCGGCTGCCACGTGCGGCTGCCCGCCGAGCCACGCGACGAGCCCGTCGGCGGCGTCGTTGTCTTCGGCGGCCACGAATCGCCGGTAGGCGCGGATCGCCATCGGGAAGACCGGGGCGCGCGCCGCGACCTCGGACAGCCGTTGTTCGAGCAGCGTGTCGACGGCGTCCTCGGAGACCGCACCGCGCTGCCCGGCCGCATCGGATTCCACGGTGAACAGCCAGGAATCCAGGATCGGCCGTAGCGCACTCGGCGGCATGGTGTCCGTGCGCAGCGACTCGATCGTGCGCCGATACACGGTTTCCAGCCGGTG
>JBOHER010000181.1:0-15444 GCA_050701115.1 Haloechinothrix sp. | reverse complement strand
GATCCGAACGGCCCGCTCGCAGCCGAGGTCGTGCGCACCACGATGGACTCCTACGTCGGCAGGGTCTCGCTGGTCCGGGTGTTCTCCGGCACGCTCCGACCCGAGACCGCGGTACACGTGTCCGGGCACGGCCTCGCCGAGCGCGGCCACGCCGATCACGACGTCGACGAACGGGTGGCGCACCTGTATTCGCCGTTGGGTGCCGACCTGCACGAGGTGCCCTACTGCGTCGCCGGTGATCTGTGCGCGCTGACCAAGATCGGTTCGGCCGAGACCGGCGACACCGTGTCCTCTCCGGACGATCCGCTGCTGATGGCGCCGTGGACGATGCCGGAACCGTTGCTGCCGATCGCCGTCGTCGCCAATAACCGCAGCGACGAGGATGCCCTCGCCCGCAACCTGGCGCGCCTGGTCGCAGGCGATCCGACCTTGCGGCTGGAACGCAACGCCGAGACCAACCAACTGGTGCTGTGGTGCATGGGCGAGGCACACGCCGATGTGGCGCTGTCCCGGCTGCGGGCGGGCGGCGCCGACATCGGCACCGAGGACGTGCGGATCCCCCTGCGCGAGACGTTCGCCGGTCCGGCTCGTGGTCACGGCAGGCACGTCAAACAGTCCGGCGGACACGGTCAGTACGCGGTCTGCGACATCCAGGTGGAGCCGCTACCCCGTGGGGAGGGGTTCGAGTTCGTCGACAAGATCGTCGGCGGGACGGTGCCCCATCAGTTCATCCCGAGCGTGGAGAAGGGCGTGCGGGCACAGCTGGCCAAGGGACTGCTCGACGGTCATCCCGTGGTGGACATCAGGGTCACCCTGGTCGACGGCAAGGCGCACAGCGTGGACTCCTCCGACGCCGCGTTCCAGACCGCGGGCGCGCTCGCGCTCAAGGACGCAGCGGCAACCGGGAAGATCACCCTGCTGGAACCGCTCGACGAGGTCGCCGTCCGGTTGCCCGATGAGCATCTCGGCACGGTGCTCGGTGATCTGTCGGCTCGCCGGGGCAGGGTGCTGGGCACCGAGGCGGCCAGCGGCGGTCATACCGTGATCCGCGCCCAGGTGCCCGCGACCGAGTTGCTGCGTTATGCCAACGACCTGCGCTCGATGACCTCGGGTACCGCGACCTTCGAGCGCCACTTCGCCCGCTACGAACCGCTGCCGGAAGGGATGGCGGCACACGCCTGAGTGGTCGCCGCAGACACCCGGTGGTGCGGCCTCAGCACCGGGCCGTGTTCGTCCCGGTGGTGGTCGGTGACCACCACCGCCACCGCGACCAGGGTCCGATCGTCACCGTCGACCGTGCCGGTACCGCTGGCGACGTCACAGCCTGGATCACCTTCGGTTTTCGGTGCCATAGCGGCAAGTCTGCCCTAGTCCTGCGCCTCCGGCTCGGCGATCTCGAAGTACTCCGGTGGCCGCGCGCTACCGGCGAGCCGGAAGTAGCGGACCTTGCGCCTGCGCCGCAGCGCGAGGGTGTCGCGCACCGCGTCGTTGTGCACCCGGCGGGCGATCACCACGCGATACTCGGCGTCGGCCAGCTCATCAGCGAGGTTCACAGGCAGCATCCGGCGATCCACAGCGGACAGCAGCCGGGTGAGCTCGTTCTCCTCGGCCTCACGCTCGGCGCGCGGAGCCGCCTCGGCGCGGTCGGCGCCTCCACGCAGGTCGGCCCGTTCACCAGCGGTGCCACTGGCCGCCACCGTGCGGGCGACCACCGCACGCCGCGCGAGTGCGGAGTCCAACGCGGCCCAGCAGGCATCGGTGCGGACGTGCAGCCGGTCGAGCCGGTTGGCGGCCGAGATCAGCAGGGTGCCAACCAGCGCGACGATCACAACCACGATGACCAGCGTGAGCAGCAGGGTGGTGGTCACAAGGAACGCTCCCCCCGTCGCTCGACACCCTGTCGGTCCACCGCTTCGCGCACCCGGCGCGGGTCGGCCGCGACAGCGGCTTCGTACACGTGGACCACCTGGTCGCACACCGTCGCCCAGTCGAACCGTGCCACCCGCGCCCGCCCCGCCTCGGACAACGCCGCCCGGCGCGCGGGATCGGCGAGCAGGGCGCGCAGCGCATCGGCCAGTGCCCCGGCGTCCCCGATGGGGGTGAGCACCCCGGCCCGGCCGTCGTCGAGCACCCTGCGGAAGGAGTCCAGTGCGCTGGCCACGACGGGCGCGCCCGCGGCCATCGCCTCGGTCAGGATCATGCCGAAGCTCTCCCCACCCAGGTTGGGGGCGCAGTAGACGTCGGCGCTGCGCAGCACACGGGCCTTGGTCGCGTCGTCGGCCTGACCGAGCAGCACGATCCGCTCGGCGAGGTCGGGGCCTGCCTGTTCGATCAGCTCGTCCGGTTCACCGCGGCCCACCACGAGCAGCCGCAGATCGGGCAGCGCAGGGACGATCAGCCGCAGCGCGTCCAGCAAGACGCTCATCCCCTTGCGCGATTCGGTGAACCGGCCGACGAATCCGATCGTGCCGCCCGCCCGCGGATACCCTGCCAGCGGCTGCGCGTCCGCGTAGAACGGCACGTCGACGCCGTTGGGTATCTCCACCGCGTCCCCGCCGAGGTGCTCCACCTGCACCCGCCTGGCCAGTGCGGAGACCGCGATCCGCGCGGTGATCTTCTCCAGCAGCGGCCGCAGTACCGACCGGAACCCGGACAGCGTGCGGGAGCGCGTCGTCGAGGTGTGGAAGGTCGCCACGATGGGGCCGTCGGCGACTTTCAGTGCCAGCAGCGACAGGCTGGGCGCGATCGGTTCGTGCAGGTGCAGCACATCGAAGTCGTTGTCCCGGATCCACCGGCGCACCCGCGCGTAGGACACCGGACCGAACTGCAGCCGGGCCACCGATCCGTTGTACGGAATGCCGACGGCCCGGCCCGCCGGGTGCACGAAGTGCGGCAACTCGGAATCGGCCGCTGCAGGAGCCAGCACGGATACCTGGTGCCCGCGGGCGAGCAGCGCCTTCGCGAGGTCGACGACATGACCCTGTACGCCGCCGGGTACGGCGAACGAATAGGGGCACACGATGCCGATCTTCACGCGGAGTCCGGCTCCTTCTGGCCGGACACGCCCAGCCGGGCCCTGCTCGCGTCGGTCAGATCGGCCAGCCACAGCTTCTGCAGCATGTGCCAGTCGGCGGGGTGCGCGGCGATGTCGCCTGCGAAGACATCGGCGAGCAACTGCGTCGCCGAAGCCACCTCATCCGGCCCGTTCACCCTGATCCGCGGATGGATGCGCACCGCCCAGCCGTCGTCGGTGAACCACAGTCCCACCGGCAGCAGGGCCGCGCCGGTGCCTGCCGCCAGCGAGGCCGGACCGGCGGGCATCTTGGTCTTGTCACCGAAGAAGGTGACTGGGATGCCGGAAGCCGTCAGATCCCGGTCCGCCAGCAGGCACACCACGCGGTTGTCCCGCAGCCGTTCGGTGAGCACCGCGAACGGCGGTTGTCCGCCGGTCAACGGCAGGATCTCGAATCCGAGCGACTCGCGATATTCGACGAACCGCCGGTACAGCGATTCGGGCTTCAGCCGCTCGGCCACCGTGCTGAACTGACCGGAATGCCGCACCAGCCACACCCCGGCTACGTCCCAGTTGCCGCTGTGCGGCAGCGCAAGGACCGCGCCGTTGTCCGCCCGCAGGGCGGCGGTCAGGTTCTCCGCGCCATCCACGCGGGGGTCGACCCGCTGATACATCTCGTCGAGGTCCATCGCGGGCAGCCGGAACGCCTCCTGCCAGTAACGTGCGTAGGAGCGCAGTGCACGCCGGGTCAGCTCGTCCAACTCGTCGGGTCCCGCTTGCGGCACGACGCGCGCGAGGTTGCGACGGAGCTGGGTGACACCCGGCCCGCCCCGGGCAGCGGCCATGTCGGCGCCCAGTGCGAACAGCATGCCTGCCACCTTGCCCGGCAGCATACGGACCAGTCGCCAGCCCGCGGCGAAGCCGAGGCCGCTGAGTCGCTCGGACAATGCGGTCATTGCGCCGCCCCCCTGGCCGATCTGGTGGCCGAGCGGGTGCGCTGGATCAGTGTCAACACCGATAACGCGGCCAGCAGCCACAACGAGATCTCGATCATGTGCGGAATCCCGAACCCCTGCAGGCCCGTCCCGACCAGCGCGATGATCAGCCGTTCCGGTCGTTCGATCAGGCCGCCTTCGGCTTTGAGTCCGACGGCCTCGGCTCGCGCCTTGATGTAGGAGATGACCTGCGCGAGCACAAGGCACAGCAACGCGGCACCCGCGGCGGTGCGGTTGTCGTCGATCACGAAGGACCACCAGGCGATCGAGGCGAACACCGCGCCATCGGTGAGCCGATCGCAGGTGGCGTCCAGCAGCGCACCGAACGGCGTGCCCTTGCCTGCCGCGCGGGCCATCGCGCCGTCCAGCATGTCCAGCATCGCGAAACCCCACACGGCGAAGGTGCCTGCCAGAAGCATGCCCTGCGGGAAGAAGACCAGCGCGGACACGATCGCGCCCACCGTGCCGATCACGGTCATGGCGTTCGGGGTGAGCCCCCAGCGCACCAGTGTGGCGCCCATCGGATCGACGACACGCGAAACGGAGGCTCGGGCGAAGACGTTCAGCATCGGCTCATGGGCCCTATTCACGCAGCGGAGGAGGACGGCCAGGTCAGCCTAGCGACCAGGCCGGGCGGTGCGCCGCTGGACGTGCGTTCGGCGTGAGTCGGCCAACTACCGATCAGGGGTTGGCCGGACGGGTGCCGCAGGAGGCGCTCGATCCACCGAGACCACCAGGCCGTAGAACAGCAGGGGTGGCGCTCCGCCGATCGCCAGGGCCAAGACGAAGAGCCCGAATCCCATCGCGGCATTGCTGAGAAGGGAGCCGGCGCTGCCGCCGGTACCAGATGTCACCGCGAGGCCGAACATGACAGCCGCGCTCACCCAGAGGAGGAGCCAGGCCAGCGACAGGTAATAGAACGCGCCGAAGACCTTGGCCGCCGTGGTGTGCATGGCGTCCTTGAGGGACAGGCCCGCCAGGAGCTTGCGTGCCGTGAGTGGTTCGTCGTTCCGCCGCGCCGCACCCAAGGTTTGGTCGACCAGGGCGTATGCGCGGTTGAGATCACGCTCGGCCCGCTGCCGCGCCGCTTCGTGCAGTTCAGCGGAAGTGACCTGCTGATAGGTGCTGAGCCAACTCGATGAACGTTACTTGTTCGCGGGCCTGCTTCACCGCGCGTCGGTAGGCCCGGTCCCGGTTACGGCGGTCACGGAGGTCGCGAAGCCAGAACCCCAGAGCGGCCAGCAGGGCGGTCAGCAGGGGGCTGATGGCGGCAGCGAGGACGGCAGAATTCATGGGTGGCCCGACTCTCGAGCGGCGCGGGGTTATCCGGTTAGTTACCGTACACGCCCGCGACCAGCAGACGCCTGATCCGCCACGACCGTCCGCTCAGCCGGGGAAGTATCCAGGGATACCTCCATCGGGCCCTTCTCGCGTTGGTCATCGAGTTCATGCCCTCAGACTCCTCGCGCCACTTAGCGCGGACTTAGCACACCCGCGGCCTCCGCCTGCGCCGCGTCGCAGATCGGCGCCAGGCCGCGGTTCACCGCGCGACTGATCTCACCCAACTGCTCCACCTGCTGCGTGGTGAGCGGATCGAAGAGCGCCTCGCGCACGGCCTCGACGTGACCGGGAGCTGCCCGCTTCAACACGGCGAGCCCGTCGCCGGTGAGCGTCGCGAGCGCGCCCCGCTTGTCGGTCGGGCAGGACCCCCGCTGAATCCAGCCCTTCGCTTCCAGCTTGGCAACCGCGTGGGACAACCTGCTGCGGGAGAACCTGGACTTGGTAGCCAGTTCGCTCATCCGCAGCGTCATGTCCGGCGCCTCGGACAGCGCGACAAGCACCTCGTAGTAGGTGTGCGGCATCCCGGCGTCGGCCTGCAGACGCCGTTCCAGGTGCTCGCTGAACATGCTGATCGCCGACAGGAACTCGCGCCACACCCGTTGTTCCTCATCGGTCAACCACCGAACATCGTCGTTCATGACTTCATGATACGGCCGTTCGTTGAGGATTCAACGAATCGTGAATCCCCTTGCCTGTAACCAATGCGGTGACCGCGTCGAAGGGTTTGTGAAAGCCGACCTACGAACGGTGCGCGGCACCGACGGGCATCCATTCCACGAGAGGGGACTCCCGCGTTGAATGACGATGTGGTGCGCCTGTCCGTGATCGGACAGATCGTTCGCAGGCACTGGTGGCGGCTCGCCG
This sequence comes from Haloechinothrix sp., assembly GCA_050701115.1. Lineage (GTDB taxonomy): Bacteria > Actinomycetota > Actinomycetes > Mycobacteriales > Pseudonocardiaceae > JBOHER01. Next base: position 9,231 of record JBOHER010000181.1, on the reverse strand, counting down.
CGCTTGCCGCGGCGGGCGCGCTCGTCGGCGCAGGCGCCTCGCTGCTGTTCTCCCCGGGATACGAATCGGCGAGCAGCGTCCTCCTGCAGGGTTCGCGGGGTGAGGACGAACTGCTGACCGAGGCACAGATCGCGATGAGTTCGATCGTGCTCGACCGGACGGCCGCGGCGCTCGGGTGGGGCATCACCGGTACTGAGCTGCGGGATTCGGTGCGCGCCGGGGTGGTCGACGGAAGCGTGATCGAGATCAGGGGCACGGCCGAAACCACCGATCGGGCGCAGCAGCTCACCGACCAGATGGTCGAGGAGTACGTCACGTTCTCGACCCAGCTCGTGAGCAGCCCGTCAAGTGCATCGGCTCAAGTGCTGGAGGAGCAGCGGGAGTCGCTCAGGCAACAGGTCGCGAGGACGAACCGGCTCATCACCGAGCTGCACGGGTCGGCGCGGCAGGATGCTCTGACGGTTGAAAGCGTTCGGACGCACACACAGCTCGAGTCGCTACGCACCGCCCTGGCCGAGGCCGTTGAGAAGCTGGACGAAGCAGAGGCGGCCTCCAGCCGAGTGAACATGGTGGTCATCGGCCCGGCCGCGCGGCCAACGAGTCCGGCTGAGCCCACGCTGACAACGTTCGTGGCAGGGGGAGCGCTGCTGTTCGGGCTGCTCGGGCTGTTCGCCCACCTCGTCGCGGCGCGCGCGGACCGGCGACCGCGGAGTGACTCGGAGATCGCCGCGGCGTTGGGTTCGCCAGTCGTAGGCAGCGTCGATGTTCCGGAAGAGCCACCTGCGAACACACAGCAGGCCGGACCCACCCGACGGCCTCTTCGGCCGCGGCGGCGGGCGCGCGACGACCGACACGGGGAAGCACCACAGCTCCCGGTCTCCGGCGAAGACCTCGGCCGGAACGTCCGCTACCGGCGCGTCCTGGCTCGACTCCGGGATGCCCCGGAGGACCCCCTGCTGCTGCTGGTCCTCGTCGCCGACGACGACGTCACCGCGCACCGAGCCGTCGCGGAGCTCGCCGTGGCAGCGGGAACCGACGGCGGGCACCGAACGGAGCTCCGGGTGGCCCATGTCTCCGCTGCCCGGCCCACGGTCCCTGACCACCGCGGCGTGTCCGGAGCCCTGGTCGTGCTGACCGCGGGGACGAGGACCGCATGGGAGCTCGTCGGCATCGCCGAGGCTTGCGCCGACGCGGGGCATCAGGTCGTCGGGGCCCTCGTCACGCATCGCGCCCGGCCAATCGGCGACCGGCCGGTCGATCCCATGCGGGTGGCGTCGTACCAGGTTCCCGTAAACGGCAAAGCGACGGCAGGTTCGGCGTGACGACAACGAGCACTTCCTCGGCACCCGAGCCGCTGCTGGACCTTCAGCGGCTGGTGACCGGTATCCGCTGGCGGCGCCGCATCTGGGGATCCGTCGCACTCCTTGGCCTGCTCGCCGGTGCGCTGCTGGCGGTCCTCGTCCCGCCGCAACCGACGGCGGTCACCCGACTGCTGATCATCCACGAGAACGACCAGCCGACGGACGGCGGGAACCTCATGCGGACCGATGTCGCGCTGCTGGAGACGACCCGGATCGCTACCGCGGCACTGGAGCGGATCGACTCGGACGAACGTCCCGAGCAGTTCCTCGAGAGCTACGAGGGTGAGGGCGTGACGAGCAACGTGCTCGAGCTGACGGTCCGCGGATCGAGCGACCGCGATGCGGTCGTCCGCGCCCAGGCGCTGGCCGATGCCTTCATCGCCGACCACATTGGGCGGAATGAGGCCGCGGCCGACGCGGAGGCCGACGCCCTGATAGACCGCCGCGACAAGGCCGAAGCCGACCTCGCGGAGCTGGACGCCTCGATCGCCGCGACGACGACCGGGGCCGACGGTGAGACCGCCACCGCGCTCGACACCCTTTACGCCCGCCGTGCCGAGCTCGCCGCTCAGATCCAGGACCTCGGTCGGCGCGCCGAGGAAGTCGGAATCGGCGCTCCGCGAGTCGCCGCGGGCACGCAGATCGTGGACTCCCCCCGCGCGCTCGGCCAGTCACTCGTCGTGGCGGGGGTCATGAACGCCGCGGTGGGTCTCGTGCTCGGGCTCGCTGCCGGACTCGGGCTGGCCGCGGTCGCGAGCGTGGTGGCCGACCGCCCTGTCCTGCGGCGCGAGATCGCCGCGCACCTCGGCGCCTCGGTCATCGCGCAGATCCCCGCGCCACGTCGAGGTGTGAAGGAACGCAAGCGCGTCGCCGCGACGCTCGTCCGGGCGGTCCGCGACGACCCCGGAACCGTGTCGCTGCTGGAGCTCGGATGCCCCCGAACAGCGGCCGCGCTCGCACTGGAGGTCGCCGAGGGGCTCACCGTGAATCGCCCGGTCGTGGTCGTCGACGACCTGCCCGGCCGGCCCGTCCGCAAGCTCACCAGTAAGACGGAAAGCCCGATCCGGATCCTCGACGGCGCCGAGTGCCCGGCCGGCCGGCCCTCGCCTGACCAGCAGGAGGATCGCCGCCTTGGCGTCGGCTCGGTCAGGCCCGGCACAGCGTGGACCGACCTCGGGCAACTCGGTTCCGAGACCGTGCTCGTCGTCCGTGCCGGGCACGCGAGCGCACTGTGGCTGCACACCGTGGCGCGACAGCTGGCAGACGCGCAGATCCCCGTGATCGGTGTGGTGCTGGTACACCCCGATCCGCGGGACCGCTCCGACGGCACGCTCTGGGATGGACTGCACACCGCCCTGCGCGGGCGGGTGGCGCGGCGCACCGAAGAGTTCCCGGCCGGGAAGTTCTCCCCGGTCGGGTCCACCACACCGGCAAACGGGGAGGTCACGTGAACGTCACGTTGTTCGGGCTCGGCTACGTCGGCACCGTTACCGCCACCTGCCTGGCTGCCCGCGGTCACCGCGTCGCCGGAGTCGACACGGATCCCGGCAAGGTCGCCGCGGTCAACGCCTGTCGTGCGCCGGTGATCGAGCCAGGGCTTGACGAACTACTCGCCAAGGCGGTCGGGTCGGGTGCGCTGCGCGCCACGGGATCGGTCCGCGACGGCTTGCAGTCCTCCGACCTCTCACTCGTCTGCGTCGGAACCCCGTCGGCGGCCAACGGCAGCACCGACCTTGGGCAGGTGAGCAGGGTGGTCGGCGAGATCGGCGCCGCGCTGGCCGGTTCGGACCGGCCGCACACGCTGGTCATCCGGTCGACGGTGCCGCCGGGAACCGTCGACGAGGTGCTTGTCCCGCTCCTCGAGGCCACCTCTGGGCGCACGGTCGGCACCGGCCTGCAGATCGCCATGTGCCCCGAGTTCCTCCGTGAGGGGTCCAGCGTCGCCGACTTCTTCGGCCCGCCGTTCCTGGTCATCGGGGGCTCGGCGGCCGCAGCGACGGCAGTGCGCGAGCTCTTCGCATTCCTCGACTGTTCGGTGCACGTCGTCGCGACCCGATCCGCCGAAAGTATCAAGTACGCGTGCAACGCGTTCCATGCGCTCAAGGTGTCGTTCGCGAACGAGCTCTCCCGCCTCTACCGGATGCTCGAGGTCGACTCCCGGCAGGTGATGGACGTGTTCGTTCAGGACCGCCAACTCAACATCTCGCCCGCCTACCTACGACCGGGCTTCGCCTTCGGCGGTTCCTGTCTGCCCAAGGATCTCCGCAGCCTGCTCTACCTCGGCCGGATGAACAGCGTGCACCTCCCGGTCCTGGATGCGTCGCTCGCCTCCAACGAGATGCTCGTCCGGGATGTCGCCGACCGCATCCTGCACGCCGTGGACGCGGGCGGCGGGGACAACCGGCGGGTGGCGCTGCTCGGCCTTTCGTTCAAGCACAACACCGACGATCTGCGGGAGAGCCCCAACGTCGCCCTTGCGGAGATTCTGATCGGCAAGGGCCTTGACGTCCGAATCCACGACCCGGTCGTCAACATGGCCCACCTCACCGGCGCCAACCTCCGGTACGTGCAGGAACGGCTTCCCCACCTCCATAAGGTGCTGCATGATGACGCGGCGGAGGCCGTCGCGGGCGCGCACGTCGCGGTCGTCTCGTCCGCCGACCCTGATGTGGTGGCTGCCGTCGTCGCCGCGACGCCGCCGGTCGTGCTCGACCTCAACGGCAGGCTCAGCGCCTCGCTGGAGACTCTCGACGGCTACCAGGGGGTGGGCTGGTGAGGATCTCTGCCGGCCGCCGCGCGCGGCACGTCTGCATCGTCGTACAGAACCTGCCGGTGCCGTTCGACCGGCGGGTGTGGCTTGAGTGCCGGGCGCTGCGAGCCGCGGGCTACCAGGTGTCGGTGGTGTGCCCCAAGGGCAAGGGCGACCCGGCCTATGCCGAGCTCGACGGTGTCCACCTGTTCAAGTACCCGGCATTCCCACCGATCACCCGGCAGGTGATGTTCCTCGCCGAGTACGCCTACTCGATCCTGGCGACCTTCGCCGGGCTGATCCGGGCCTGGCGACGCAGGCCATTCGGGATCGTGCAGGTATGCAACCCTCCGGATGTGCTGTGGGCGGCCGCCCTGCCGTTCATGGTCGCCTTCCGCGTGCGGCTTGTTTTCGACCAGCACGACCTGTGCCCGGAGCTGTACCGATCGCGATTCGCGGCGCCGTCGGCCCTGCCCTACCGGGCCCTGCTGCTAGCCGAACGGATCACCTACCGGCTGTCCGCGCAGGTCATCGCCACGAACGACTCCTACCGCCGGGTCGCGATAGAACGTGGCGGCAAGCGCCCCGATGACGTGACGGTCGTCCGGACCGGCCCGGATCCGAACCGCATGCGACGGGGCGAGCCAGAAGTCGAGTTACGCCGCGGCTACGACCACCTTCTGGTCTACCTCGGTGTGATGGGACCCCAGGACGGCGTCGACCTCGCGCTGCGAGCGATGCACCACATCGTGCACGTCCGGGGCCGGACGGACGTGGCGCTGACCCTCATCGGCGACGGAGACGCCGGGCCGGATCTGCGCGGTCTCGCGGCCGAGCTGAGCCTCGATGGCTACGTCGAGTTCACCGGACGGGTGCCCGACGAGACCGTGGCGCGGCTGCTGTCCACGGCCGACATCGGCCTGTCACCGGACCCGAAGAACCCGCTCAACGATGTGTCCACGATGAACAAGACGATGGAATACATGGCCTTCGAGCTTCCGGTCATCGCGTTCGACCTGGTCGAGACGCGCGTCTCGGCAGCAGGCGCGGCCGACTACGCCGAGCCCAACCGGGTCGGCGACTTCGCGGAGAAGATCCTCGATCTGCTGGCCGACGAAGTCCGTCGCAAGCAGCTGGCAGCGCTCGGCCGCCGCAGGGTAGAAGACGTGCTCGCCTGGCGCCACCAGATCCCGCCGTACGTCGGCGTCTACGACCGCCTCCTCGGCGGCTGAGGGAGGACCGGACAGCTATGTGCGGCATCGCGGGCAGCTACCTCTGGCCGGACGGCGGCGCGCTCACGGACCGCCTCACCAAGACCCTGGCCCACCGCGGCCCGGACGGCACCGGCCGGTACGCCCATCGCGCAGGCGACGGCGAGGTTCACCTCGGACACCGCAGGCTCTCGATCATCGACCTGTCCGAGACCGGGGCGCAGCCGATGATCGCCGACGGTCTCGCGCTCACCTACAACGGCGAGCTCTACAACGCGCCCGAGTTGCGCGACGAGCTCGAGGCTGCAGGCGTGCGATTCCGGGGGACATCCGACACCGAGGTCCTGCTGGAGGCGTGGCGGCGCTGGGGCACCGGGTGCCTGCCGCGGCTGCGCGGCATGTTCGCGTTCGCGGTGTTCGACGAGCGCAGCGGCGAGCTGGTGCTGGTCCGCGATCAGTTGGGCATCAAGCCGCTGTTCCTCCTCCGCCGTGGCGAGGGACTCGCCTTCGCCTCGGAGCTCAAGGCGCTCGCCGGTGAGCTCGGTGGGTCGCTGCGGGTCGACGACGCGGCGCTGGTGGCTTCCCTGCTCTACTACTGGGTGCCGGAGCGCCGCTGCGCGTTCCGGGAAGCCGAGAAGCTGCCGCCAGGGACTTGGCTGCGGTGCAGGCCGGACGGCCGGGTCGAGCGGGGCCGCTTCTGGTCGATCCGCGACGTCTCTGAAGAGGCGGAGGCGGCTGCCCAGGAACCGGCAGCACAACCGGACCTGGCTGCGCAGAATCTAGCTGGGGTCATCGCGGAATCGACCCGCAGGCACATGCTCTCCGACGTCCCGGTGGCGACGTTCCTGTCGGGTGGGCTCGACTCCAGCTATCTCACCGCGCTGGCGGCGCGCCACCAGCCCGGGATCTCCGCCTATACCATCGGGTTCCGTCCCGAGGACGCGAAGTTCGAGGCGATGCCCGACGACCTGCGCTACGCCCGGCAGGTAGCCGCGAAGTTCGGAGTCGACCTGCACGAGATCGAGATCGCGCCGAACGTCCTCGACCTGCTGCCGCGCATGACCTACCACCTCGACGAGCCGATCGGGGACCCGGCCGCGATCAACACGTTCCTGATCTGCTCGGCGGCCCGGGAGGCAGGCGTCAAGGTGATGCTCTCCGGGATGGGTGCCGACGAGCTGTTCGCCGGGTACCGCAAGCACCTTGCGAACCTCCTCGCCATGCGCTACCAACGCGTCCCCTGGTCGCTGCGGCGGCCGCTGGCCTCGGCGGTCGGCCGTCTGCCGGTGGCGACCTCGCGGCGCGGTTACCGCTCGGTCCGCTTCGCCAAGCGCTTCCTCTCCTTCGCCGAGCTTCCGGAGGAGACCGCGTTCCGGCGCAGCTACACGATGTACGACCGGCTGGAGCTGCTCGAACTGCTCAACCCCGATCTCGCGGGCACCGTCGACGACGTGCTCACCGAGCACGCGGACACCTACCACGACAACGCCCTGAGCGACTTCGTCAACCGCATGTGCCTCGCTGACGCACGGATGTTCCTGCCGGGTCTCAATCTCGCCTACACCGACCGGGCGAGCATGGCCGCGTCGACCGAGGTGCGGGTGCCGTTCGTCGATGTCGAGGTCGTCAAGGCCGCGTTGCGCATCCCGGGAAACCAGAAGATCGTCGGGTGGGCGGGCAAGGCCGCGCTCAAGCACGCCGCGTCGTCCATCCTGCCTGCCGAGATCGTGCACCGGCCCAAGGGTTTGTTCAGCGCGCCGCTGCGAGCGTGGATGAGCCGCGATCTCGCGCCGCTGGTGCAGGAGGTCGTGCACGAGGGCGTGCTGGTGTCCTCCGGGTTCCTGCGGCGCGAGGCGGTGCAACGGCTCGTCGCTGAGGACGCCTCCGGTCAGCAGGATCGTGCCAAGCATCTCTGGCACATCCTGACCCTGGAGTACTGGTACCGGAGCGCGACCGCGGCGGGTGCCGGGGACGTTCGAGCGGCGTAGGTAGGGAGACTCGTGAAGCAGGTCGTGCAGAACTACAAGAGCGGGGAGCTGGCGCTCCTCGAGGTCCCGGCCCCGGCATGCAAACCAGGGGGCGTGGTCGTCCGGACCGCGTTCTCGCTGATCTCCACCGGGACCGAGCTGATGAAGGTCTCCGAAGCCGGCATGTCGATGCTGGGCAAGGCCCGCGCGCGGCCCGACCAGGTCGCCAAGGTCATGCAGAGTGTGGCCAGCAATGGACTTGCCGCCACCTACCGCAAGGTGACCAACCGGCTCGATTCCTACACTCCGCTCGGCTACTCGCTGTGCGGTGTGGTGGAGGAGGTCGGCGCGGGGATCGACGACGTCGCAGTCGGCGACCTGGTCGCCTGCGCGGGCAACGAGCATGCCCTGCACGCCGAGCTGAACTGGGTCCCCAAGAACCTCTACTGCCGCGTTCCGGCCGGAATCCCCGGGCAGCACGCCGCCTTCGGCACCGTCGGCTCGATCGCGATGCAGGGCGTCCGCCGCGGGGAGCCCGCGCTTGGCGAGGTCGCACTGGTCATCGGGCTCGGGCTGATCGGGCAGCTGGTGGCGCAACTGCTGGTCGCCTCCGGCGTCCGCGTCGTGGGGGTCGACCCGGATCCCGGCCGCTGCGAGCTGGCCGAGCGACTTGGGGCACTGGTCTGCAGCCACCCCGGCTCCGGTGTCGTCGACACCGCGGTCGGCGAGCTCACCGGCGGCCACGGCGTGGATCAGGTGTACCTGGCCGCGGGCGGCAGCACCAACGAGCCGGTCGAGCTGGCCGCCCGGCTGAGCCGGGACCGGGGCCGGGTCGTCGACATCGGCAAGTGCCGCCTCGACCTGCCGTGGAACGCCTACTACGAGAAGGAACTGGACGTCCGGTTCTCCCGCTCCTATGGCCCTGGCCGCTACGACGCGGAGTACGAGCTAGCAGGCCGGGACTACCCGATCGGCTACGTGCGCTGGACCGAGCGGCGCAACCTCGAGTGCTTCCTCGACCTCGTCGCTCGCGGGCACGTCGACGTCGAGCCGTTGATCTCGCACGTGGCGGACTTCTCGGCCGCCGTCGAGACCTATCGGCGGCTGAACGACGGAGACCACAAGGCCGTGGCCGTCCTGTTCCGCTACGCGGGGCGACCCGAATCCACGGTCGAACCGGTCGTGACATCGGTGTCGGTGCCGCGGAACGGGCAGGTCCGGGTCGCGCGGGCCAGCGCAGCCATCGAATCGAACCGATCCGGGCATCCGGTACGCGTCGGGTTCGTCGGCGCGGGCAACTACGCATCGTCCATGCTGCTGCCGCACCTGGTGGAGCGGGACGACGTCGAGCTCCGGCAGGTCGTGACCACCTCGGCGCTGTCGGCCGCCAACGCCCGGCGCAAGTTCGGCTTCGCCTCGGCATCGACCGACGTCGACGCCGTGCTCGATGACCCTTCGGTCGACGCGGTCTTCGTGGTGACCAGGCACAGCTCGCACGCCGAGCTGACCAGCCGGGCGCTGCTCGCCGGGAAGGCCGTGTTCGTCGAGAAGCCCCTCGCCCTGTCTGAGGCGGAGCTGGGCCGCGTGCTGGCCGCCGTGGCGGACTCGGGCAACGACAGGCTGCAGGTCGGGTTCAACCGCCGCTTCGCACCGCTGCTGCGGCAGGCCAAGGAACGGTTCGGCCAGCGGGTCGGACCGGCGTCGGTCCGGTACCTGGTCAACGCGGGGCGGCTGGACAACGGGAGCTGGTACGGCCGCCAGGATGCAGAGGGCTCGCGCTTCGCCGGCGAGGGCGGGCATTTCGTCGACACGGCCAGCTGGCTGCTGGATGGCGACCCGGCGTCGGTCTACGCCAGCGCGACACCGGGGCACACCGACCTGCAGATCGTCCTGCGCTATCCCGACGGCTCCACCGCCGCGATCACCTACGCCACGAGCGGGAA
>JBOHER010000180.1:0-3384 GCA_050701115.1 Haloechinothrix sp. | reverse complement strand
GACCGGCGGGGTGCCGCTGGCCGATGTAGCGGTGTACTCGGTGCCCGCGTAGCGACCGGAGTCGATCGTGGCAACGACGCGGTACGGGCTGAAGTCCTCATCGGTGGCGATCATGAACTTCTTGTTGGGCGAGAGCTCGTTCTGGTGGCCGTTGCCCTCCGGTGAGATCTCCTGTCCCCGCTTGAGACGCTCTTCGTCGAGCAGCGCGTAGTCCGATTCGGCGACCAGGCTCACGTTGCCGGGGGCGGGGTTGGTGACGTCGAGCAGGACATAGCCGCCGTCCCAGTAGCTCATCGTCATCACGTAACGCTTGCCGACCTTGTAGACCATCATGTCGTGGCTGAACACCGACTGAAGGTTCTCGGGCTCGGCCTGATCGACGCCGAACAGTTCGACGAGGTCGAGGGTGTCGTTGACCATCACGGGGTCGGCCGGGTCGGTGATGTCCATGATGTCGACGTCGGTGAACTCCTCGTTGTCGACGAGGACGGCGTAGGTGCGCTTGTCGAACACGTTGCGCCACGCGTACATCGAGTGCACGGTGTTGGCGTTGGGGTCCTCGTCGTAGTCGCCGGCGTGCAGTGCCAGCGGCTGCGGGTCTTTCGGATCGCTGACGTCCCACAGCGAGATGCCGCCCACCTTGCCCGGCTGCACCAGGCTGGGGTCGCAGGTCTCGTTCTGGTGGATCAGCACGTCGCGCTTGCCGATCTTGATGACCTGGATGCCCTCACCGGCGTAGGAGCCCGGGCTGGTGGGGATGAAGGCGTCGGTGACCTCGGTCGGTGCTGACAGGTCGCTGATGTCCATCACGTGCACACCGCCTGCCTCGCAGGTCGGTTCACGGAACGCGGTGAGGTACGCGTAGTCGCCGTGGGCGAAGACGTCGGCGACTCGCCCGGTGTTGCCCGCGCCGCTGGGGTTGGTCACCTCGCCCTTGCCTACCAGCGTGACGTTCTCCTGCTTGGCAGGCAGGTGGCCGTCGTCGCCTTCGTGTTGCTTGTCGTACTGGACTCCCTCTCCAGGGAACTGCTCCTGGAAACTTCCTGACCCGCGGTCATGCTCAGGATGGGCGGCCGCGGAGCCAGGAATGACGAGTGCCAGCGCAGCCGTGATCAAGACGGCTGCGCGGGCGTGCTTACGTCTGCGCATTACGCGTACTCCCTTGGTATGAGTGCAGGGTGCGATGCCGAGTCGCCCGTCGGCCCGGCGGGGAAGGACGCTAGGCGCGAATCACCCGATCGAGAAGAGCCTGGCCGATCTACGTCATGGCATTGTGACGTTGCGAGCACGCTCCGTAGGTAACCGGCACAGCACGAGCACGCACAGACACGGTGAAGCGTCAGCCGGCGACCGGTGACGGCTCGCTCCGTTCCGTGCCGGGCCGAATCACATCCGGCTCGAGGTAGATGACCCGGGCGATCGGGACGGCGGCACGCACCCTGCGCTCGGCGGCGTCGATGGCTTCGGCCACCTCAGCACCGGTGGCCCTGGCGGTCACCGCGATCTTTGCGGCGACCAGCAGCTCATCGGGACCGAGATGCAGGGTCCTCATGTGAATGATCGACTCCACGCCATCGCCGGGCAGTGCCTCGCGGATGGCGCGCTGGTGATCGCGGCCGGCGCCCTCACCGATGAGCAGGGACTTCATCTCTACGGCGAGGATCACCGCGATGACGACGAGCAGCACGCCGATCATCGCGGTACCGGCGGCGTCCCAGCGACCCTGGCCGGTCAGCAGTGTCATCGCGACCCCGAATAACGCGAATACCAAGCCGAACAGCGCGCCCAGGTCCTCCAGCAGGATGACTGGCAGCTCCGGCGCCTTGGCCGTCCGGACGAAGTCCTTCCAGGAACGGCGCCCGCGGATTCGGTTCGACTCGATGACTGCCGTGCGCAGAGCGGCCGTCTCCATGACCATCGCCACCAGCAGAACCACGATCGGCACCCACTGCCAGGATTCGATCGCGTGCGGATCGCTCCACTTGTGCCACGCCTCGTACAGCGCGAACAGGCCACCGAGGCTGAACAGCACGATCGACACGATGAACGCGTAGACGTAGCGTTCGCGGCCGTAGCCGAACGGGTGCTCGGGCGTCGCCGCGCGCTTGGCCCGTTTGCCGCCGAGCAGCAGGAGCGCTTGATTGCTGGTGTCAGCCAGCGAGTGGACCCCCTCCGCGAGCATCGACGACGATGCGGTCAGCAGGAATGCGATGAACTTGGTCACGGCGATGCCCAGGTTGGCGAACATCGCCGTCACGACGGCTTTGGTACTTCCTTCAGTGGCCACAGGCGAACTCTATCGGCGAGCGCGGGGACGTCCGGCTCAGCATTGCGCCAACGATGACTCCAAATGCGAGATGATCGAGCCACTGTGGCGCTCGCGGCAATGCCCGGATCGCCGGATAGCGGCGGCCAAGGATCTCCAGATCGATGGTCGCGATGAGCGCGCCCGCCCCAAGGCCGCCTGCCATGCCGAGCCGGCACCGACGATTCACTGCGGACAGCACAAGGGTCCAGCCTGCGGACACGGCGAGGTGTGTTACCGCGCCCGCAAGCATCCCTCGTTGTCCACCACACAACGGCACCAAGGTGCCCGCTGCGCGGGTCGCCGCGAGCGAATCACCACCCGTGCACAGCGCATAGGCAGTCGAAGGCAGGCCACTCATCAGCGCTGCCGTGGCGCCCGCTAGCACGATCCGCGTGCGCTCACTCTTGCTCGAATCCAGCGCTATCACAGCTCCCGCTATCACAGCTCCATTGTCCGCGCCGGGCGAAACACCTCGTCACCGTCGGGGTCGCCCGCGATACTGGCGGCGTGACGAGTGCTTACACCCAACCGGCCGCGCCACCCCTGAGGTCCGCCCAGCGGCGGACGATCAGCACCCTGGTGGTGACCCAGGCGCTCGGCGGCGTCGGCATCACCACCGGCATCGCCGTGGTCACCCTGCTCGCCGAGCAGATCCTGGGCTCGGCGGCACTGGCCGGGCTGGCCCAGACCGCACAGGTGCTCGGCACAGCGGCGGCCGCGTTCGTCTTGGCGCGAGTGATGTCGGCGCGGGGTCGGCGGGCGGGCCTGGCCGCCGGGTACGGCATCGGCGGCATCGGCGCCGGGTTGTGCGTGCTCTCCGGTGTCGCCGGCTCCTTCACTCTTCTGCTGCTCGGCACCTTCGGCATCGGCTGGGCCACCGCGGCCAACAGCCAGGCGCGCTACGCCGCCACCGACCTGGCCGAGCCCACACGTCGCGGTCGTGCACTGGCCATGGTGGTGTGGGCCACCACGATCGGCGCGGTGCTCGGCCCGAACCTGACCGGCCCGGGCGGTACCGTGGCCCGGTGGCTGAACCTGCCGGAACTGACCGGTGCGTTCGTGTTCTCCATGGCCGC
>JBOHER010000179.1:0-10743 GCA_050701115.1 Haloechinothrix sp. | reverse complement strand
GAGTACCACCTTCACTCGGGAGAGATCGCGTTCCTGCACACCGAGATCGACTCGCGATTCGAAGGCCGGGGACTCGCCAGCAAGCTTGCACGGCATGTCCTAGACGACGCCAGAAAGCGCGGACTTGGGGTCCTGCCCTACTGCCCCTTCATCCGGGGCTGGATCACCAAACATCCCGACTTCACCGACCTGGTGCCCGACGACAAGCGCGCCAAGTTCGCACTGTGACATCAAGGCCGCGCCACTCCGCCGCTGCCTGAGGCCTGGAACGGGTGCGGGTGCGTCAGCCGTTGCCACGACCTCCTCTCGCCCTGGGAGACCTCGGGGATGCGCCGGGCAAGGGAACCGGGGCCGGTTGCTTGCCGGCGACCGCCTCACTGATCGATCGAAGCTGGTCTGCCGCTCCGTCCGGCAACAGGTCGAATTATCACCTGCTTTAGTCCGGACAAGCGTGACGCCGTAGTCGCGGCCAAGTGTCGGTACGGCACAGGCGCGGTAGTTGGGTCAACGGCCGTTGGAGCACCCCAAGACCTGATCGAGAACCTCCCGTAGCGCTCCAGGCGGGTCGGCGACCATGTCGTGGCTGCGCCACGCAATGTGGCGATCGGGCCGGACGAGGAGGCAACCTCCGTCGCTCATCTCCCGTTGCCGGGACCAGTCGCCAAGCACGTCGTCGTACTCGCAGCGGTAACCGACTTGACGCCCCACGATCTCGATGCCCAGTTCGGCGCCTAGCTTCTCGGTGGCATCGAGCCAGGCCTGCCCGCCGATTCCGGTCAGCAGGGTGAACCTTCCCCGACCCGTTATGTCCACCGTGGATACTTGTCGGTCTTCGTGTTGCAGCCACGCGTGTGGAAGGTGGGCACCGGGACGGGTGGTTGGCTGGTAGTACAGCTCGGTGTCTCGCGTGTAGTCCGGGAACTCGGTTCCGTCATCCACAATCGCACGGGAGGTGTACCGCTGACCGAGTTCGACTCCGTGCGCGTTGAACTGATAGTTCTGCAGCGCCACTGCGCTGTCGAGCTCGTCGCGGCGCTTTCGACCGCGCTCCGAATCGCCGAACAGTTCGTCCAGGCTCTGCCACCCTCCCTCGGCGCTTTGCCCCGGACGGAATCCGAAAGCCTGCGAGATCGGCAGCATGTCCTGCACACTCAACATTGCCCGATCGACAACTTCCCTTCCCACGGGCCGGCGTTCGGCGTCATAGCTGTCCAGCAACGCGTCACCGGCCTGGCCCCGGAGGACGTGGGCGAGTTTCCAGGCCAGGTTGAAGGAGTCTTGAACCGAGGTGTTGGTGCCCAGCCCGTTCGCCGGCGGATGGCGATGCGCCGCATCACCGGCAAGGAACACCCGACCCCTGCGGTACGCGCGGGCGACCATGTGATTGATCTGCCATTTGCTGACCGATTTGATCCGCACGCCGACGTCCGGATCGCCGATGATCGTGCTCGCGCGGGACCGGACAGCGTCCTCGGAAAGGTCCGGCTCGCCTTCGTTGGGGTCATACATGAAGAGCATGACCCACTCGGTCCAGGGCTTCACGCAGATGAAGGTGCCCGAACCCACCCAGTAGTCGTTGCCGGGCTGGCAGATCCAGTACAGGGTTCCTGGCCGGTGCGCGGTGTACTTCGTCAGGTCGGCTTCCAGCCACACGTTCGCGGCCCAGCCCAGCCCGGATTCCCCGTCGAACTCGAACCCGGCCTGCTGCGCGACCGTGCTACGTCCGCCGTCTGCGCCGATGGCGTAGCGGGCTCGGATCTCGTACTCCCTGCCGGTGATGCGCTCCCGAACGAAGGCGCGGACCGACTCTTCGGATTGCTCGAGGGTGATGAGCTCGGCGGAGAACCGGATGTCGGCACCCCGCTGCTGCCCGGCGCGCAGGATGACCGGTTCGAGGATGTGTTGCGGGATGTTGCACATCGCGCTCGGGCTGGCCGCTTCGTAGTCCGCCTTCCGCGTGACGCCGCTGCCCCAGGTCATCAGCCGCGCCAGTTCCCGTCCGGCGAAACTGGTGGCCCAGACGTTGTTCCCCATGAGCTCATTGGGAACGGCGACATCCTTGACCTGTTCCTCGATTCCGAGGTCGCGAAAGACCTCCATCGTCCGTTGGTTGGTGATGTGGGCACGGGGACTGTTGGCGGTGCCTGCGTGCTTGGTGATAGCGATGGCGTCGACGCCGTATTCGGCGAGCAGCGTGGCTGCCGTGAGACCTGCGGGTCCTGCGCCGACGACGAGCACGTCGGTGTCGATTCTGGACATGACGGATCAACCTCCTCGGGCGCAGGGCTACTCGGCGTGATGCGCGCCGGTCATGAGTGCGGCGAGATCTTCAGGGTGGATGAAGGACGGCGGTGGCTGCGGGCCCCAGTTGAACAGACCCTTCGCCCCTTCAAGCACTTCAGGCGTCCACAGTTGGTCATCGACGATGCTGTCCATGTCCGAGTAGTACTCGGAGAAATTGCCTGCCGGATCCTTGAGGTACCAGAAGAAGTTCGAACCGGCGTGATGGCGGCCGAGACCCCACACGTGCCGTTCGGGGTGGTCCTCCAGCATCGCGAAGGCACCGCGGCCGACCTCGTCGATGTCCTCGACCTGCCACGACGTGTGGTGCAGGAAGTTCACCGGCGCGCCCAGAACCAGGACGTTGTGGTGGTCGGTCGAGCAACGCATGAACGCGCCGTGGTCCTTGATGTAGTCGCTGGTCTTGAACCCCAGACCCTCGGTGAAGAACCGCCGGGTAGCGTCGTAGTCCACCGATCCGATCACAACATGGCCCAGCTTCCGGGGTCGCACCGGCGACTCGCGCAGCACCCCCGGCGCCCGGCCGACCCGCTCCAGCCGTCCGGGTCCGTTGTACGGCGTGGGCGGTTGCTCTGCCTGCTCGATGCGATCAGCGATGCGCACCACAGCACGGAATCCGGCGATGGGCTCTTCAGTTACGATCGCTGAATTCTCCCGCTTGATCGGGAGTTCCAGTCGATCGAGTTGGCGTTCGATCCGGTCCACGTCGTCCTGGTCGTCAACGCCGATACTCACCTCGACCAGGCGACGGGTGGGGGCACGCACGATCTTCAACTGTTGTCCGCCGTCCCGGGTGGACAACCAGCCGGACTCGTCGCGGTTCAGGCCGAAATCGGTGTAGTACGCCGTGGTGGGTTCCACATCAGGAACGCCGATCACGACTGAGTTCAATCTGTGCAGTGGCATCGTTGCCACGCTCCTTCCGACTCGCAGGAGTCTCTATTCCCCTGATTCCGCGACCATTCGGTGGCGCATCTGTCCGATGCCATTGATGTAGCTGACCAGTTCGTCCCCGGGCTGGAGATAGCGTTGCGGCGTACGCCCGAGTCCCACTCCGGCCGGGGTCCCGGTGAAGATGACGTCGCCGGGGAGCAACGGAGTCACGGCGGACAAACGCGCCACGAGCGCGGGCACCGAGAACACCATCTCCGACGTGCGACCCTTCTGGACCTGTTCGCCGTTGATCAGAGCGCCGATCTCCAGATCGTCGCGATTCGGCAACTCGTCGGGGGTCACCAGCACGGGGCCGATGGGACCGAATCCGGGGTAGGACTTGCCGAGACTGAACTGGGGCGCCGGGCCGGACAACTGCAGGCGCCGCTCGGAAATGTCCTGCCCCACGCTCAGACCGGCGATGTAGTCCCAGCCATGTTCCTCGGGGACCCGCTCTGCCCTGCGACCGATCACGGCGACGAGTTCGACCTCCCAGTCCACGTCACCCGCGGGCAGAACCACAGTGCCGAACGGGCCGGTCAGCGAGGACTGAAACTTGGTGAAAACCGGGGGGTTGTCCGGAACCGAGAGCTTCGACTCGGCCGCGTGGTCGGCATAGTTGAGCCCGATCGCGAAAATCTGACGCGGCGACGGAACAGGATTGTCCAGTTGTTCCTCGTCCACGGCCTCGACTTCACCCGTGGCGAAGTCCACGCCGCGAGCCCAGTCCACGAGCTCGGGCCACCGCTGAAAGCCCGCGGACGGGTCGGCGGGGAATTCCCCATTGCTGGCGGTCTGCACGTCAACCGCTGACCGTGATCCCGACAACAGCTTCAACCGCCCGGCGACGTTGGCGAAACGCACGATCTCTCTCCTTGCTTCGACGTGTGCCCCGCCAGTCGACGGGCCGATACGAACTGTGTACGCCATCACATTCAATTTGTCAAGTAACTTTCGAAAGTTGCGCGTAGTTCGTACGTCTCTGGTACACCCCGAGCCGCGACACGAAACCAGGAATATCCAGCGGCAGGGCCTGGTTATGATGCATGCACATACATTCAGCGCAACGAACCGACATCACTGAAGGAGATGGGATGACCACGCAAGATGGGTACCCCACCAACAGGCTCACACCGGAGAACACGGGCATCCTGCTCGTCGACCACCAGACCGGGCTGATCCTGGGCGTTCAGGACCACGACCAGAACGAGGTCCGGCGCAACGCGCGGGCGCTCGCCCGCGCCGCCAAGGTGTTCAACCTCCCGATCGTCGCCACCACCTCGGCGCCGAAGGGCCCCAACGGACCGTTCCTGCCGGAGGTCGTGGCCGAGTTCCCCGAGGGCGCGCCGATCATCCACCGAAGCGGTGAAGTGGACGCGTTCGACGACTCGGCCTTCGAGGAAGCCGTCCGGGCGATGAACCGGCCGAACCTCGTCATCGCCGGCGTGATCACCGACGTATGCTTGATGTTCGCCGCCCTGTCGGCCAAGGCTCGCGGCTACGACGTCCACGGCGTACTGGACGCGTCCGGCACCACCAACGTCCTCTCACGCGAGACCTCGCTGGTTCGACTGCAGGAGGCCGGAGTGACGGTGAACAGCACGGTGGGTGTGATCTCGGAGCTGCTCCGCGACTGGAAGACGCCGGGTGGACCGGGAACGGCGGGGATCTTCTCCGATCTGGCCATGCCGTTCTACGGGGCCGTCGTCGCCAGCCACGCCGCGGCCGGTGAAGCCGCCCTCGAAGCACAGGCCGAGGTCGCGACCGTCTAAGACGGTGGAAGGCAGTGGGAGGCAGTGGGAGGGCCGCGGTGATCCGGCCCTCCCACCTCCCGTGGCACCCGCCTCACCGGGGGGTGCGCAACCTTGCGTCGTTGAACTTGGCTGTGTCAACGAACAGCAATGCCAGGACAGCGACGAACGGCACCAGCGTGAACTGCACCAAGCCGGCGTCTGCCCAACCCAAACCGCCGACTAGCTTGGCGAGCAGGAAGCCCGAGATCGCGGCGCCCAGGTAATAGCTGGCCATGAACTGTCCGGTACCACGGCCGACCTGGTGGGGCCGTACCGCTCGTTGCATGGCGGTGTTGCAGTTGGGGTACACGAAACCGGCCGCGAACGTTCCCATCAGGAAGGCGAGGCCGTATTGCGCGCCGGGGGCGTTGGGTCCGTGAAATACGAACCAACCAACCACTGCGACAGTCAGAAAGGTGCAGATCAGCACCCAACGCTGGTCGAAGCGGTCGCCGATCCATCCGGCTGGCAACGCCATGATGGCTCCGACGCCGACCATGCTCACGGCCAATGCGGCCTGTCCGGGGGTGAAGCCGAGCTCGCCGCGCAGGAATGTCGGATAGAGGCTGATGAACCCGTAGAAGACCAGCCCGCCGACAGCTGAGGTCACTGTCAGGGCCAGAGTATTTCGGTTGACGGGCTTGGCAGGCACATGATCGAACGATGCGCTCGCCATGTCCTGGTTCTGTCCGGTCGTGGTTTCGGTCAGCCGCCGCGGCACCACGATGGCCACCAGCGCCGCGATGACAACCCCGGCTGCACCGAAGGCGAAGAACGGCAGGCGCCAGTCGTCGTACCCGAGGGCAATCTTGGTGCCGATGATGGGGCCGAGGAAGACTCCGACACCGAATGACGCGCCGATGAGGCCCGCCATGAGAGCCCGGCGGTGGAAGAAGTAGGCGCAGAGCGCGGCGAACAGCGCAGTTGCTTGCATTCCCTCGCCGAACCCGGAGATCAACCGGTAGGCGATCATGTCACCGAATCCGGAGGCCAGCGGCGTGGCGATGGTTCCGGCCGAGTAGAGGAGAATGCTCAGGATCAAGATGGCTTTGCGGGATAGCCGATCGACGAAGTAGCCAGTGGGCAGGCCGGCCAGAGCCATGCCCAGTGTGAATCCCGTGGCCAGGGTTCCGCCCTGGGACAGCGAGAAGTCGTGGCCCGCGCTGATCTCGGGCAACAGCGGGTAGAAGATCTGCCGATCCATCGCGTTCACCATGAAGGACGCGAGTAGCACAACGACTCCGGCAATGACGATGCCCGACGTGAGCGGGCGTTGCCGGGAATCCGGGGTCGAGGAAGGCTCGGGCAAAACGATCTGTGTCATGGCGGTCTCCGGGGAGTTGGCGATCAGGTGAGCCAGGGATAGCGCGCGGTGTCGGCACCCGCGTAGTCGGGGTCGAGGTAGACGAAGAGCCGGTGGATCTTGAAGTCACGGATTTCGAAGACGTCGCACCACCGTCCGGCGTGGGTGACCCCGGCACGCCACTCCACGCCGTCGGCGGTCACGCCGTGGCTGCTTCCCTCCACGACGACAACGTCGCCTTGGACCACATAGTTGAAGTACTCGTTGTGGTGCTCGATCTCCTTGAGTATCCCGAGAAGATCGGTGAACATTTGCTTGATCTGGTCGATGCCCTTGGCCAAGCCCCACTTGGGGAAGTAGACGTAGGCATCGTCGTCGAACAGGTCGAAGATGTCCTTGCCGAGGTCGAGCCTCTTGAGGTACTCGAGCGCGACCGACTTACGTTGCTCGTCGGTCATGGTGTGTGTTGCGACGGCCATCTGGTGAACCTCGAATTCGTGGTGTTAGGGACGGAGTTTGGTGGCGGGACGTGGTCAGGCCAGGTGCATGCCCGCGTCGACCACGAGGTTGGTGCCGTTGACGCCAGGGCAGTCCTGCAGCAAGAAGACCGCCGACACGATGTCTTGCGCGGTGGGCAATCGCTTGGCGGGGGTCCGCTGGCGCATGGCTTCGAACCAGTCCGTGCGGACCGGATCGGCCTCGTCCACGGCTGACGTGCCAGTGACGATTCCTGGGGTGATCGCGTTGACCCGGACCGGAGGAATTTCCACGGCCAGCGTGTTCACCAGCCCCAGAATGGCTGCGTTGGCCATGGAGATCGTGGTGGATCCGGGCACCGGCCGCCACATGGACAGGCCGCTGAACAACACGACGGATGCGTCGTCGGTGAATTTCGGCAACGCCTTGTGCACCGCGGTGGCGTAGCCCACGGTCTTCATCATCGTCGTGCGTGCGCAGTCGTCGGGCCGGAAGTCCGACATCGTGTTGAAGTCGCGGTCCAGCGCCGTGAGCACGAGATGGTCCACCTGGTCGATGCCGGCGAACAGCCGGCCGATCGAGTCCCAGTCGGTGAGTTCACAGGCCGCGCCGGTGGCCTGTGCACCCAGTTCGTGTGCGCAGTCCTTGGCGGCGGCCTCGTCGCGGCCGGTGACCGTGACTCGGGCGTCGCGCGCGAGACTCGCCTTCGCGATCTCCAGTCCCAGTCCTCGGGTTCCGCCGATGACAACGACATGGCTTCCTGGTTTCGGCATCGTTGACCTCCTTTATCGATGTGCCAGGTGAATCAGACAGCTGAGCGGGCCGGGGCCCTGTTGCGTGCGGCGTAGCCGATCAGGCAGGCCGCGGCGCCGAGTCCGGCAGCGACGGCCGCGGCGCCCCATGCGACGCCCGAGAAACTGAGGTGGAGAATCAGGTGATCGACGGACCAGCCACCGGGCCCGATAAAGGCGATCGCCGCCGCGATCCCTGCGTACACCAAGGGAAGCTCATAGCCACCCGCTTGCGCCCACAGTCCTTTCGAGCAGTTGACCGAGGCCGCGACCAGCATGGTGCCGAACGCGATCGCCGCGCCCAGCGGAGTCAGCACTCCGAACGCGAGCAGGACGGCTGCGGTGATCTCACTCAGTGCGGCGAGCACGACCAACGTCCGGCCGGGACGGAATCCCCAACCCTCGAACAGAGGTGCCGTGCCGTCAGGCCCCAATCCGCCGAACCATCCGAACAGTTTCTGCGCACCGTGGCCGAAGATGAGCGCGCTGAGGAGCAGCCGGAGCAGAAGCAGCCCGAGTTCCATATTTGATCAGTCCTTCCTGTTTGTTCAGTCGAGAGCGAGAACAGCACGCAAGACATCGCGCAACGTTTCGGTGGGATTCGGATCCGTGTCCACGGATCGCCATGCGATGTGGCGATCCGGGCGGACAAGCACGCAGCCGCGTTCGTCTATTTCGGACAGATGTTTCCAGTCGTCGTAGACGTCGCAGTGTTCGAGGCCCGCCCCAACCTGAACGCCCTCGAGATCGATCTCGAGCTCCGCGGCGACCGCGTCCGCCGCACCCAACCACGCTTCACCGCCGATGCCGGTGATCAAGGTGAATCGCCCATGACCGGCCAGGTCGAGCGTCGAAGTCGGGCGACGCTTGTGCTCGAGCCATGCGTGCGGCAGAGAGGCACCGGGGAATGTGGTGGGCTGGTAGTAGAGTTCTGGGTCCCGTGCGTTGGTCGGGTCGGTGCCTGTGCCGCGAATGACCGCCGCCGACCGGTAGCGTTGTCCGAGCTCAACGCCGTGGGCGTTGAAATGGTAGTCGTTGGCTTTCAGGGTCGCTTCCAGTTGGCGCCGTCGCGCGCGACCGGTGTCGCTGTCGGCAAAGTATTCGTCGAGTGCCCCGGCGCCGTCCTCGTCCGTCTGCCCCGGCGCCACGCCGAAGAGGGACGGGATCGGAGCGATCAGGCCGACACTCTCGAGCGCCCGGTCGATCACCTGTTTGCCGACGGGGTGGCGCTCGTCGTGGTAGGTGTCGAGCAGGCTTTCCCCCGCCTTCCCCTTGAGCACCAGGGCCAGTTTCCACGCGAGGTTGTAGGAGTCCTGCACCGAGGTGTTACTGCCGAGGCCGTTGGCGGGTGGGTGCCGGTGTGCGGCATCACCGGCGAGAAACACCCGGCCTTTGCGGTACTGGGTCGCGATCACGTGGTTCAACTGCCACTGGCTGATGTCCTTGATCCGCACGTCGACGTCCGGGTCCCCGATCGTCGCCCGGGCACGCGCCAGCATGGCTTGTTCGCTTAGGTCGATCTGTTCGACCGCCGGGTCGTACACGACGATCAGCACCCATTCCGTCCAGGGCTTGACACAGATGTAGGTCCCGGATCCTAGCCAGAAGTCCTTGCCCGGTTGGATCGTGAAGAACAGCGCACCGGGACGATGCGCTCGGTACTTGCTGAGGTCGGCTTCCAGCCACACGTTGACGGCGTAGCCCAAGCCCGACTGCCCTTCCAAGGGGAATTCGAGGCACTGGGCGACCGTGCTGCGACCGCCGTCGGCGCCGATGGCGTATTTCGCCTTGATCAGGTGAGTGGCGCCGGTTGCGTGGTCGCGCACGGTGGCCTGCACTGCGTCGCCGCTCTGGGTGATCTCGAGCAGTTCGGTGGCGAAGTCGATGTCCGCTCCGTACTGGCGTGCGGCGTCAAGGAGAATCGGCTCCAGCAGATGCTGCCCCACGTTGCACATGGCACTAGGGCTGGCGGCTTCGTAGTCGGACTTCCGCTCGGCTGACGTTCCCCACGCCTTCATGCGTGCGAGCTCCCGGCCGGCGAAACTGGTGGCCCAGACGTTGTCACCCATCCACTCGTTGGGCATGGCGACGTCCCGGATGCGGTCTTCGACACCGAGTTCGCGATAGATCTCCATCGCTCGCTGGTTGGTGATGTGCGCGCGGGGCGTATGCGCCGTTCCGGGATACTTCGTCACGGTCAGCGCGTCCACGTTCGATCTGGCGAGGAGAGCTGCGGCCGTGAGGCCTGCCGGTCCCGCACCGACAACGAGCACGTCTGTTTCTATTGTGGACATGACGGATCAACCTCCTCGGGCGTAGCCCGGGTGCCTGGGTGGGAAAGGGAGGGAGACGGGGCGTCGCCACGCTCCTTCCGACCCCGCCATCCGATGACGGGACTTCCGAACTGGTCCGTACGAAATGTGTACGCCATCACATTCAACTAGTCAATAGATTTTCGAAAGTTGCTCCCACGTTCGGATGTGGCTACAGTGATCGGCATGGCACGAACGGACACCGGGGGAACTCGCGCGGAGCTCGCGCATCAGCAACTTCGCGCAGACATTCTTGGCGGGCGCCTCACGCCCGGCCAGCGGTTGAAGTTTCCTGAGCTCAGCAAACGTTGTGACGCGAGCGTGGGGGTTATCCGGGAAGCGCTGGCCCGGCTGGCCGCGGAGGGACTTGTGCGGACGCAGGCACATCATGGGTATGTGGTGTGCCCGCTCTCCCACGAAGATCTCGCCGACCTGACGACGGCTCGCGTCGAGATCGAATCACTCGTCCTCCACCAGTCTGTGCGGGACGGTGACATGGCGTGGGAAGCGGGATCGGTCGCTGCGCATCACCTGCTTCAACGCACGCCGATGACCGAGCCAAGTGATCCGACGCGGGTCACCGACGCATGGGCCGAGGCGCACGCGAAGTTCCACCTGGCACTCTTGGTCGGCTGCCGGAACCGGCGACTGCTCGACATCGCAGCCGGCCTGCGCGAGGAGGCCGAACTCTACCGCCGGTGGTCGGTGTCCCTTGGCCACGAACCCGACCGGGACATCGCCGGTGAACATCGCGAACTCCTCGAGGCCGCGGTCGCGCGGGACGCCGACCTGGCCGCGCAGCGATTGCGTGACCACATCGCGCACACCGCACA
>JBOHER010000178.1:0-7909 GCA_050701115.1 Haloechinothrix sp. | reverse complement strand
CCGGGACGGAATCCGGGAATGCGCACCTGCTGGGCGATCTTGCGGTAGGCGCGGTCGAAGTTCGGCTTCAGCTCGTCGAACGGCACCTCGACATTGATCTTGACCCGCGTCGGGCTGAGCTGCTCGACGGTGCTCTTCAACGTATGCTCCTAAGGCCATAGCTAGTGTGGATTGGACCCACGTGGACTTTCTGGTGGGTGAAGCCCGAGTCTAGTTGCTCGGGTGCGGGTGCCCCGCAGTGCCTCGGGTTCGGCCACTCGAGGGTGGCGCAGGCCGCGCTGAGATCACACACCTGAGCACCGCCAATGCGGCGTTCGGGACGTTGAGTGTCCCCAATGTGGCTGTGCGGACATGGTGGGTAGCTCCGCCGAATCGATCTGTCGGGGTGACAGGATTTGAACCTGCGACCTTCCGCTCCCAAAGCGGATGCGCTACCAAGCTGCGCTACACCCCGTGTGACACCACCGTGGGCGGTGCACAAGCAGCCTAGCGGTACCCGCTAAGCTGACCTCGAGCCCGGTACCCACCGGGCTCACGCGGGTGTAGCTCAATGGTAGAGCCCCAGTCTTCCAAACTGGCTACGCGGGTTCGATTCCCGTCACCCGCTCCAACGCGCAAACCAGCAGGTCAGCATCGGAAATGAACGGCGGCACCCGATCAAGGGGCCCGCCGTTCACGCCGTTAGGGCCATAACCGTGCCATTAGCGTGCGGTGACCAGAGCACCAGCCGGCCAGTTGGTTCAGTAGTGGTCGGCGTCGCGTTCGGCGGCTTCCATGCTGCTGTCGGTCACGATCGCCATGCCCATGAGCAAGGCGAACACCAGCAGGGCCATGATGACAAAGACCGCACGGAGCCCGACAAGTTGGGCAATGAGGCCGCCGGACGCGGCGCCGAGTGGCCTGGTACCCCAGGCAACGAGTCGGTATCCGCTGTTGGTGCGGCCGAGCAGCCGGTCGGGCGTGATCCGTTGGCGGAGGGACACCGCGACGACGTTCCAGATGACGACACCGACGCCCCCGACGAAGAACGCGGCACCTACCAGGACGGGGTTTGCCGTCACGGCCGGGACACCGACCAGGAGGGTGCCGCTGAGGATGGTCAGCACCAGCGAGCGGGCGCGACCGAGTGCCCGCTCGATGCGCTCGGCGACAACCGAGCCGACCAGGCTCCCGGCGGCGACCGCGGCCAGCAGCGCGCCGAAGGCCTGCTCCGGCAACCCCATGGCAGACGCGGGTCCCACCGCGTACAGGACCAGCACGGCCGCCGTCGCCGCCGTGGCGAAGTTGAACACACCGGTCATAACGCCAAGCGTCCGCAGAAGCCGGTGATGCCACAGGTAGCGCAGCCCTTCGGCGATGTCGGCGCGCAGGGTTGTGCGCTGTTCCCGCTGGATCCGGAAGACGCCGCGCACGAGCAGCAATGCCGCCACCGCGACGGCCCACAACGCCACCGGCGCCGCGAAGGCGACAGCTACGCTCGCCACCACCAGGATGCCGGCCAGGGGCGGGCCGAGGAACTCGTTGGCAGTCAACTCGGCCGCGTACAGGCGGCCGTTGGCCCGCGACAGATGATCTCGCCGCACGACCTGCGGCAGGATCGACTGCGCTGAAGTGTCGTAGGCCGTCTCGGCGAATCCGATGCCCAGCGCGACAACGTACAGAATCCAGATCGAGCCGGTGTCGAGCAGGACGGCAGCTACCAGTACGGAGAGCAACGCGGCCCTGATGCAGTTGGCTCCGAGCATGGCTCGGCGGCGATCGAGCCGGTCGGCCAGGGCGCCGGCGTGCAGCGCGAAGAGCAGCCACGGCAGCGTCAACGCGACGGCCAGCCCCGCGATCAGCAGCGGGGACCGGGTGAACTGGATGGCCACCAGGGGCAGCGCGACCTTGACGATCCCATCGGCGAGGTTCGACAGACCGGACGACGTCCACAGTCTCCAGTAGTCAACTCCCAGAGGTGTTCGCGCGGCGCCGGAAGGCGTCCGGTTGCCGTCAGCCATTGATGGAGGATCGCACATCGATCCGCTCAGCCTGCAGGATTTCGAGTCCTTCGACGGGGCCACCGGATGCGAAGCGAGTTGGCCGGTTCCGTCGCCGAATCGGCAATCGGTGTCGGTGATTTGGGCAAACTCGCCGGCGGGAACGGCCAACTCGGCGGCGGGAACGGCCAACTCGGCGGCAGTTCGCGTTACCCCTTCGCCGGCTCGCCGGGTTGCACGCGGTAGACCGACACCGGCTCGCGCACACCCTTCACGCGCTTGCGCGACCGCTTGGACAACTGCACACCGCTGATGTCGCCCGCTGCGTCCAGCACCTCCTGGCTCACCAGGACCTGTCCGCCCTTGGCCACATCGGTAATGCGAGCCGCGACGTTGACCGCGTGCCCGATCAGATCGTCCTTGGTGACCACGACCTGACCGGTGTGCACCCCAGCGCGCAGCCGCAGATCATCCGGTGGGGTGTGCACGAGTTCCACCGCGGCGCGCACGGCGTAGCCAGGATCGGCGAAGCTCAGCATCAACCCGTCGCCGAGGCGCTTGACCACCCGTCCACCCCACGTCCGCACGATGGGTCCGACGACACGATGGTGCTCAGCGAGCAGATCGATCGCTGCCTCGTCACCATGCGCAGCGGTGTAGCTGGTAAACCCCTCCAGATCGGTGAACACAATGGTCAGCGTCGTCTGCTTCGCACCGCTGCCGACCAGTCCCCCACCGACGGCGAGCACCTGAACAGCGCTCAGCCCCAGCTGCGCGAGTGACGACGGCCTGCGTTCCACAGCGCGCTCGAGGAATCGCCGCATGACCTCGACCGGTGGCACCCGGGTCAACGGCCGCCGTGCCGGGTCCTCCAGCCAGTGATGGTCGATCACCCCCATCTCGAGCGCGCTGTCGCGGAACTCGGGATCGTGGTCGATCAAATCAGCCAAGCGCTCGGAAACCGCCGAATTCAGGGACGCGATCGTTGACGGCACAACGGACTTGGCTCGCCGGGAGCTTGGCATGGCTCAAAAGTACCGTCCCTGCCGCGCATCGAGAACGCTCCCACCCGCACTGACGCGGTGATGCACACCACCCGCCGCGGGTGATCCGCAGCACCGCCATGCTGCCACTCTCCGTAGCCACATCTACCGGCAATCCCGGATCGACCAGCGAAAACGCCAACCGGTCGGGCAGGCCTGATACCTGCGGTATGTCGCCGACGACACCATCGCCTGTTCGCATTGCCCCCAGGTTCCGTGCACCTTCTCCGGGACGCTGACCAGCATCGGCGGTCGGCCCATGGCAGGCGAGTCCGTCGACTTGGAGCGCAACACCGGCGACTCATGGTCCTGGTCCACGACAACGGGGTGACCGACGAGAACGGTGCCGTCAGCATCCCGGCCGAGATCACCGAGACCGCGGAGTGGCGCCTGGTTTACCGGGGCGACGCCTTCCAGGACGACGACAACTCGTCGTCGGCTCGGGTTGAGGCCTACGACCCGGTCAACGAACGCATCATCGAGAACGCCGAAGCCCAAGAGGGCAAGCCGTACTCTTACGGCGCCGACGGACCGGACAGCTTCGACTGCTCGGGCCTGACCCAATACGTGCACGAGCAGGTCGATATCGAGCTGCCGCGGACGTCGGACGACCAGCGGAACGCCCTCGATAAGGTCGCCAAGTCGGACAAGCGGCCCGGTGATCTGCTCTTCTTCCACACCAGCGACGGCAGCGTGTATCACGTCGGCATCTATGCGGGCGACAACGCGCTCTGGCACGCCCCGCAGGAGGGCGAGACTGTGCATCGCGAGGACCTCTGGACCGAGGATTACTCGGTCGGGCGTGCCTGGTGATCGTCCGCGGGCGGGAACGATTTACTTACTGCCGACGTTGTTCAGACGATCCACAGCGCCGACAGGAAGTGACCCATGGGTGAAGCCACTATCGTCATCGTCGTACTCATTGTCGTGGCCGTCGGGTGGTTCTACCTTTCAAACCAGCGCGCCACTCGGCGGCAACAGGAACTCGACGACGCGAAGGCCGACGCTCGCCGCTGGGTGGAGCGGCTCGGCGGACAGGTTCTGCAGCTCAGCGGCACCGACACCGCGTCTACGCAAGCTCTCGCCGATGCCTCCGAGCGGTACACGGCAGCTGGTTCGCAGCTGGAGCAGGCGCAGACCGCACAACAGGCCCGGTTGGTGACCGACACGGCGCTCGAAGGGCTCTACTACGTCCGGGCCGCCCGGACGGCGATGGGCATGGATCCGGGCCCGGCGCTGCCCGACGACGCCGAGCGGGCGCGCGCGGGCAAGGTGACCGAGGGCCGCGACGTAAACGTCGAGGGCCACCGCTATGCGGCATCGCCGCAACCGGGGCAGGACACTCCGCACTACTACCCCGGCGGTCGAGTGGCCGGACGCCCCGTCCCCGAAGGTTGGTACAGCGAGCCGTGGTGGAAGCCCGCGCTGGTCGCAGGGGCCTGGGGCCTGGGCTCGATGTTCCTGTTCAGCGCGATGTTCTCCGGCATGGCAGGCATCCCGGACGCCCAAGCGTGGGAGTCCGGCTTCGATGCGGGCCAGCAGGAGGCGTTGGAGTCCGGTGAGGCCGGTGGAGCCGAGGGCGGCGACGCGGGCGGCGGCGATGACTTCGACGGCGGCGGCGGGTTCGACGGCGGCGGCGGGTTCGACGGCGGCGGGTTCGACTTCTGACCTCACCCCGGCCAGGATTCTCCGCCGCGGCCCGGCGTCAGGCGGAGAGCCGGACCAGCCGCTCGGACCGCGGCCAGCGCACGTCGTAGACCCAGCCGAACTTCTCGAACAGCCAGATCAGCCGGGCCGAGATGTCGATTTGACCGCGCCGGACACCGTGCCGGGCCGAAGTCGGGTCGGCGTGGTGCAGGTTGTGCCAGGACTCGCCCATGGACAGGATCGCCAGCGGCCAGAAGTTCGCCGACCTGTCGCGGGACGCGAACGGACGGTCGCCGATCAGATGGCAGATCGAGTTCACCGACCAGGTCACGTGGTGTCCGACCGCGATCCGCACCAGCCCTGCCCAGAAGAACGCGGTCACCGCGCCCCACCAGGACCAGGTCGCCAGCCCGCCGATCAGCGCGGGCAGCAACAAGGTCGCAATGGTCAACGGACCGAACAGCTTGTGCACGATGCGCATGTCGCGGTCGGCGAGCAGGTCGGGCGCGAACCGATGCTGATTGGTGAGGTTCCGCCGGAAGATCCAGCCCATGTGGGCATGCCAGAAACCTCGGATGATCGCCAGCGGGCTGGTGCCGAACAACCACGGCGAATGCGGGTCACCCTCCCGATCGGAGAACGCGTGGTGCCTGCGGTGATCTGCGACCCAGTGCAGGACGGGGCCTTGCACGGCCATGCTGCCCGCGACCGCCAGCGCGACTCGCATCGGGCGCTTGGCCTTGAAGGAGCCGTGCGTGAAGTACCGGTGGAAACCGACTGTGACGCCCAGGATCGACAGCGAATAGAAGGCGACGGCCAGGCCGAGGTCCAACCAGCTCACGCCCCATCCCCAGACCAGCGGGAGCGCCGCTACCAGGGCGACCAGCGGAACGATCGCGAAGGCATAGACCGAGACGTGCGCGGGCATGGGGCGCTTCTCACCCATGATCGGCTTCGGTCCCTGGCGTGGCGCCTGCTCGACGGATTCGGTCGTGGTAGCTATAGCGTCTGCCATGGTCACCCGGTGGCACCTCTCTCTTCAACGCACTGGACGCGCGCGGTATCGCCGCTGACTGGAGTGTTGACAAGTTCGGCACGTCCCCACTGTGTCGAGGAAATCGTGCCACAGCCGGGGATCTTCCGGCCCACCCTCGGAAGAATCACGTTACACGTTCAGATAAACACCGGCGATCGCCTACCGGGCGTCAGGCCATGCTGGCACGCAGGGCGGCGCGGATCAGCTGCGCGGTCGGAAGCTCCAGCCTACCGGACTGGGTCTCGGCGGCCTCAATGGAACGCTCCGGCTCGGGTAGCAGACCCCGGCGCTCGTAGTAGCGCAGGGTTTGCGTGTTCACTCCTGCCTGCGCGGCGACCTCGCTGGTCTTCACCTGACAGGATGAACCCTGTACCCAGGTACCGGGTCGCCGTGTTCAGCAAGCCTGGCAGGCGGGGCACCAGTAGAGCTTGCGCGCGACGAGCTCGGCGCCGGCGATCTCGGTGCCACAGACGTGGCACGGCTGGCCCGCCCGCCGGTACACGTAGACCTCGCCCCCGTGCCGGTCTTGTCGCGGCGCCCTGCCGGTGGCTTCGGGCATGTGCTCGGGGCGCACGGTGTCGATGCGGCCCACCCGCACCCCGTGCCGCATCAACCCGACCAAGTCGGTCCACATGTCGTCCCACTGCGCACGATCAAGATCGCGGCCCGCGCCGGTCGGCGCGATGCCGTGCCGGAACAACACCTCGGCGCGATAGACGTTGCCGACGCCGGCGAGCACCGACTGATCCATCAGCAGAGCGGCGATCGGAGTGCGGGATCGGGAGACGCGGCGCCACGCCTTGCCGGCATCGGCGTCGCGGCGCAGGGGGTCTGGGCCAAGCCGGGACACGATCCGGTGGACCTCGTCGTCGGTGAGCAACTCACATCGACTGGCACCGCGCAGGTCGGTCCACCGGGTCGGACCGACAATGCGCATCCGCACCTGTCCCACCGGCGGTGTTTCGGGCAGCGGGGACTCCGCGAACGCGCCGTACAGCCCGAGGTGGACATGGACTGTCCCTTGTGGACCGTAGCGGTGGAACAGGTGCTTTCCGTACGCTTCCGCGCCTTCGAACCGGCGCCCGTCCAACAGGGCAGCCTCCGCGGAGAAGCGTCCCTGGGGGCTCGAGACGGACACCGGGTGACCCACATAGCGCCGGGTGTGCAGCCGGGCGAGCCGGTGCAGGGTATGCCCTTCAGGCATCGCGGAGGCGCGGTCAGGCGCCGGGCAGCTGCGGGGGCGTACCGGAACGCTCGTACGCGGTGAGCTGGGCGACGCGGCGGGCGTGCCGCTCGTCGGTGTCGATAGGCGTGGCCAGGAAAGCCTCGACGATCGCGGTGGCCTCCTCGACCGAGTGCATCCGCGCGCCGAGGCCCATGATCTGCGCGTAGTTGTGCTGCCGGGTCAGCTGGGCGGTCTGCACGCTCCATGCCAGACCCGCCCGGGCGCCCTCGACCTTGTTCGCCGCGATCTGCTCGCCGTTACCGGATCCGCCGATGACGATGCCGAGGCTGCCCTCGTCGGCGACCACCCGGCGCGCGGTCTCGATGCAGAACGGCGGGTAGTCGTCCGCCGCGTCGTAGGCGTGCGGGCCGATGTCGATGACCTCATGGCCCTGGTCGGCCAGGTGCTTGACGAGGTGATTCTTCAGCTCGAAGCCAGCGTGGTCTGCTCCCAAGTAAACGCGCACGTCCCGCAGTGTGCCATCCACCTGGCCACTGCGCTGGACGCACCCGGCATGCTTGTGCCATGGGGCACGTATTCAGCCAGGAGGGACCCTGGCTGCAGGTCGCCGACGGGGTCCTGGTGCGTCACTACGCGGAACTGGATCAGACCCTCGGGGTGGTGCTCGGCGATCAGCGTTGCCTGGCGGTGGACACCGGACGAGACGAGGTGCAGGGCGGTGAGCTCGCCGCGGCGATCCGCGAGCTGACGCCGCTGCCGTGGGCCGTGGTGATCACGCACGCCCATTTCGACCACTTCTTCGGCACCGCGGCGTTCCTGCCGTGCCCGGTGTGGGCGCACACCCGCTGCCGCGCGGCCATCGAGTCCGGCGCCGAGCAGCAACGCGCCCTGTGGGCGAGTCGCTACCGGGACGAGGGCAAGCATGAGGTGGTGTTCGCTGGGGACCTGGTCGAGCAGGGCGCACCGCGAGCTCAGCAGGGCGAGCTGAAGGTGGCCCTTGGTGCACATACGGTACCGA
>JBOHER010000177.1:0-8039 GCA_050701115.1 Haloechinothrix sp. | reverse complement strand
CAGCCAACCACCGCCAACCGCGCGGTCACAACACGGGCCTACGGGCACCGTCACCCGCCGACCGGAGCCGCCCCGCCCACGCGACCACAAGCACACGGCTCGTCGGGCTGGGGCGGAGCCCCGTTAGCGCTCAGCTGCCGCAGCCACCGGAACCGCAGGCACACCCACCGCAGCCGGCAGCGGCGACCGGTTCGGGAACCGTAAGCGCGGCTCGATGTCCGAGCAGGCCGCCCGCACCCACCAACAGCACCAGCCCGAGCACGCCGATCGTCGCGGCCAGCACCGTGCCCAGGGCGGTCGGCATGAGCAGGGCGGCAACGCCCGCGACGATCCCCACCGCACCCGCTGCCATGGTCGGCGTGCCTGCCACCTTGTTGGCCAACCCGAAGGCTTCGTCGCTGCGCATGGTGGCAGCGGTGCGCACACCGGCTGCCCGGCTTCTGCTGAGGCGTCCCCGCCACCCGAGGAAGCCACCCAAGCCGACGAGGATTCCACCGAGGATGGGGATCAATGCGACAACGATCACGACTATGAGGATAAGGGCAGGCCAGCTGGTCTCCTCCGCCGGCAGGTGCGGATGTGCCATCGGCCATGTCGCGGCGGGTGCCAGAAATCCGCTCGTGAACCGGTCGCTACCATGAAGGCATGAGGACGGCAAGCCTGCTCCTTAGTTGGCCGCGCTGACCATCGCATCAGGCGATCGTGTGCAGCGCGGCGACCCCTCACGCCTTCGGGCTGAGGGGTTCCGCATTTTAGGCGACTGTTGTCAGGACCAGGCCCACGGAAAGGTTCGTCGATGAGTGAGGCAACCGACGGCGCTCCCGCGCACCGGTACACGGCAGCGGTGGCGGGTGCCCTCGAGCGCCGTTGGCAGGACTACTGGGCCGAGCACGGCACCTTCCACGCGCCGAATCCGGTCGGTCCGCTCGCCGAGAAAGAGCTGCCCACCGAAGAGAAACTGTTCGTGCAGGACATGTTCCCCTATCCCTCGGGTGCAGGCCTGCATGTCGGACACCCGCTGGGCTACATCGGCACCGACACCTTCGCCCGGTACAACCGCATGCTGGGCCGCAACGTCCTGCACACGCTCGGCTTCGACGCCTTCGGGCTGCCCGCCGAGCAGTACGCGGTGCAGACCGGAACACACCCGCGCATCACCACCGAAGCCAACATCGCCAACATGCAGCGTCAGTTGCGGCAACTGGGTCTGGGTCATGATCTGCGCCGGTCGTTCGCGACCACGGACCCGGACTACTACCGCTGGACACAGTGGATTTTCCTGCAGATCTACAGCTCCTGGTATGACCGGAAGGCTGGCCGAGCGCGTCCTATCGCCGAGCTGGAGGCCGAGTACACGCAGGACGCGCGGCCGACGCCGGACGGTCGCGGCTGGGGCGAGCTGACTCGTTCGGAGCAGTTGGCGATCCTGGACAGCCACCGGCTGGCCTATGTCAGCGAGTCGCCGGTGAACTGGTGCCCCGGCCTTGGCACGGTGCTGTCCAATGAGGAGGTCACCTCCGACGGGCGCAGCGAGCGCGGCAACTTCCCGGTCTTCCGGCGCAACCTCAAGCAGTGGATGATGCGCATCACCGCCTACGCCGACCGGCTGGTGGACGACCTGGACCGGCTGGACTGGCCGGAGAAGGTCAAGTCCATGCAGCGCAACTGGATCGGCCGGTCCTATGGCGCGCGGGTGCACTTTGGCGTGGTTATGGGGTCTTCAAGACCCACAAACCCCACGGCTGAGGCCCTCAAACCGCCACAAACCTCCGCCATCGAGGTGTTCACCACCCGCCCGGACACCTTGTTCGGCGCCACCTACATGGTGCTGGCCCCTGAGCACCCACTGGTCGAGCGGCTGACCGCCGAGCAGTGGCCCGAGGGCGTCGACACCCGTTGGACCTGCGGAGGCGCCACTCCCACCGAGGCCGTCACCGGCTACCGGCGTGCGGCGTCCATGAAGTCCGAGCTGGACCGGCAGGAGAACCGCGAGAAGACCGGCGTGTTCACCGGCCGCTACGCCACCAACCCGGTCAACGGCGCCCAAATCCCGGTCTTCATCGCCGCCTACGTGCTGATGGGCTACGGAACCGGCGCGATCATGGCCGTGCCCGGTCACGACATCCGGGACTGGGAGTTCGCGCACGCTTTCGGGCTGCCGATCGCCGAGGTCATCTCGGGCGGCGACATCGATGAGGCCGCCTACGTCGGGGACGGCGTCGCGGTCAACTCCGCCAACGACGAGGGCCTGACGCTGAACGGGTTGGGCGTCGACGACGCGAAGAAGA
The DNA here is from genome assembly GCA_050701115.1 of Haloechinothrix sp. Lineage (GTDB taxonomy): Bacteria > Actinomycetota > Actinomycetes > Mycobacteriales > Pseudonocardiaceae > JBOHER01. The sequence goes on along the minus strand of JBOHER010000177.1, from coordinate 5,751 downwards.
CCATCACCGCGTGGCTGGAGGAGCACGGCCACGGCACGGCCGCGGTGCAGTACAAACTGCGCGACTGGCTGTTCTCCCGCCAGCGCTACTGGGGTGAGCCGTTCCCGATCGTCTACGACGTGGAAGGCATCGCGCACCCGCTGCCGGAGCACATGCTGCCGGTCGAACTGCCGGACGTCGACGACTACTCCCCGACCACCTACGACCCCGAGGACGCCGGTTCCGAGCCGTCGCCGCCGCTGGCCAAGGCCACCGACTGGGTCGAGGTCGAGCTCGACCTGGGCGACGGCAAGCGCCCGTATCGGCGGGAGACCAACACCATGCCCAACTGGGCGGGCTCCTGCTGGTACCAGCTGCGCTACATCGATCCGACCAATGCCGAGCAGTTGTGCGACCCGGAGAACGAACGATACTGGATGGGCCCACGACCGGCCGAGCATGGCGCGAACGACCCCGGTGGCATCGACCTCTACGTGGGTGGCGTCGAGCACGCCGTGCTGCACCTGCTCTACGCCCGGTTCTGGCACAAGGTGCTCCACGACCTGGGCCACGTGTCCTCCGATGAGCCCTACCGCAAGCTGTACAACCAGGGTTACATCCAGGCCTTCGCCTACACCGACGCGCGGGGCGTGTACGTGCCCGCCGAGGAGGTCGTCGAGTCCGGCGGCAAGTTCTTCTACAACGGCGAAGAGGTCACCCAGGAATACGGCAAGATGGGCAAGAGCCTGAAGAATGTCGTTACCCCGGACCAGATGGCCGAGGAGTACGGGGTGGATACCTTCCGGTTCTACGAGATGTCCATGGGCCCGTTGGACGTGTCCCGGCCGTGGGCGACCAAGGACGTGGTGGGCGCGCAGCGCTTCCTGCAGCGGCTGTGGCGGCTGGTTGTGGACGAGAACACCGGCAAGCTGCGGGTGTCCGAATCGGACACTGCTGCGCTGACCGAAGATGACCTGCGGCAGCTGCACAAGACGATCGCGGGCGTGCGGGCCGATTACGCCGACCTGCGGTTCAACACCGCGGGCGCGAAACTGATCCAGCTGAACAACTACGTCACCAAGGTCTACGGTGCCCAAGACGCGACGCCGCGCGCGCTGGCCGAGTCGCTGGTGTTGATGCTGGCTCCGTTGTGCCCGCACATCGCCGAGGAGCTGTGGAGCAGGCTGGGCCACCCGGACGCACTCGCGCACGGACCGTTCCCGGAGGCCGACGAGCGGTACCTGGTGGACGACACCGTGGAGTACCCGATCCAGGTGAACGGCAAGGTCCGCTCGCGGGTGACCGTGCCTGCTGATGCAGACGCCGACGCCGTGCAGGCCGCGGCGCTGGCCGAGGAGAAGGTCGTGGCCCTGCTGGACGGTGCCGAGCCGCGCAAGGTCATCGTGGTGCCGGGCCGCCTGGTGAATGTGGTTGTGTGAGGCGAGCTGAAGCGCCTGTTGGCACCCGTACGGTCGGCCTGGTCAGCTAGGGCACTGACGATCCCTTGGCAGTTACAGCAGCCCGGTGAGCCGCATGGCGGTCTCAAGCGTCTCGTCAGCGACTGCTGCTGCCTTCTCTGCGCCTGTCGCGAGCGTCTTGTCGAGGTAGGCTTCGTCCGCGCGGACCTCGTGGTATTGCTCCTGGATGGCGGTTATCCGTTCTATGGCGACCTCCGCCACGGCCTTCTTGAGCACGCCGTAGCCCTTCCCCTCGAACTGGGCGAGCGCGTCCTCCCGACTGCTGCCTGCCAGTACCTCGAACAGAGTGAGCAAGTTCTCGATGCCGGGGCCTAGGTTGTCTGCTCGGACCTCGGTGCCGGAGTCGGTGACCGCCCGCATGATCGTCTTACGGATCTTGTTCGGTGGGTCGAGTAGGCCGATTGCGTGGCCGTCTCGCGTTTCCGCCAAGCTCTTGCTCATCTTCACAGTGGGATCGTCCAGCCCCATGATCCGAGCTCCTGTCTTGCGGATCATGGCTTCGGGGATCGCGAATGCCTCCCCGAACATGCTGTTGAAGCGCTGCGCGATGTCGCGTGTCAGTTCGATGTGCTGTCGTTGGTCGTCGCCGACGGGCACGTAGTCGGGCCGATAGAGCAAGATGTCGGCGGCCATCAGCGCCGGGTAGGTCAGCAGCCCCGCGCTTGGGTTGGCGCGGTCGGACTTGGACTTGTACTGCGTCATTCGTTCCAGCCAGCCGATCGGCGTCACGCAGTCGAAGATCCACGCGAGAGACGCATGGGCGGGCACCCGCGACTGGAGGAACAGCACCGACTTGGAGACGTCCAGCCCGCATGCCAGGTACAGGGCGACGATCTCTTTGATGCGTTCGCGGAGGTGATCGGGGCGGATGTTCTCCGGGATGGTCAGTGCATGCAGGTCGGCGATGAAGAAGAAGTTCTCGAACCGATCTTGCTCCTGCGCCCAGACGCTCAGGGCGCCGGTGTAGTTACCGATGTGGAGCTTGCCGGTCGCGGTGATCCCGGAGAGAACACGCGGCCTTGCGGCGGTGAGATCGGTTGCCATGGATTCCTCGTGTCTAGCAAGGTGGGCGGTGAATGTGCCGGCTGTCAGCTTATCCGCTGGCAAAGCGACCATCACCGCGACCTTGGCCCCGCGCCGTGGGGGTGGCGGGCGGGAGCGACACAGCCTGACCAAGTGCCTGGGCAATCTGTTCGTCTGTTGCGCCGAACCGTCGGGCGAGATCAACATAGGCATCCGCGCATGGCGCGCATCCTTCTCGGGTCTTCCTCGCGATCATCCCAAGCGCGCTTGCGCACACCTGCTCGGGCGGCTTGTTCCGGTGCCAGGTCACGCCAACCGCTCCCAGATGCCGGTGACTTCATGCCTGACGGCGTCAGCTTCGTGGGCATACTCCGCGTCTTCGGTGCGCCATTGCGCCCAATCGGCGGCCGGGGGCACGGTGAAACCGGTGTTCTGCCGCGCGTGGATCAGCACTGACGGCCGTAGCCGCAGGTCACACCAGCCCCACCTCGCGCGCGATGCCATCGAGCACGGAGTCAAAGAGGGCGTCCGGTTTGGACACCGGTATGGGGAAGTTGCCGAAGACCTCGAGGGCGACGTGGCCGTAGATGCGCGTCCAGTACTGCAGCATCAGGTAGGCCATGCCCAGGTTGAGCCGGTCGGCGTCGATCGGCGCCTCGGCTTCGGCGAGAAGTACCAGGAGTGCGTCGCGGAACGCGGAGATGTCGCCGTGCAGTTCCGGTGGCACCAGATCGTCCGGCGGCAAGGTGATGGCGTGCGCGGCGAGCAGCCGGGCCGCGCTGGAGATGAACACCCGGCCGAACGGCTCGGTTGCGGTGTCCAGGGTGGTGAGGGCGGCGTCGCCTGCTGCACCCGAGTCCGCGTTCGCTCGGAAGGCGAAGACCAAGGTGAACTCGCGCGGATGCGCCAGCGCCCACCGGCGGAAGCCGCGGCAGGCGGCGAAGAACTGCGCGATGACGTCGTCACTCGGCTGGGCGGCGATGTCCGCGGTGAGTTCACCGGCCAGATCCCCGCAGATGTCGGCGCGCACCTGCTCGATCAGATCGGAGTGGGAGCGGTAGTAGCGGTAGAGCGCAGGTGCCGTGATGCCAAGGGCACGTGCGATCGCGCGGAGCGTGACCCCTTGGACGCCGTGCTCGATGAGCAGCGCCCGCGCGGTCTTGCGAATCTCGCTCCCGGTGTCGGGCCGCCAGCGGTGCAGGCCGCTGAGCTCGCTCATCTCGCCTCCGCTCGGCCGTCACTGAGTCGCATTCCGACGTTGCCCGTGAGGATAGTGAACGGCGTTCAGCGGATCGAGGCGCCGCCGACGCCGATCGCTCGGGGGGCTGTGCGATCGACGCCGACGACTCGATCCGGTTGTGCCCAGATCGGACACCACCGGACAACGGCCGTGCAGACACGGCCACATGTCTTAACGGGCGACTGCCGTCTCGGACGCGGTGAATTCCCAGAAAGTACCACCACGATCGAGTGACATGAAGCAACCTGCGGACATGCTGCCGAGGATTGTCGCATTTCGGCGCCGATTCATTACCGATCGTCCGGCTGCCGCACCGTTCCGGCGGGTGGGCCCTCGTCCCGGACCGGCGTGGCCTCCGCGCTGACCAGCCGGACATACCGCGATCCGGCGGCGAGCAGCACCAGCCCGGCACCGAGGGCAAGCGGCAGCAGGGTCAGGCACAGGATCACGCCAGTGGCCCCGTAGAGCGTCACAGTTCCGGCCGTCAGCCAAGCCGCTGCCGCACCGCCACGCAAGGCGTCGATCCGGTGCGCCGCCGCGGCAAGGCTCACGGCTGCCGCGCGCAGTTCGGCGCTGACCGCGTCGAGGTGCGCGGTGACGTCTTCGAGCGCCTCGGCGAGGCGCGGCAAGGGCGTCGGAGAGGTCGGGTGTGCTCGTCATAGTCGGAACTGTCCTGGATCGGGCAGCCTGGCACATCCGGGACACTACTCAGGTCATTGGTCTGACCACTTGACCATCTACTGATTCCGCCTTAGCGTCGAGGTATGGCATTGCAGCGGGTGGCTCGCCGGTCCGTTCCCGACGAGGTGTTCGACCAGATCCTCGCCGAGGTCGTCGGTGGTCAACTGGCCCCCGGGGAAAGCCTGCCGAGCGAGCGCAGGCTCGCCGAGGTGCTGGGCGTTTCCCGGCCCGCGGTGCGGGAGGCGCTGCAGCGGATGGCGCAGGCCGGACTGGTCGAGGTGCGGCAGGGTGATGCCACCACGGTCCGGGACTTCCGGCGGCACGCCGGGTTGGATCTCCTTCCGCGTCTGCTGCTTCGGCGCGGTGAGATCGACCTCGCGGTCGCTCGCAGCATCCTCGAGGCCCGCCTGCATGTCGGTCCGAAGGTTGCCGCGCTTGCCGCCGAGCGTGCGGGCGTGCGGCTGGCCGATGCGCTGAACGAGTCGGTACGGGCACTCGCCGACGACCAGGATCCGGTGGCCCGGCAACGCGTCGCGCTGACCTTCTGGGACCACGTCGTGGACGGCGCCGATTCGATCGCATTCCGCTTGATGTTCAACAGTTTGCGCGTGGCATACGAACCCGCGCTGGACGCGCTGGCGACCGTGATGGCGGCCGAGGTCGGGCGGGTGGCGGCCTACCGGGCGCTGGCCAACGCCATTGTCGCGGGTGACGCCGACCGTGCTCGCCGGGCAGCCGAGGACCTGCTCTCACCCGCGACCACCGCGTTGCTCGGTGCCCTTCGTCAACTGGAGGAATCATGACCAGCAAAGGCGTCTCATTGACCAACTCGTGGCGAGCGTTCTGGCGGCATCCTTCCCCCTGGCTGATCGGGACCACCCTGGTCGCCGCTTCCACCGCCCGGTTCATGGTCGGCGACTGGCGGTGGACCGACGCGCTCGTTCCGGTGATCATGATCGCGGCGTTCCCGCTCTTCGAGTGGTTCGTGCACGTGTGCGTGCTGCACGCCAAGCCGCGCAAGCTCGGCAGCATGACCATCGACTCGGTACTGGCCCGCAAGCATCGTGCGCACCACGCGGATCCACGCGATGTCCCGCTGGTCTTCATTCCCTGGCAGGCGCTGCTCTTGTTGCTGCCGCTCTACACGGCCATCGCCCTGCTGGCCTTCCCGCGGGTGGGTGTCGGGCTGACCTTCCTGACCGTTGTCGCACTGCTCGGTTTTGGCTACGAGTGGACGCATTACCTCATCCACAGCAACTACCGCCCGCGCTCTCGGCTGTACAAGGCGATCCGGCGCAACCACCGGCTGCACCACTACCGCAACGAGCACTACTGGTTCACGGTGACCAG
>JBOHER010000176.1:0-2961 GCA_050701115.1 Haloechinothrix sp. | reverse complement strand
GGGGACATCGACGCGTACTGGCGATATCACCTCGCCCAGGAACGACAGCGAATCCACCAGTCCCGCTACGCCGACAACGTCATCCCGCAGGCTGCATGAGGTTCCCTCCAGGAGAGCCGCACCCGATTGAGTTCGTGGTCGGCACCCAGATCAACGGGGGGCCGCACCTGGGCACCAACCTGGTCCAGACCGCGGCGTTCCTGCTCGCCAAGATCTGCCGGCGGGAATTCTCCATCGACACCCGCGTCCGGTTCGGCGCACTGGACAACGCGCCCTACGAGGTGGTGCTCGACCCGGAGACGCACACCGCCTACCAGCAGACCTACTATCACGCCCTGGGCAAGGACAAGATCGGCGAGCTGATCGACGGCTACTACCAGGCGTTCTTCACGTCACTGTCGCAGGCCACCGACACCGACTACGAGGTGGAGACCTACACCGACCAGCAAGCCACTCCCGGGTTCCGGGCCGAGTTCCTGCGCACCCTGGAACGGCTGGAGGACATCCGCTGGTGGATGGCGCCCTCCCACGGCGTCGTCCACGTCCGCGTCCCCTGCCCGGACTGCGGCTGGGCGGAGAAACGCGCCGACCGCACCAAGCTCGCTCACCTCGACGAGGACGGCGCCACGTTCACCGCGGTCTGCTTCGACCACGGGGCCTATGAGGCGCACATCGACCCCGAGGACGACCAGCCCTACCTCGACCTGGCCACCCTCTATCGCAACCTGGTCAAAGAACGCGCGCTCGGCCGTGCCCCCGGCACGCTGCACGTGATGATGAAGGGCGGCGACTGGGCCTTCGGCTGTCAGCTCGTCGACGGCGCTCTCGGCGCGCTGAACACTCCGCCCGCGCACATGCCGATCCGCGTGTTCACACCGCAGGTACTCGCCCCGACCGGGGCGAAGCTGTCGAAGTCCCTGCTGCGAGAGCAGGGCAGGGGCGCCCTGCCCGCCGACGTCGAACCCTGGATGCTCGACACCACCGCCTGGCCCGGCCCGATCGACAACTACGTCGACTCCCTGGTCTGGATGGTCAGCGAGCTGCTGACCGACCCCAAGCACTTCTTCCGCTCGTTCACCGTCAAGGAACTCGGCCGCATCATGACCGCACGCCCCACCGAACCCGTCGTCCGCGCCCACGAGATGGGCATCTATAAACGCTACTTCGAGCTCATCGCCACCGGCCGCAAGACCACCGAGATCCGTGTCAACGACTCCAGTCGCCGCAAGATCAAGGAAGGCTCGCTGATCCGGTTCCGCTGCCAAGGCGACCAGGTCCTCACCCGTGTCACCCGCGTGGCCCGCTACGACACCTTCGACGAGATGTTCAACCACGAGTCCGTCGCCTCGGTCAACCCGCTGGCCACTCGCGACGAGCAACTCGCGAACATCCGCCAGATCTACCCACCCGAGCGCGAAGCCCTCGGTGTCGTCGCCCTCGGCATCGAACTGGTCGACCCACCAAGTCGACCGGTTCGCGGATTCTCGGAGGGGCCAATCGGTAAACCCGGCGCGGATGCCGCCGAATAGACCGCAGCCGCCGTCGGGTTCCGTCCAAAGCTACTGTGGCTGAACGTGGCCGCCTGCGCCCAGGTGGGGGATGAGATCGACAACGATCTGGACCACATCGACGAGGAGGGTGCCCAGCCGTGAACCGTGCCCGTACCCGGCCCGGCGGGTTCATCCAGCAGGTCCGGCTGGACCCGCACACCTCGACAGGGCGGTACCCGTTCACGCTGCCGATCGTGCGGCAGCTCGACCGCCTCGGCGGGCTGGACCTGGACCCGGGAGTTACGTTCCTGGTCGGCGACAACGGCATCGGCAAATCCACGCTGGTCGAAGCGCTCGCGGTCGCGGCTGGCTTCAACGCCGAACGCGGGTCGCAGTCGTTTCAGTTCGCCACCCGCGCCAGCGAATCGAGCCTGGGTGATCACCTGATCCTGCGGTGGGGGGTCCGCAAACCGCGCACCGGGTTCTTCCTGCGGGCGGAGTCGTTCTACAACGTGGCTACCGAGATCGACCGGCTGGACAACGCCAGCGCGGTGCCGCTGCTGCCCGCCTACGGCGGAACGTCGTTGCACGAGCGCTCCCACGGTGAGTCCTTTTTGGACCTGGTGACGCACCGGTTCGGCCCGAACGGGCTGCCCTGCTCGACGAACCGGAGGCGGCGCTGTCGGTGAATGGTGCCCTCGCTCTGGTCGCCCGCATTGCCAAGCTCGTCGAGCAGGGCAGCCAGTTCGTGGTGGCGACACACTCACCGATACTGCTGGCCGTGCCGGGGGCGCTGATCTTGCAGATCGACGGCGACGGGCAGATCGAGCCGGTCAGCTGCGACGAGGCCGACCCGGTCACCCTCACCCGCGGCTTCATTAACTCGCCGGACCGGTTCCTGCGGCACCTGCTGGCCGCCGACGAGAACAGCTAACTAGCCGGCGGGTCGGCGTTCAGGCTGGCTGTCGGGATGCACCCGCAGCGGAACCACCTTGTACAAGTTCCGCTGGTCGCCCTCGGCCGCGTAGGCGTAGGACGCCGGCTCGTGTTACTCCCAGCGAACCGCGCCATGGCCACCGCGCTGCGCCCAGTGCTCAACCCCGGCCTTGGCCTTGTCTCGACTGAGGTAGACGTGCGCGAAGTATCGGGTGTAGGTCGTCGGTTCTGGATCGGTGTGGTCCTCCACCAGGTACACCACGGTCGGCTCACTCATGGATCTGATCATTCCGCATGCCGGGCACAGTATAGGGAAGGCCCGCCTACGACGGACGGAACGGAGTCACGGGATGGCCTTGAACTACCAGGATGTGCGTGAGGCGATTTTCCGAGTTCGATCGCACCCGTGATCGGACGACCCGCTCCCCGTGACGCACGCCTGCCGGTCAGAAACCGCTCACGTTGACCAACTTTTCCTGGATGCCATCCTTGTCCTCGGATGGGTAGATCCAGTCGGTTGTGCCCGCGTTCTGCA
>JBOHER010000175.1:0-6529 GCA_050701115.1 Haloechinothrix sp. | reverse complement strand
AAGCTGCGCCGCACCCTCATCGCAGCCCGAATAACGGGCGTTGGCGCAGCTCAACCAGACCCCCACAAATACCGCGACTACGCCCTGGCCTGCGCCGCCACCGCCGCATAACTGCGAAACTCAAGTGCAATGAAAGGCCCTTTCATTGCACCCAACGCGCTGATGGCGTCTTTCAGCGCATCTCGCCGAGCAGCTTCGCGACCCGGGATACGCCCTCGACCAGGTCGGACTCGGCAAGGGCGTAGGAGAAGCGGAAGTAACCCGGCGTACCGAAGGCCTCACCGGGCACGACCGCGACCTCGGCGTGCTCAAGGATCAGATCGGCCAGCTCAACGGTGTTGGTCGGAGTGACCCCACGCAGCTCCTTGCCGAGCAGCGCCTGCACCGACGGGTAGGCGTAGAACGCGCCCTCCGGGGTCGGGCACTCGACACCGGGAATCTCCGACAGCAGTTGCACGATCCGCTTGCGCCGGACATCGAACGCCGTGCGCATTTCCGCGACGGCGTCAAGTGGTCCCGCGATGGCCGCAATGGCTGCCCGTTGCGAAACGTTGGCGACGTTGCCGCACAAGTGCGACTGGTAGGACGACGCCGCCTTGACCACGTCCTGTGGGCCCGCCATCCAGCCGACCCGCCACCCGGTCATGGAGTAGGTCTTGGCCACGCCGTTGAGGATCAGCGTGGTGTCGGCCAACTCGGGCACCACCGCGGTAATCGAGTGCGCCAGCGCGCCGTCGTAGACCAAGTGTTCGTAGATCTCGTCGGTGACCACCCAGATGCCGTGCTCATGGGCCCAGCGTCCGATCGCCTCGACATGCTCGCGCGGGTACACCGCGCCGGTCGGGTTGGACGGTGAGTTGAACAGCAGCACCTTGGTGCGGTCGGTGCGGGCCGACTCCAACTGTTCGACCGTGACCAGGTAGCCCGTCGTCTCGTCGGCGGTGACCTGGACCGGGACGCCGCCAGCGAGCTTGATCGCCTCCGGGTAGGTGGTCCAGTACGGCGCGAGCAGCAGCACCTCGTCACCGGGGTCGCACAGGGTGGCGAACGCCGAGTACACGGCTTGCTTGCCGCCGTTGGTGACCAGCACCTGGGAGGCGGAGATCTCGACATCGGAGTCGCGCTTGGTCTTGGCGGCGATCGCCTCGCGCAGTTCGGGCAGGCCCGCCGCGGCCGTGTAGCCGTGGTTCGCGCGATCGCGAACCGCATCGGCAGCCGCATCGACGATGTAGTCGGGAGTGGGGAAATCGGGCTGTCCGGCGCCGAAACCGATCACCGGGCGGCCCTGTGCCTTCAGCTCCTTGGCCTTCGCGTCCACCGCGAGCGTCGCAGATGGCTCGATGGCCGCGATGCGCGCGGAGATGCGGGAGGTGGAACTGGTTGTGCTGGGTACGTCCGAAGAGACCATGCCCCTATGCTTTCACGTCCGTTTCGGACCAGGTCATACTGGTCACAGTCGGCGCAAGGGGTGCGCACGGTGTGCCGGTCGCCTGCATGGAGGGCGCGGTTGTCGATCGATCACGCCGTTGCCGTACACTTCCAAACTTGGAACGTAAGGTCGCCTGTCCCCGTAGCCCATGCGGGGTCGGGCTCGCGCGTCCACAACAGCGCAGGGCCGTCGGCGGTGGCGGGTATCCCTGGCAAAGGGGTGTAGCTCAATTGGCAGAGCAGCGGTCTCCAAAACCGCAGGTTGCAGGTTCAAGTCCTGTCACCCCTGCACCGTGATCGTGACCTACCACAAGTGGAGGAGTGCCTCGTGAGCGACGACGGCGAGAAGGACCAGGACAAGGACGCCCCGCGTCCGTCCCGTCCGGAAACCGCCGCTGGTCGGCGTGAGCGGCGTGCCTCCGGCCGTGCGAGCACTGCTAACGGCAGCCAGGGCCAGTCGGCAAGGGGCCAGTCGGCGGGCACCGCGCCTGCCGGGCGCAAGGACCAGCCCACGCCGAAGCGGGACCGCGTGGAGGAGAAGCAGCCGCTGCCAAAGCGGATCGTGCGCTACATCCGCGAGGTGTTGGCCGAGCTCCGCAAGGTGATCTGGCCGACGCGCAAGCAAATGGTCACCTACACCATCGTGGTGTTGGCGTTCGTGGCCTTCATGGTCGGGCTGGTCGCGGTATTGGACCTGGTGTTCGCCAGGGCGATGTTCGCCTTGTTCGGCTGATACCGCTGCTTGCGGTGCCGCTGCTGGAAAGCTGCGACCACCACACGCGATAGATGAGAGGACTTCACAGTGACCTCCGAGAACGGCACGGCAGGTGCCGAGGAGCTGACCGAGACGACGGATGAGCAGGCCGCCGTCGATGCCACGGTTGACCCTGCGTCCGATGGGGCTCCCGGGCAGGCAGCTGCCGCGCAGGAAGCTGCCGGGGAGGACGTCGTCGAGGAGCACGACCCGGTCGCCGAGCTTCGCGAACAGCTGAAGAACGCTCCTGGCGAGTGGTACGTGGTGCACTCCTACGCAGGCTACGAGAACAAGGTCAAGACCAACCTCGAGACCCGTACCCAGACGCTGGACGTCGAGGACTACATCTTCCAGATCGAGGTGCCGACCGAAGAGGTCACCGAGATCAAGAACGGTCAGCGCAAGCTGGTGCAGCGCAAGGTCTTGCCTGGCTACATCCTGGTCCGCATGGAGCTCAATGACGCGTCGTGGAGCGCGGTCCGCAATACGCCTGGGGTCACCGGCTTCATCGGTGCGACCAACCACCCCTCCCCGCTGGGCATCGACGATGTGCTCAAGCTCCTCGCCCCGCAGGTCGAAAAGGCCGCCCCCGCCAAGGCGGGCAAGGGCGCCGAGGCCGGAGCGGGCCTGTCCCGTGGTGAGGTCGTCGAGGTGGACTTCGAGGTCGGCGAGTCGGTTACCGTCATGGACGGACCGTTCGCGACGCTGCCCGCCACGATCTCCGAGGTCAACGCGGATGGACAGAAGCTGAAGGTGCTGGTGTCGATCTTCGGCCGGGAGACTCCGGTCGAGTTGTCGTTCAACCAGGTCTCCAAGATCTGACGGCCCGCGGCCGTCACACGCCGGGGTGCTGGCAGGCTCCCGGGTAGGTATCACTGAACAGGAATACGAGAAATGCCACCCAAGAAGAAGAAGCTCGCAGCGATTATCAAGCTGCAGATCGCGGCCGGGCAGGCGAACCCGGCACCGCCGGTCGGCCCCGCGCTGGGCCAGCACGGCGTCAACATCATGGAGTTCTGCAAGGCCTACAACGCGGCGACCGAGTCGCAGCGCGGCAACGTGGTGCCGGTTGAGATCTCCGTGTACGAGGACCGTTCGTTCGACTTCAAGCTCAAGACCCCGCCCGCCGCGAAGCTGCTGCTCAAGGCTGCCGGTGTGGACAAGGGCTCGGCCGAACCGCACAAGAACAAGGTCGCCAAGGTCACCTGGGACCAGGTCAAGGAGATCGCCGAGACCAAGAAGTCCGACCTCAACGCCAACGACATCGACCAGGCCGCGAAGATCATCGCGGGCACCGCTCGGTCGATGGGCATCACCGTCGAGTGACCGTCGTGTCCGCGGTTCATGCACACGTGTCCGCGTCCTGGGACGCAACACTTGTGCATAGAGCGCGGACACATCGTGGGAGAGCCACGCGCTGGCTCGCACCACAACTGATCCAGCATGAGATAGAGCAGAAGGACAGAGCATGACCAAGCGCAGCAAGGCCTACCGTCAGGCCGCCGAGATGATCGACCACGCGCGGCTGTACGCACCGCTGGAGGCCGCCCAGCTCGCCAAGGAAACCTCCAAGGTCAAGTTGGACGCCACCGTCGAGGTCGCCATGCGGCTCGGCGTTGACCCACGCAAGGCCGACCAGATGGTCCGCGGCACCGTGAACCTGCCGCACGGCACCGGTAAGACCGCACGCGTCATCGTTTTCGCCACCGGCGACAAGGCCGCTGAGGCCGAGGGCGCGGGCGCCGACGCGGTCGGTACCGACGAACTGATCGAGCGCATCCAGGGTGGCTGGCTCGACTTCGACGCCGCGATCGCGGCGCCGGACCAAATGGCCAAGGTGGGGCGCATCGCCCGTATCCTCGGCCCGCGTGGCCTGATGCCCAACCCGAAAACCGGAACGGTGACCCCGAACGTCGCCAAGGCCATCGCCGACATCAAGGGCGGTAAGGTCAACTTCCGGGTGGACAAGCAGGCCAACCTGCACCTCATCATCGGCAAGGCGTCTTTCGACACCGAGAAGCTGGTCGAGAACTACGCCGCTGCGCTGGACGAGGTGCTGCGTGCCAAGCCGTCCTCGGCGAAGGGCCGTTACCTGAAGAAGGTCACCTTCTCCACGACGATGGGCCCTGGCATCCCGGTCGACCCGGCGCGTACCCGCAACCTGCTCGACGCGGAGGTCTAAGGGAATCTCGCCGGCGACTTTCCCGCGAAGGGTCACCTATCGGGGGAAACTCGCAGGCAACTTTCCGGGGCGTGCGGGACACGGAGTCGGCTCGGCCTGGTGGCCGGTGATCAGCCACTGGCCCTTCTCCACCTTGCTCACCGTGAACGCACCGAGATTCGGTCCGCCGACGATCGGGAAGTCGCAGGAGCTGATGCGCAGGGTGTCGCCGAGCGGCTGTTCGAACCCGCTGGAGGGCATCGACTCGGCGTAGTCGTTGACCTGGGTGACCTGCTCGTGCAGTTCAAGCACCGCGACCCGGCAGTCCCGGTAGCCCATGTTCTCCGCGAATTGTTGCTGCACGTCCTCGCGGAACCGCCCACAGGCGTGGTCGACGAGCGGTTGGCCGGATTGCTGGTCTTCCTGGGCGATCGCGTCGTAGACCTGCCGCACGGCCTCGTACGGCTTGGTGGACAGGATCTGGTTCGTGCGATAGGTGCCGCCGCCGGTTTCCGCCGCCGGTCGGTCGCCGGTGTCGTCGCCGCCGAACGTGGAGTCGTAGGCGATCTTCGCGGCGATCAGCAGGACCAGGACGTAGAGCACTCGGCGGAAGTACTTGTTGGCCAGCATCCGCAGCCACCTCGGCCTGCGCCGGGGACGTTCCGTCTGATGAGTTGACCCCGCATGCAACCGCTGGAACTCCTGGAACCGCTGGAACTCCTCGAACTGACGGAGCCGCTCCGGATCGAGCTGGGGTGCGGGCTGGGCCTGCCGCACCGGCTCAACGGCCGAGCCGGGCGGGCACTCGTCCTCGTGCGGCTGGTCCTTGCTGTGCTCCACCACGGCTCCCATGATGCCGGATGGCTCGTTCGCGGGCCCCGCGCATCGCCGCCCGTTGGCGTGCCGTAGTCTGTTCCACGGTTCTACCGAAGACCGCTGGTTTTCCGCGTGCCGTCTGGCTCGCGGAACAAAGGTCCCGCAGATGACGTGGGCGGCCCGCGTAGGAGGAACGAGGCTGGCCGCACCGTATGCGTGCCATCAACGCCCCGCGCCTGCTGCGCCGGGGCGTTTCGTCGTCCCAGGGGTCTTGGCCAGTGGTCACTAGCCAAGAGAGGAGGCGACCATGGCGAAGCCCGACAAGGTGGCGGCCGTCGCCGAGATCGCGGACAGGTTCCGCACCAGCTCGGCGGCCGTTGTCACTGAGTACACCGGCCTCTCCGTTTCCCAGCTCACCGAGCTGCGTCGCACTCTCGGCTCTGGCGCCAAGTACCGGGTCGCGAAGAACACCCTCGTCAAGCGTGCCGCAGAGGACGCGGGCATCGAGGGTATGGACGAGCTGTTCATCGGGCCGACCGCAATCGCCTTCATCGAGGGCGAGCCGGTCGAAGCGGCGAAAGCACTGAAGAAGTTCGCGAAGGACAATGCCGCCCTTGTCATCAAGGGTGGCTACATGGATGGCCGTCCGATCACGGTCGGCGAGATCTCCCAGCTCGCCGATCTGGAGAGCCGCGAGGTGTTGCTTGCCAAGGCGGCAGGCGCATTCAAGGCCAAGCTGTCCCAGGCCGCCGCGCTGTTCGCAGCACCGGCCTCCCAGGTCGCCCGTCTCGCCGCCGCGCTCGAAGAGAAGCGTCGCGCCGAAGAGCCAGCCGAGAGCTGAACAACCCACAACCAGTTCGAGCTCCCCAAGAGCCGCAACACCTGAAAGGAAGGGCCAAGATCATGGCCAAGCTGAGCACTGACGAGCTGCTTGACGCGTTCAAGGAGCTGACCCTGATCGAGCTATCCGAGTTCGTGAAGGCTTTCGAGGAGACCTTCGACGTCACGGCGGCCGCCCCGGCCGCCGTTGTCGCCGCCCCGGGCGCCGCCGCACCGGCCGAGGCCGCTGCCGAGCAGGACGAGTTCGACGTCGTCCTCGAGTCCGCGGGCGAGAAGAAGATCCAGGTCATCAAGGTCGTCCGTGAGGTCGTCTCCGGTCTTGGCCTGAAGGAGGCCAAGGAGCTCGTCGAGGGCGCGCCTAAGCCGATCCTGGAGAAGGTCGACAAGGACGCCGCCAACGCGGCCAAGGAGAAGCTCGAGGGCGCGGGGGCCAAGGTCACCGTCAAGTAATCACGACGGTTACTGTTTAGTAAGGTCCGAGCCGCGGTTACGGTGGCTCGCGCGATGCGAAGGGCGGGCACCATGCATGG
>JBOHER010000174.1:0-1592 GCA_050701115.1 Haloechinothrix sp. | reverse complement strand
AGCCGGACAGGCTCTCCGCTAGGCGATCGCATCGAGGAACACTCCCTGTAGTTCTTCGGCTTTGAACGGCAGCCCGGCGACCTTGGTGTAGGACTCGATGTCGACGAGGTATCGGGCGCGCAGGAGCAGGGCGAGTTGACCGAGGTTCATCTCGGGCACGAGCACCTTCTCGTAGCGCTCGAGGATCTCGCCGAGGTTGGCCGGCAGCGGGTTGAGGTGGCGCAGGTGGGCCTGGGCGATCGGGTGGCCCTTCTTGCGAACGCGGCGGCAGGCCGCGCCGATCGGGCCGAAGCTCGAGCCCCAGCCCAGCACCAGCACGCGGGCGTCACCGGTGGGGTCGTCGACGGTGAGATCCGGGACGGGGATGCCGTCGATCTTGGCTTGGCGCAGCCGGACCATGCGGTCGTGGGTGTCCGGGTCGTAGGAGATGTGGCCCTGGTTGTCGGCCTTCTCCAGCCCGCCGATGCGATGCATGAGCCCTGGGGTGCCGGGCAGGGCCCATTCGCGGGCCAGCGTCTCGGCGTCGCGCACGTAGGGCCAGTGCTCCTCCGAGCCGTCCATCGCGTTCGGCTCGGCGGCGAACTGCACCGACAGGTCGGGCAGGGTGGCGGCATCCGGGATGAGCCAGGGTTCGGAGCCGTTGGCGATCGCGCCGTCGGACAGCAGCATCACCGGGGTGCGGTAGGTCAGCGCGATCCGGGCGGCCTCCAGCGCGATGTCGAAGCAGTCACCCGGGGTCGCTGGCGCGATGACCGGCACCGGACTCTCGCCGTTGCGGCCGAACATCGCCTGCAACAGGTCGGCCTGCTCGGTCTTGGTCGGCAACCCGGTCGACGGGCCGCCACGCTGCACGTCGATGACCACCAGCGGCAGCTCGGTCATCACCGCCAGCCCGATCGTCTCGCTCTTGAGCGCCACACCCGGACCCGAGGTGGAGGTGACGCCGAGCGCGCCGCCGTAGGAGGCGCCCAGCGCGGCACCGACCCCGGCGATCTCGTCCTCGGCCTGGAACGTGGTCACAGCGAAGTTCTTGTGTTTGGACAGCTCGTGCAGGATGTCCGAGGCCGGGGTGATCGGATACGTGCCCAGCACGATCGGCAGCTTCGACTGCACCCCGACGGCGACAATGCCGTAGGCCAGCGCCTGGTTGCCGGTGATCTGCCGATAGGTGCCTTGCGGCAGCTTCGCCGGGGCGACCTCGTAGGTCACCGCGAAGGATTCGGTGGTTTCGCCGTAGTTCCAGCCCGCGCGGAAGGCCAGGATGTTCGCCTCGGCGACGTCGGGCTTCTTCGCGAACTTCTCGGCCAGGAACCGCTCGGTGCCCTCGGTCGGCCGGTGATACATCCAGGACAACAGACCCAGGGCGAACATGTTCTTCGCGCGCTCGGCGTCTTTCTTGCCCAGTCCGGTGGACTCCAACGCACCCTTGGTCAGCGACGACATCGCCACCTCGTGCACCTGGAATGGCTCCAGCGACCCGTCCTCGAGCGGACTCGTCTCATACCCGACCTTGGTCAGGTTCCGCTTGGTGAACTCATCGGTGTTCACGATGACCATGCCGCCGTGCGGCACATCGCCGATGTTGGCCTTCA
>JBOHER010000173.1:0-19031 GCA_050701115.1 Haloechinothrix sp. | reverse complement strand
CCCCGGATGGGGCGGGCTCACCGGTACAGACCAGGCTCGCGAGGAAAACTCATCGCGCCGACGATGAGTTTCCTCGGTGCTCGAACTGCGACTGCTGGACAAGGACCGGGGCCCGAATCCGGCCGGTTACGATGCGCTCGGCTCGTAGAGTGACGGTGTGAACCGGCTGCGCCCAACCCGTGCGTTCGTCGTGGGCCCACCGCTCGCCGGGGAGCTGGCCACACTCGACTCTGCGCTGTTCGGATCCGGCGCTGGCTCGCTCGACCAGGTCCGTCGCGATGCGGCACGGCTGCGTCGGCTGGCCGACGACGCAAGCCTCACCCGAACACCGTCCACAGTGGTCTACCGGCTGTCGTCGGGTGGGCACCAGCAAACCGGGGTCGTGGTCGAGGTGCCGCTGGAGGACTACCGCAGCGGCAGAGTACGGCGGCATGAAGCCACCCGCCCCGAGCGGGAGCGCCAGCTCGGTGAGTTGCTGGATGCCGCCGAGATCGAGTTGGTGCCGGTGACGCTCGCCCATCTACCTCGCCCTCGGCTGCGTTCCCTGCTCGCCGAGGTCGCAGGGGGTGAGCCCGCCGTCCACCTGGTGTCCGAGGACGGCCTGCAGCAGACCGTATGGA
This sequence comes from Haloechinothrix sp., assembly GCA_050701115.1. Lineage (GTDB taxonomy): Bacteria > Actinomycetota > Actinomycetes > Mycobacteriales > Pseudonocardiaceae > JBOHER01. The sequence continues at coordinate 18,411 of JBOHER010000173.1, read as the reverse complement.
TCGAGCACGCCGCCGAACTGACGCAAGCGGTCCAGGCCGAGCTGGATGACCTGCAGGAGCTCTACATCGCGGACGGTCACCATCGAATGGCCGCCGCGGATCGCTTCGCGGCCCTGCGGCACCGGGACGACCAAGATCGGGCCTCCGACTTCGGCCTCGGCGCCCTCTTCCCTATCGACGAGCTACGAGTGTTCGCCTATCACCGCTGCATCTCCCCGCCGGCCGGAGTACCGGCGTCGAGGTTGCTCGAGGCGTTGGCCGCACAACCCGCTACCGAGCGGCTCGAGAAATGCACCACTGCCGAGGTGGCAAAGACAGCGGCCGGGGTGGTGTCGGTGCGACTCGACGGCCACTGGTACCGGCTGCGGCTGCGCACGATCCGGAACTCGGCCGACGCCCGTTCTTCGCTTGACGTCGTGGCGCTCGAAGAGGGCATCCTTGCCCCATTGCTGGGGGTCGCCGCCATCGGATCGGACCCGCGGGTCAACCTGCTGCCCGGCACGTTGGACAGCGCGGCCGTCGCGCGCTGGTGTGACGACCACCAGGCGATCGGCTTCCTCCTGCACCCTCCCAGCATGGAGCAGGTCATGGCGGTCGCCGACGCAGGCGAAGTGATGCCGCCAAAGTCGACGTGGTTCGACCCGAAGGCGCGCGCCGGTCCGTTTCTCCGTGACCTGCTGAGATGAACAGAGCCTCCGCGAGCTCACGGTACTGCGGCAGGCAGCAACGCTGTACTGCAGTACAGAGTCAAGTGCGTGCGCCGGAAAACGGGTTGTGCAGCCGCACGCCGGTGCACTCCATGTCGCGACGGTTCCTGGTCACCAAAGTCAGATCGTGCACGACGGCGGTCGCTGCGATGAGTCCGTCCACGACCGGTGCCGGCTGAGCCTGATCCTGCCGGCCCCATTCCACGGCCACGGCGGGCTCCACCGGCAAGATGCGGTCGGCGAACTGACGCACCACGCGCGACAACCACTCGCCGAGGGCCTCCGCCTGCCCGATATCGCCGCGCCGCCTGACCCGCTCGACACCGCGGTGCAACTCGCCCACGGTCAGCACGCTGAGGTACAGCCGACTCGACGAGACCTGCTCCCACCAGGCAGCCAATCCGGGATCGGGCTTGCGCCTGCGCACCTCGGACACCACGTTGGTGTCCAACAGAAAGCTCACCGGTGCGGCTCCAGGTCGACCTCGCGAGGCAGATCGCGCGCACGCTCGCCGACAACCCCGTCCAGGACGTCGACGACCTCGTCTGTCAGTTCATGCCCGGCGAGCGCCTGCTTGAAGTCGAACTCCACGTCGGCGCCCGTCAAATGGCGGTAGTAGGTGATGTCGATCACGACCGCCACCTCCTCCCCGTGTTTTGTGACGAACTGAGGTCCCTCGAGCTGAGCTTTGCGCAGCACTTCGCTCAACCGTTGCTTGGCATCCTGAACCTGCCACCTACCTTCCATCTAGACAGACTAGACATCTTCTTCGAAGAAGGCAACAACTTACGGAATGGGTCTCGAATCCACCGAGGCGGGTTTCGCTGCCGTCCCGGCATCAGCGGTCGTTGGGAGGCTCCAGCAAGTGGTGCTGCATCGCGAACAGAGCCGCCCCGGCCCGGGTGCATACGCCTGCCTTCGTGTAGATGTGTTCGACGTGGGCGCCAACGGTCTTGGGCGAGATCACGAGTGCTGTTGCCACGCTTCGGTTGGAGTGACCGCGTGCGATAAGGCGCAGCACCTCGATCTCGCGCTCGGTCAGGCCTGCGGGCCACGGCTTGTGCTGGCTGCCCGTGGCGTGCCCACCGGCTTCGAGGACCGCCGCGACGACCGCGGTTGCGAATCGACCCGCGGCGCACTCTCGCCGGAGTTCGGCGGCCGCGCGATCAAGTGACAGCGCGGGCCGATGTGGGCGGGCTTCGGTCATCGCCTGGTAGGCATCGGCGGCCGCGAGCAGCTGCTCCGGGTAGGACAACTCAGGCCCGCAGGCATTGCGGTAATAGCCTGAGCCGTCAGCGCGCTCGTGGTGGCACGCCGCGAGCCGAGCGAGCGGCGCGAGTGTGGCCGAGCGATTGAGGATCCGCTCGGTGAGGTACGGATGCAGGCGGACCTTCTCCCAGTCGTCGACCGACAGTGGGCCTGTTCGGTCCCAAATGCCGTTAGGGATCCCAACCCGCCCGAGGTCATGCACCAGACCGGCATGCAGCACCGCGGTCACCTCCGCGTCTGGTAGCCCGCTGACCCGCGCGGCGTCCGCCGCGAGGGCGGCGACAGCGCGCGAATGCCCGCGGAACCACGGCGACTTCAGGTCGGCGAAGTCGGCGAAGGCGTGCAGAACTGCGGGAAGTTGGTCGGGCCCGATACGAATCGCGGGTTCGGGCTCCGCGTCGAGTACCGCCTGCCAGGCGTCGGGCGAGCCCACGGCGCCCAGCACCGCGGGCGCGTCGGTGGTGAATGCGGCAGCCACGGCGGGGTCGTAGGCGCGACCGGCCCGACGAGCGATGATCTCGATCGCCTGCTCGACACCGGCGAGCCTGACCCACAGATCGACGTCGCGAGCCACCACCACCACCCGCACCGCCTCTGGCACCTCCTTGCCGGTACAGCGACCGGGAATGCCCTTGCCGTCCCAACGTTCGAAGGCAAGACCGAGGGCGGAGGTCACGCCTTCGCTCACGCCGAGTCGCGCGGACAACTGCTGAGCGGCATCGCAGTGGGCCGTGACCGCCCGTTCGGCGCCCTTGACCTCCGCCAGGGCCGCTGCGATCCGCCCGGCTCGGCGAAGTGGCGGGAGATCCACACCGGTGCTGCGGATCAGCGCACGCATCTGCTCGCCGGTGGTGCCCATGAACGCGGGCGCCATGCCTGCGATGAAGCCGATCTCGTTTCCGCCCACCAGGGCAGCCGTCTCGGCCGCATCCGCAGTGCAACCTACAAACCGAAGCAACGCGAGGTAGTACACGTCGGCGAGCTGATCACCGGCGATTCCGGAGCGGCGAGCCAGTTCCTGGGACAGCAGACACGTGCGTAGCGCGTGCTCGATCGGCTGCCCCGTGCCGATGTCGGTGCCGACCGACAGTGCAGCGATCAGCTCGGCCAGCCGCAACGGTGCCGGTGGGCGAGCGGCGTTCTCTCGGGTCGGCGGCATCGCAGTCCTCCTGCTCTGGCAGCGCTGCTGCCCATGCTCCCACCCGGCGGGCCAGGTGCCTGCTTTAGCGAGGAGCCGCCGGCGGGCCATGGCGAAGATCGGGCATTCGCCCGATGTGGCCGCCTCCCGCGCCGCCGTAGGTTCACCACGAAACCAGAACAGAAGGGCAGGTGGGCGCCATGCCCAGCGTGCACATGGACGGAGTCGACCTTTACTACGAGGACCGCGGGCAAGGACAAACAATTCTGCTGATCCATGGCAACGGGGCGACCGCCGAGCTATGGGGGCAAACTGCCGACGAGCTCGCCCGGACCAACCGCGTCATCACCTACGACCGTCGCGGATTCGGTCGCTCCGAACATCCGCCGGTCAAGGATTTCCGCCGCCACACCGACGATTCTGCCGCCCTGTTGCGCGAGCTGCAGGCCGCTCCGGCGAGGGTAGTTGGATGGAGCGGCGGTGGCATCGTCGCGCTCGACCTCGCGGTGCGCCACCCGCAGCTGATCGCCTCGCTGGTGCTCGAGGAGCCACCACTGCACGCGAAGAGGCACATGAGCCTTCTCATGGCGCGAACGATGATCAAGGCCCAGTTGCTCCGCCGAGTACGCAACGATGCGGCGGGCGCCGAGGTGTTCTTCCGATGGGCAAGCCGCTACACCACGGGTGGATGCGCGTTCGACCGGTTCCCGCCCGCATGGCAGGCAACGCTGCGTGAGAACGCGGCCGCCACCGTGGCCGAACTCGACGCCGGCACGGGGGAATACCTCTCTCCCAAGCAGATCGGCTCGATCAGTTGCCCGGTCACGTGCCTGACCGGGCAACTCAGCGATCCGGTGTTTACAGCGGCTACTCGCCGACTCATGGCGACACTGCCACATGCGAGGTCGGTCACCGTGCCGCGCGCCGGTCACGCACTGCACTTCGACTGTCCTGAGGTCTTCGTCGAAGCGATAGGATCGTCCACGCCGCCAATCGCGTGACAACACTACGCGGACATGTCATGCCCGAGCACCGGCCAGAACGCCCTGACTTCGACCAGTAGGTCTGCGATCAGCTCAGCCGAGCACCCCGGTTGGCTTGGCGTGGCCCTTGAGCAGGTTGCGGGCGATGGTGCGGCGCTGGATCTCGTCGGTGCCCTCATAGATCCGGGCCAGCCGGAGTTCGCGGTACCAGCGCTCGATGGGCAGTTCCCTTGTGTAGCCCATGCCGCCGTGGATCTGCAGCACGCGATCGACTATCTCGTTCGCCTTGATGCCACCGTAGAGCTTCGCCATCGACTGCGCGTGCCGGGAATCCATGCCTTGATCGACCTGCCACGCCGCGTGCAGCACCAGCCAGCGCAGCGCCTCGATCTCCACCGCGGAGTCGGCGATCATCCACTGGATGGCCTGCCGTTCGGCGATCGGCTCACCGAAGGTCTCCCGGGTGTTGGCGTAGTCGATGGCCATCTCCAGCAGGCGTTCGCAGGATCCGAGCGCCCGGGCCGGAATGAGGTAGCGGCCGCGACCGATCCACTGCATGGCCAGGGCGAAGCCGCCGCCGATCTCGCCGAGAATGTTCTCCTCGGGCACCCGCACGTTGTCGAAGATCAGCGCGGCAGGCCCCCATTCGCCCATGGTGTCGATCGGTTCGGACTTCCAGCCCATCTCCCGGTCGGCCAGGAAGCAGGTGACGCCGCCGTTCGCCCCTTTTTCCTTATCAGTCAAGGCAAAGACCATGGCGAAGTCGGCCTCGTTGCCGCCGGTGATGAACGTCTTCTCACCGTTGATCACCCAGTCCGTGCCGTCCTTGCGGGCGGTCGCGCGGATCGCCTTGGCGTCCGAGCCCGCCCCCGGCTCGGTGATCGCGAAACAGGACTTGCGCTCTCCCGCGATAGTCGGCAGCAGGTAACGCTGCTTCTGCTCGTCGTTGGCGTGGTAGAGGATGTTGTCGGCATCGCCACCGAAACGGAACGGCACGAACGTGCGGCCGATCTCCGCCGACAGCAGCGCGGTCATGGTGGCGGAGAGCCCCATCCCGCCGTATTCCACCGGGGTCTGCACCCCCCAGAATCCGGCTTCCTTGGCCTTGAGTTGCAGTTCGCGCAGTTCGTCCTCGGTCAGGCCGACCTCACCGCGTCGCTCCCTGCGCAGTACTTCCTGTTCGAGCGGCGTCACTTCGCGGCGGACGAACGTGCGCACCCAGTCGCGGATCTCACGTTCTTCACCGGTGAGCGAAAAGTCCATTGTGGAGTGTCCTTAGAATGCGTTGATGCCGGTCAATGCGCGGCCGATGAGTAGTTTCTGGATCTGACTGGTGCCTTCGTAGAGGGTCATCACGCGGGCGTCGCGCAGGTACTTGCTGACCGGGTACTCGTCGATGTAGCCGTAACCGCCGAAGACCTGGATGGCCAGGTTAGCCGCCTTCACCGCCGCTTCGCTGGCGAACAGCTTGGCCATGGACGCCTGGGTGCCGAACGGCTCGCCGCGTTCGATCAGGTCCGCGACCCGCCACACCAGCAATCGGGCCGCGTCGGTGTCGACCGCCATCTCGGCGAGCATCTCCTGCACGAGCTGGAATCCGCCGATGGGGTTACCGAACTGCTCGCGTTCGCCCGCATAACGGACGCTGGCCTCCAACGCGCCGCGGGCGATGCCGACGCACCCCGCGGCGACAGACATGCGGCCTTTGTCCAAGGCGGACATGGCGATCTTGAACCCCTGGCCCCGCTCGCCCAACCGGGCGGAATCGGGGACCCGGACGCCGTCGAGGCTGAGCTCGGCGGTGGCCTGACCGCGCAGACCGAGCTTGCCGTGGATCTCGGTCCTGGTCAGCCCGGCAGCGTCTGTCGGCACCAGGAAAGCGGTGATGCCCTTGGGCCCCGGCCCGTCTGTGCGGGCGAACAGCAGCACCACATCGGCCCAGGTGCCGTTGGTGATGAACATCTTCTGCCCGGTGATCACCCAGTCGTCACCGTCCTGTTCGGCGCGGGTGGTCAGGTTGCCTGCGTCGGATCCGGTACCCGGCTCGGTGAGGCCGAAGCAGCCCAGCGCCTCACCCGCGCACAGCCGCGGCACCCAGTCCCGTTTCTGCTCCTCGCTGCCGTAGCCGACGATCGACTTGGTGACCAGACCGAGGGAGACCGAGACGATGCCGCGGATCGCGGAGTCGCCGCGCCCGAGTTCCTCCATGACCAGGCAGTAGCTGAGGTAGTCACCGCCGGACCCGCCGTAGGCGTCGTCCACGGTCAGGCCGAGGAAGCCGAGCTCGCCCAGCTTGCCGACGATCCCGCGGTCGACCTGCTCGACCCGGTCCCACTCGGCGGCATGCGGGACCACCTCACGGTCGATGAAGTCCTGAGCCAGCTTCCGCACAGCGAGCTGTTCGTCGGAGAGTCGGAGATCCACACTTCCTCCAAAACCAAACATCGTTCGTTTACGATGCTGCCACGTACGGCGTCCAGCCACAAGGACCGGGTTGGAGACAGCGCTCACAACTCCTCATGTACCGGAAAGCTACTCCAGAATTTGTCACCACGATGAAGGAAACATGTGCTGAACTCGCACGTCGGTGACAACGGCAGGCAACCCGAAGAGACCTGCCATTACGCTGCGCACCATGGTCGGAAGAGGCATTACGCGACGTCATGCGCGTCCGCTGGGGTCGCGGCTGCTCGGATCCGCCGACGAACGGGGCGTGCTGCTGCGAGTGCGGGTACAGGGGCTGCTGACGTTCTCGGTGTTACTCGCGAACCTGATCGGCGCGGTCGTTGTCGTGGTGTTGATGATCCTGGTGATTCCCGGGCCAAATGTCTTCACCGCCCATTACGCGGTGGTGAATTGGGTGATCATCCCGGTGTATGTGGTCGTCGCCATGGCGGTCGGGGTGGTGTGGGGAACCAAGCGCGCGCTCGGATCACTGCGCTGGGCAATCGACCGGCGGCAGGCGAACGAGCGGGACCGCCTGGCTACCTTGAAGCTGCCGTGGCGGTTGACTCGGATGCAGGCGCTGCTGTGGCTGATCGCCGCGATGCTGTTCACCACGCTCTACGGAATCGGTGAACCGATCGCGATCGTCAAGGTGGCACTGACCATCTGCTTCGGCGGGGTGGTTGTGTGCGCGAACTCCTATCTGCTGACCGAATTCGCCTTACGGCCACTGGCCGCACGCGCCCTCACCGACTCCCCGCCGCGACGACCGATGGGGGCCGGGGTAACCGCGCGCTCCTTGTGGGCGTGGGCGCTCGGCAGCGCGGTGCCTGTTGTCGGGCTCCTGACCGTGGCGGTGTTCGCACTGGCCCGCGGGGACGTGTCCAGTACCCAACTGTCGATCACCATCCTGGCGCTGGGGGCGGTCACCATCGTCTTCGGATTCGGCGTGGTGTTGCTGATGACCAGGGCGACCGTCGCGCCGATCCGCACCGTCAGCCGGGCGATGGCCACGGTGGAACGCGGCGACCTCGACTCCGAAGTCGTGGTCTTCGACGGAACCGAACTGGGGCTGCTGCAGGCCGGGTTCAATCGGATGGTCGCCGGTATGCGCGAACGCGAGCGGATCCGCGACCTGTTCGGCAGGCACGTCGGCCATGAGGTCGCTCAACTTGCCCTGAGCAGGCGGATCGAACTCGGCGGCGAGGTGCGCGAGGTCGCGGTGCTGTTCGTCGACATCGTGGGCTCGACGACCCTCGCCGCATCGCGCCCCCCGACCGAGGTCGTCGGTCTGCTCAACCGGTTCTTCGCGGTCGTGGTCTCGGAAGTCCAGGCGCACCAAGGATTCGTTAATAAGTTCGAAGGCGACGCGGCGCTCGCGATCTTCGGCGCTCCCAACGCCTTACCCGACTCGGCGGGCCATGCGTTAGCGGCCGCCCGCGCGATGAGTGCACGGCTGCGAGCCGAGGTACCCGAGTGCGCGGCCGGCATCGGCGTCGCCGCAGGGCCCGTGGTCGCGGGTAATGTCGGCGCGGAGAGCCGCTTCGAATACACCGTGATCGGCGATCCGGTGAACGAAGCGGCCAGGCTCACCGACCTGTCCAAGTCCATTCCCGGCGGGTTGGTCGCCTCGATGTACGCGGTGACCAACGCGAGCCCGACCGAAGCAGACCGGTGGAGCGAGACCGAGCAGGTAACGCTACGCGGGCGCACGGAGCCGACCAGGCTCGCCGTCCCCGGTGATTCGCCGCGGGACACGTAGAATCCGCCCAGCGGTTCGGGGTGCGGACGGAGGAACGATGGCGCGGCCGAAGACGCCGATACTCAGCAGGGCAGGCATTTGTGCCGCCGCGCTGGAGATCGTGGATTCCGACGGCCTCGCGGCGTTGTCCATGCGCAAACTGGCGGCCAAGCTGGGCGTCCAGGTGGCTTCGCTGTACGGACACGTCAAGACCAAGGACGACCTGTTGCACGAGATCGGCAACGAGATCATGGATCAGGTCGACGTCTCCGGTTTCGAAGGTGGGTGGCGCGAGGGGGTGGGGAACTGGGCGCGGTCCTACCGGGCCGCACTGCGTGCGCATCCCAACCTGGTGCCTTTCCTTGCCTACGGCCCAGCCCGGCGGGAGGCCGCACTGCGCCGGGCCGATGCGGTGCACGGCGGGCTGGTCGGCGCCGGCTGGCCGCCGCGGCACGCCACGCTGATCGGTGCGTCCACGAAGTACCTTGTGGTCGGCGCCGCGATGACGTCGTTCGCCAAGGGTTTCGATGACGATGTTCAGGTTTACGTCGACAGGTACCCGCATCTTGTTCAGGCGCACCGCCTTCGGGAGAACGCCGAACAGGTCGATCAAGACGCCTTCGAACTCGCCCTGAAGGCTTTCCTGGACGGGCTTGAGTCGCTCTACACCGACGTGGGCCAGCGGAAGTAGCGCCTTCCTCACCGATCGAGCAGCAGATTGGCTCGTCGCTGCACCGAGTTGGCCGTTTCGGGCACCCAGTTTGCCGTTACCGCCGCCGAGTTGGCCCCACCGGCACCGAATTGGCCATTACCAGCGTTGAGTTGGCGAACAGCACAGCAAACTCGGCGGCGGCTACGGCAAACTCGGCGGCGGCTACGGCCAACTCGGCGCGCCCGAACTCCTTGACGCGACCTGCGCGTTGTTCCACAATTGTTGCGTAGCTCACAACCGATGTGTAATACGCAACGCTCATCCGGCCGCGCCATGTCTGTGAGCCGGGAATCGAGGTGGCCATGACCGACGTCATCAACCCGAACCTGGAGCACAAGACCGCGGGGCAGCCGACGGACACGGCGGTGGACCAGCCATCCGTCCTGTTCTACACGCGGCTGCGCAAGTCGCCCTACTTCTGGAAGTCCCGCTCCCATGGCGCTGCCAGCTACAGCGTCTACAACCACACTTACCACCCGCGTCATTACGGCGATCCGATCGGCGAGTACTGGGCACTGCTCGAGGGCGTGACACTGTGGGACGTCGGAGTGGAACGGCAGGTGGAGATCTCCGGCCCGGACGCCTTCGACTTCACCAACATGCTCGTCCCCCGCGACCTGTCGACGTGCGAGGTCGGGCAGTGCAAGTACGTGTTCATCACCGCGCCCGATGGCGGAATCATCAACGACCCGGTGCTGCTACGGCTTGAGCAGAATCGGTTCTGGCTGTCGCTGGCCGACAGTGACGTCGGGTTGTGGGCGATGGGGCTGGCGCACGCGGGCGGCTGGAACGTGCGGATCCGCGACGTCGACGTGGCACCGGTGCAGGTGCAGGGGCCGAAGGCCAAGGAGGTCATGGTCGACCTGTTCGGCCCGGGAATCCTCGATCTGCCCTACTACCACCTGCGGAACTACACCCTCGACGGGATGGACGTTGTGGTCAGCCGCACCGGCTACACCGGCGAGATCGGCTACGAGATTTACCTGTACCACGCATCCCGGGACGCGGGCCGGTTGTGGGACGCCGTGTGGCAGGCGGGCGCACCGCACGGGCTTCGGCCGATCGGGCCGTGCCACATCCGGCGGATCGAGGGCGGGATGCTCGCCTACGGCTGCGACATCACGCTGGACACCAACCCGCTGGAAGTCGGCTACGACTACCGCTGGATGGTCGACCTGGATCAGCAGGCCGACTTCGTCGGCAAGCAGGCCCTCACCAGGATCAAGGCGGAGGGCATCTCGCGGCCGATGGTTGGCGTGCAGATTGACGGGCCATCGCTGGGCAGCTACAACGACGGGTCGATGATCGAACCCTTCCCGGTGTACGCGGCCACGCCCGATCCCGTCGGCTCGGTCACCAGCGCCTGCTACTCGCCGCGCCTGGAGCGCAACATCGGGCTGGCGATGCTGCCGATCGAGCTCAGCGCGCTGGGCACCGGCGTCCGGGTGCAAACACCCTCCGGGATGCGCGACGGCGTGGTCGTCGAGAAGCCATTCATCGATCCGCACAAGGACACCCCCAAGGGCTGAAAGACGCCTTCAGTGCGTTGGGTGCACTGAAAGGGCCAATCAGTGCACCCAACGCACCCAAAGCGTCTTTCAGCACCCAACTGCAGGAGCCGACGATGATCCAACCCGCGCCCCGGCGGCGGCAGGCGACAGGGCCACTGCTCGCGCAGCCGCGCTACGAGATCCTGCCGCTGCCCGATGTGCTGGACGAAACCGCCGAGCTGCCCGCAGGATCGGTCGTGACCGTCACGGCGTCCCCGCGCAAAGGCACGGAGGCCACCGTCGATATCTCCGAACGCCTTGCCGCCCAAGGGATGCGCGCCGTGCCTCACCTGGCTGCGCGGCAGGTCCGCGATGCCGGGGAACTGTCCACCGTGCTCGATCGCCTCGACGCGGCGGGCATTGACGAGATCTTCGTGGTCGGCGGGGACGCACACGAACCGGCGGGATCCTTCGCCGACGGCCTGGCATTACTGCGCGCCATGGCCGACCTCGGGCGGCTGCCTGCCCGGATAGGCGTGCCGTGCTATCCGGAGGGCCACCCGGCGATCGACGACCGCGACCTGTGGGCCGCGCTGGCGGCCAAGCAGCACTACGCCTGCTACGCCGTCACCCAGCTGTGCTTCGACGCCGACGCGGTGTGCCGGTTCGCCGTTGCCGCCCGCGGGCGCGGCATCACCCTGCCCATAGTGGCCGGGATCCCCGGCGCGGTGGACGCAGGCAAGCTGCTGCGGGTCAGCCTGCGGATCGGCATCGGTGAGTCGGTCCGGTTCGTGCGCGGTCACCGGTCGGTGGCGGGCAGGCTGCTGCGGCCGGGTGGGTACCGCCCCGACGGGCTGGTCCGCAAGCTCGGCGTGCGCGTCCACGAGGGACGCTGCGAACTGGCCGGACTGCACCTCTACACGTTCAACCACGTCGGAGCGACCGCCCGCTGGGTGGAGCAGGCGTACCGGCGAGCAGCCTGAAGGGGGCCGGACATGATGCCGTCGGATCTGGAGATCTCCCGCAACGCCGAGCTCCGGCCGTTGCCGGGGGTGGCCGCCGACATGGGCATCGGCGAGCACCTGCTCGAACCCTACGGCCGCTCGGTGGCCAAGATTTCGCTGGACGCGATCACCGAACTCGCCGATCGGCCGCGTGCGAAGTACGTGGTGGTCTCGTCGATCACCCCGACGCCGCTCGGTGAAGGCAAGACCACCACCACGATCGGCCTCGGCCAGGCGTTCGGCCACCTCGGACAGCGTGCGGTGATCGCGCTCCGGCAGCCGTCCATGGGCCCCACCTTCGGCATCAAGGGCGGCGCGGCGGGCGGCGGCTACTCCCAGGTGGCGCCGATGGAGTCGGTGAACCTGCACCTGACCGGAGACCTGCACGCGGTCACCTCAGCGCACAACCTGCTGGCCGCCATGCTCGACAACCACCTGCACAAGGGCAACCCGCTGGGCATCGATCCGTACGCGATCACCTGGCGGCGGGTGCTGGACGTCAACGACCGGGACCTGCGCCAGATCGTCACCGGGCTGGGCGGGCGGGCCGACGGGCTCCCCCGGCAGACCGGGTTCGACATCACCGCGGCCAGCGAAGTGATGGCCGTACTGGCGCTGGCGACCTCGCTGCACGACCTGCGGACCCGGCTCGGCCGGATCGTCGTCGGCTACGACCGGGACGGCGAGCCGGTGACGGCCGAGGCGCTGCGGGCGGCGGGTGCGATGTGCGTGCTGCTGCGCGAGGCGATCAAACCCAACCTGATGCAGACCGTCGAACAGACGCCCGCTTTGGTCCACTGTGGACCGTTCGGGAACATCGCGCACGGCAATTCCTCGGTGGTGGCCGACCTGATCGGCATCCGCGGCGGCGACTACCTGATCACCGAGTCGGGCTTCGGCGCTGACATGGGCGCCGAGCGGTTCTTCAACATCAAGTGCCGGGACTCCGGCCTGGTGCCCGACGCCGCGGTCATCGTGGCCACCGTCCGGGCGCTCAAGGCGCACTCCGGGAAGTTCCGGATCATCGCGGGTCGTCCGCTGCCCGAGGACATGCTCGCCGAAAACCCCGACGACGTGATGGCCGGGGCGGCCAACCTGCGGCGCCAGATCGCCAACATACGCGCGCACGGTGTCACCCCGGTGGTGGCGGTGAACGCCTTCCCGAGCGACTTCGACAGCGAGAAGCAGGCCATTGTGCACATCGCCGCCGAGGAGGGGGTGCGCGCCTCGGTCAGCACGCACTTCGCCAAGGGCGGCAAGGGCGCGGTGGAACTGGCCGAGGCGGTCGCGGAGGCCTGCGCCGAACCCGGCCGGTTCAGTTATCTCTACCCCGATGACCTGCCGCTGGCCGACAAGATCGACACCGTGGCGCGGCGGATGTACGGGGCCGACGGCATCGAGCTCAGTCCCACCGCGCGGCGTCAGCTGGAGCACCACGAGCGGTGCGGCTTCGGTTCGCTGCCGGTGTGCATCGCCAAGACGCACCTGTCGCTGTCGGCGGATCCGGCGCGCAAGGGGGTGCCGACCGGGTGGCGGTTGCCGGTCCGCGAGGTGCGCGCCTCCATAGGAGCGGGTTTCATCTACCCGATCTGCGGGGACATGCGCACCATGCCGGGGCTCTCGTCGCACCCTGCCGCCGAGCGCATCGACATCGACGCGGCGGGCGAGGTCGTGGGGTTGTCGTGAACACATCACAGGAGGGATCGCCATGAACAGCCTGCCGAGCCGCGCGGACGTCGTGATCATCGGCGCGGGCATCGTTGGGAACTCGCTGACCTACCACCTCGCCGATCAGGGCTGGCGCGACATCGTACTGCTGGACAAGGGCCCGCTGCCCGATCCCGGCGGCTCAACCGGCCACGCGTCCAACTTCATCTTCCCTGTCGATCACTCCAAAGAGCTCACCGCGCTCACGCTCGATTCCATGCGTCAGTACGAGAAGTTCGGCACCATCACCACCTCCGGCGGCATCGAGATCGCGCGCAAACAGGAGCGGGTCGAGGAACTCGAGCGGCGGATGGCGTCGGCGACGGCGTGGGGCATCCCCGCCGAGTTGATCAGCCCGGAGCGGGTCGCCGAGTTGCTGCCGTTCGTCGACCCGAGCATCATCCTGGCCGGGTTCTGGACCCCGTCGGTGGCCGTGGTCGACCCGCTGCAGACCGGGGCGCTGATGCGCGAGCAGGCAGTCGCACAGGGCGCGCTGACCATCTCGGCCAACACCGAGGTCACCGGGATCCGCACCGAACGCGGCCGGGTGGCCGGAGTGTGCACCGACCGGGGCGACGTCGAGACCGACACGGTGGTGATCGCCTGCGGTGTGTGGAGCCCGCGGATCGCGCGGATGGCTGGCGCGCGGATCCCGCTCACCCCAGCCGTGCACCAGATGATCGACGTGGGCCCGATCCCGGAATTCGCGGCAACCGGCACCGAGATCGCCTACCCGATCATCCGCGACATGGACACCCTGATGTATGAGCGGCAGAGCGGGGCGGACCTGGAGATCGGCTCCTACGCACACCGGCCGATCCTGCACGAGCCCGACGACATCCCCTCGATCGAAGCCGCGGCACTGTCCCCCACCCAACTGCCGTTCACCGACACCGACTTCGATCCGCAGTTGGAGGACGCGCTCGAACTGTTCGGGCAGATCCTGAACACCCCTGGCGCCGGGGTGCGGCACGCGATCAACGGCCTGCTCTCGCTGACCCCAGACGGTTCGCCGATCCTCGGGGAGACGCCGGAGGTCAAGGGGCTGTGGTCGGCGGCAGCGGTGTGGATCAAAGAGGGCCCTGGCGTCGGGCGGATGGTGGCCGAGTGGATGACCACCGGCACGCCGGAGATCGACCTGCACAGCGCCGACATCGCCCGCTTCTACCCGCACCAGCGCACCCCGCAGCATGTACGCGCCCGCACGTCGGAGGGCTTCAACAAGACCTACGGGATCGTGCATCCGCGCGAGCAGTGGGCGTCCAACCGGCGGCAACGCCTGTCCCCGTTCTATGCCCGCGAGCAGGAACTGGGCGCGGAGTTCTTCGAGGTGGGCGGCTGGGAGCGGCCGCAGTGGTACGAGTCCAACCGGGGGTTGCTCGAGGAGTTCGACGTTTCCGAGCGGCCGCACGAATGGGACGGCCGGTGGTGGTCGCCGATCATCAACGCCGAGCACCTGGCCATGCGCGAGCGGGCGGCGATGATCGACCTGACGGCCTTCGCCCAGTTCGACGTCTCTGGGCCGGGGGCGTTGGACTATCTGCAGCGACTCACCGTGGCGCAGATGGACCGGCCTGCCGGCAGGCTCATCTACACGCCGGTGCTGGCAGCCAACGGCGGGTTCCGCAGCGACCTCACCGTGGTCCGGCTGGGCGAGCAGGAGTTCCGGATCATCACCGGCGGGGCCGATGGTGCGCGGGACCGCAAGTGGTTCACCGATCACCTGCCCGACGACGGCTCGGTGGCCTTCGCCGATGTGACCTCGGCGGTGTGCACGCTCGGGCTGTGGGGGCCGCTGGCGCGCGACATCCTGTGCACGGCGACGGTGTCCTCTTCGGACGACCTCTCCGATGTGGCGTTCGGGTTCGGCACCGCGCGGCCGATCACCGTGGGGACCGTGCCGGTGCTCGCGTTACGAGTGTCCTATGTGGGCGATCTCGGCTGGGAGCTGCACGCGCCGTTCGAGCAGGGTCTGCGATTGTGGGACACCATCGCCGAGGCGGGCGGGCCGTTCGGGATCGTGCCCGCCGGGATCGGCGTCTACGGCACCACCGGCAGGTTGGAGAAGGGCTACCGGCTGATGGGCGCCGAGCTGGAATCGGAGTACGACCCGATCGAGGCCGGACTGGCCCTGCCCAAGGTGAAGACCGCCGACTTCATCGGCAAGGGGCCGTACTTGGCGGCGCGCGATACCGAAACGGCGGCGGCGCTGTGCACGCTGACCGTTGACGACCACACCAGCGCGGACGGCATCGCCCGCTACCCGCAGGGCGGCGAGCCGATTGTGACGGCTGACGGCGAGCGGATCGTGGACCGCAAGGGCCGCGGCTCCTATGTCACCAGCGCGGGTTCCGCACCGTCGCTCGGCGCCTACCTGCTGATGGCCTACCTGCCGCCCGAGCACGCCGTCGAGGGCACCCGGCTCGCCGTGCAGTACATGGGCGAGCGCTACCCGGTGACCGTCGCCCGGGTGGGCCGCACCCCCCTGTTCGACCCCGATGACACCCGCATGAAGGCCTGATCCCAGGCGGGTGGAAGGGAGGAGCGAGATGGAAGTGCTGGTGTGCGTAAAACGAGTGCCCGCGCCGGGGGCGAAGGTGCCACTCACCCCCGACGCCCAGCAGATCGACACCCGCCACCTCGGGTTCACCATCGGCCCGCACGAGGAGTGCGCGGTGGAGGAAGCCGTGCGCATTGTCGCCGCCCACGGCGGTCACGCCACCGTGCTCGCCGTCGGGCCGCCCGAGGTCGAGGAGCAGCTGCGCTATGCCCTGGCCATGGGCGCCGATCATGGTGTGCTGGTGGACACCGGGGCAGGCGAGCTTGATCCCGAAGCCACCGCGGCGGCGATCGTGCAGGCGATCCGCGCGGTGGACGACCCGGCTTTCGACCTGATCCTGTTCGGCAACGAATCGGCCGACGCGGGTCACTACCAGGTCGGTGTCAGGGTCGCCTGCGAGCTCGGTTTGCCGATCGTCGGCGGCATCAAGGGCATCGAACTCGGCGACGGTCAGGTGCGGTTGCGGCGCGATGTGCCCGACGGGGTCGAGGTGTACGAGCTGCCGCTGCCCACGGCGGCTGCCGTCAAGGAAGGCCTCAACCTGCCCCGGTATCCGAGCATGCCGGGCAGGCTGCGGGCCAGGAAGGCGGTGCTGCGGACCATTCCCGTCGAGCCGCAGGCGGGCGGGCTGCGCAAGGTGCGGCTGCGGCAGCCACGCGACGACCGGGCCGGAGCCATTGTCCTCGGCAACGGGGCGGCGGCCGCGCCTGCGGTGGTGGACGTGCTGGAAGAACTCGGGGTGATCTGAATGATCCTGACCATCGTCGACGACGAGCCAAGTTCACTCGAAGCCCTCGCTGTCGCGCGCACACTCGAACTCCCGGTGCAGGCGGTTGCGTTCGGCGCCGCGGATGACGGCGCGCGCATTGCTCACGGGCTGACCAAACACGGCGTGGACCGGCTGCACCTGATCTCGCACGAACTGCTCGGCGACTACGCGCCCGAAGCCTTCGGGGAGAGCCTCGCGCAGTTGCTCGCCGACCTGCGGCCAACCGGTGTGCTCGCGCCGGGCACTGACCGAGGCAACGAAGTCATGGCCCAGGCGGCGGCACGGACGCGGCTGCCGCTGGCCACCAACTGTATCGCCGTGACCGGTGGCGAACCGTGGCAGCTCACCCGGATCCGGGGCGGCGGCATGCTGCTGGAGGACGCCGAACTGACCGCCGACGTCAAGCTCGTCACGATCATGCCGGGAGCCGTCGCGCCCGACGAGACGGCCGCGGTCGATGAGGTCGCGGTGCGGGTGTTCACGCCACGGCTGGCCGAGGACCTGGCTCGCACCCGCGTCGTCGAGCGCACCACCCGCGGTTCCGGGATCACTCTGGCTTCCGCTCCGGTGATCGTCTCCGGTGGCCGGGGTGTCGGCAGCGCTGAAGGCTACGCCGTCCTGGAGGAACTGGCCGAGCTAGTCGGCGGCGCGGTGGGCTGCTCGCGGGTGGCCACGAACAACGGGTGGCGCCCGCACAGCGACCAGGTCGGATTGACCGGCACCAAGGTCACCCCGGACCTCTACATCGCGTGCGGGATCAGCGGCGCCACCCAGCACTGGGTGGGGTGCATGGATTCGAAGGCGATCCTGGCGATCAACACCGATCCCGATGCGCCGATGGTGACGCGCGCGACCTACGCGGTCATCGGCGACGTGCACGAGGTGCTGCCCGCCGTGGTCGCCGAGATCCGCGCCCGGTCAGGTACCCGGCCGTGACCGGCGGTGAGCTCCCGGCGATTGCCCTAGACTCCGGGGCCGTGACCACCGAGGAGCGGCGATCCGGCGGGGTGCAGTCCGTTGAGCGGGCGATCACCATCCTGGAGTTCCTCGCGCGCGACGGCTGGTCCGGCGTCACCGACGTCGGTAACGAGTTGGGCGTGCACAAGTCGACCGCGTTCCGGCTGCTGAGCACGCTGGAACGGCGCGGTCTTGTCGAGCAGCACGCCGACAGCGGCAAGTACCGGCTCGGCGCAGGGCTCGCCCACCTGGCGCGCGGTATCGCGGTGGATCCGGGCATCACCCAGCAGGCCCGGTACGGGTGCGAGTGGCTGGCCCGGCAGACCGACGAAACGGTCACGCTGACCGTGCTGGAGGACACCGAGTGCGTGACGATCGATCAGATCGTTTCCTCCTCGACGGTGATCAGCCGCAGCTGGCTGGGCAGGCGTACCCCCGTGCACTGCACGTCGCCGGGCAAGGTGTTCCTGGCGTTCCTGCCTGCCGACCGGCAGGCCGTACTGATCGACCGAGTGCACGAGCGGTACACGGATCGCACCATCGTCGATCCGGCCGAGCTACGCACCGAGATCGAGCGGGTGCGGGCCGATGGTTACGCCACCAACTTCGACGAGTTCGAGGGCGGCCTCACGGCAGCGGCGGCGCCGGTGCGCGCGGCCGACGGCACAGTGGTGGCCGCGATCGGTGTGTCCGGTCCCTCCTACCGGCTGGCCGAGCACCAGCTGCTCGAACTCGCACCCTCGGTGCGGGAGGCCGCCGATCTGGCCTCCGCCCGGTTGGGGTATCGGCACGTGTAGCCGGGTGCAACGGCGGCTCGGGCAGTGTAGCCGGGTGTAGCGTTCCGTAGCCAGAAGGGTTTAGCCTAGAAGGCTAGAAGGCTAGGACCGGCGAAGCCGGAATTTCGGGTCAAGTTTTAGGCTGCTAGTCCA
>JBOHER010000172.1:0-29451 GCA_050701115.1 Haloechinothrix sp. | reverse complement strand
AATCGGCCTCGTCGACCTGGTCGGAGGCCGCAACATATCAGGACCAGCGTGCAGATCCCAGGTGGGTGGTTTTCTCGATCGGCGGTAGGCCATCATCGAAGCCGCGCAGTCGGGCGGAGATGGTGTGCATCGCGGGCTTGTCTGGGATGTGCTGCCCGCCTGCCGCGCGCTCCAGGACTGTCAGCGTGCTCACCAGTCTGATCGACCCAACAGTGTGGCCGCTGGCGTGGAGCCGTCTGAGTCGGTTGATTTCTGAAGTGGCAGTTCGTGTCCCTGGCCCGTCATCGATGAGCACGGTCACGGTCTCGCCTGATTCGGCGGCGACGACCGCGTGCGCGATGAACATGGTCTCGCCCAGGTCTTTCGGGTGTTTCAGCCGTTGTTCCATCGATTGTCGGGTGATCCGGTGGACGACAGCTGCGAGTTCGGGTCTGGTCATCGGAGCGCACCTGCAACCACGTGGGTGTCAACTTTCGCCAGACCGCAGCGGCGGCGCGGAAGCGTTCATCCTGCCCAGACTTGCGAAACACCTCATTCTGCACGGTCTCCGGGGCACTGAGCTGCCCTAGGCCGCCAATGAGGAGACGCTCCTTGTTGATGGAGAAGAAATTCAGGCCGGGTCCGGCGTCGATGATCGGCCGGTGGCTCATCCCCCGTTTCTCTCCGCCGCCGTGTGATGGCCATCATCGTCCGGCGCGTTGAGGGCCTCATCCAAGGCCGCCAGGTCCACGTGCACGTCAGGCAACTCGGCGGGGTCAGCCCACGCGATCGGCCGCTAGGCGGGCACGACACCTGCCTCGCGCAAGTCCGCCTCGGCGGCCTCCAGCGTGATCCCGCGCAAGGTGGCGATTGCCTGCGCAGACAGCACTCCCTCCGCGTAGCCGTTGATGGCGCGGGCAAGCAATCGTTGCGGCGCCCTCCGCTGATCGGAGTCGGCCTGCAATGCGCGGTACTGGTCGCTCCACCCGAACCGGGCGGCCAATTGTGGCGCAGTCAGCGCCATCCACTCCTGCTTGGTGTCGTCATCGATGTATTTGGCCTGATTCAGCGCGATGGCCGCAATCTGCGGTGATACCAGGAACCGCTGAACGACCTCAGAGAGGGTGGATCGGGTGACCAGCTCTCGGTTCCCGAGGAACTCACGCAAGCCCTCGACCGGCACGAGCAGGTGCCGAGCGAAGACGTCGGCTCGAATCTCCGCAGGGGTTCGGTCGCTCCAGTTACCCGCACCGCCGTCTGCCCAGTCCTCGAACAGCACGTGGCCAAGTTCGTGGGCGAGCGTGCTGCGTTGCCGCATCGGGTTTCGAGTGCGCGCGACGCCGATGAACACGGCCTCGCGCACTGGATCCCGTATCGTCAGGCCGTGCTCATCCGGACCTACGTCGAGTATGGCCACGTCGATCCCGGTCGCCTGCTCGATGACCGCCACAAGGTCACCCAATGGCTGCACGCCCAAGTGGTGGTCCCGGCGGAACCGCGCGGCGGCGGTACGTCCCTCAGTCTCGGCGTTCAAGGTCATCTACCTCGCATCAGACCGTGGCTGGGATGGCCTGGTCATCCAGGTAGTCGTTCAGCTCCACGAAGTGCAGCAGCGCCTCACGCATGCGATCCATGTCGGAGTCGGTCGTCGCTCGCGCCACGCACTGCGTCCGGTCAGCCGCCGTCCCAGCCTCGGTGAGTTGGGCCACCGTATGCCCGGTTGCCCACGCGATCGCCACCACCTCCGGCATCTTCGCCGGCCTATCCCCAGAGATGATCCGCGACAAGGTGGACTGCGAGATACCGGTCGCGTCCGCAAGGCTGCGCTGGCTCAGACCCGCGGCAGCGCGGGCACGCTCAATCAGCGCACCGACACCAGTCGTCATCACGAGCAGCTCGGCTCAGTCCTTCAGCCCAGGCCACAGCGGCCGACCGTCCGCACGTGTGGCGCCATGAACCGCTTCGGTCAGGTCCGTGGTCGTCCGTGGGCGTCTCAGGTGGGGATGCCGCGTTCGCGGAGTTTGGAGAGCACGGTGGTGTGGTCGACGCCCAGGTGTTGGCCGACTCGTGCCAGTGACCAGCCGCGGTTGTAGAGGTGGATGGCGGTATCGACCTGGTCGGGGGAGAGGCCGCGGCGGCGCATCGGCAGGCCGTGCCGGAGGAGGATGGTGCTGACCGTTCGTCGGTCGATGCCGAACCGGGCACCCAGCTCGTACACGGTTGCTCCGGCTTGGTAACCGCCGATGAGTTCCTGGACCTGGCCGACGTCGAGTTGGCGTGCCCGTCCCGGTTTGGGTCGGTCGACCGGCGGCGGAGCAGGTGGGGGTCGACCTTGCTTCTGTGTACACAATGGACTCGTTGTCACTCGACTGGAGCAGAACTGGAGCACTGACGACTCCCCATGAAATGGGGTCACGCCCTGCTCCACCTGATTCGTCCGTTTAGTACGATTCAGTGTCCACAGCCGTCGCGCGGAAGGTGGCGTCGATGCGGGGCTCAGGCAGCGGTCCAGGTCGGCTGGCCGAGCGGTTGTTCGCACGGTATCTCGACGAGCGCGGCTACCAGTGGGAGTCCGAACCGGATCTGGGCGTGACCAAGAGGCCCGACTTCCTTGTCGACGCGCGACCGCATCGCGTGGTGTGCGAGGTGAAGGCATTCAGCACCGCGGGTCGGCGCCTACGGCGATCGGTGAGGCGCGTTCGACAGCGACGTCCATGCAGGTGGCGCGTACTTCAGTCCAGTCGGTCCAGCGCGCAGCCAGGTTCCGGTACGCGTCAAGTTGCCGCGTGACCGACACATCCTTCGGCCGAGGATCCGCGAGCTGCCGTGCGACCTGCGCCGCGACTCCCCGGCCTTCCCCATGCTGATCGGCGTAGTAATCGTCGATCGCTGCCAGCACGCCCGCCGCGGCTCGCCGGCCGAAACGATCGGCCAGTGCGACAACGTCGAGGTAGTCCCTGGTCTGGTTACGCCGCAGCACAAGGAAAGCCTTGATGCGCAACGTTTCCTCAGCCGTGGGCACCCGCAACGTCCGCCCCGATGCGAGTGAAATCTCCACGATCTCCAGCGGTCACGATCGAATCATCTGCCGGACTCCGGCTTCAATATCACCGAGCCGCCCGAGAATGATCTTGCCGGGCCGGACTCGGTTGGTCACCCACTCGCCCTCGGATTCGAGGGCTTCCAGGACCATGTCGAACCGCTCACGCAAGTCACCGAGCTCATGGTCGTGGTCGTACGAGTCCCGGTGCCCGGCGTGCAGGGCAGCAGCTGAACCGCCGACAAGAACCGCGTCCGGGACCAACTCCTGCAACCGCGCAGCGGACTCCAAGACGGCGAGCAGCTCGGGACTGACGTCGGCCAATGAGTCGCGATCCGCTTCAGGCACCCGGAGATAATATCACATGTGATAACCGGGAGAAGAGGGGCGGCAGCTGGGCTTAGCCGGTCGTAGCTGGCCAGGTCCATCCGGCCGCGCAACGCCATCGCCTCCCGCAGCAGCCCGGTGCCCAGCTTCCGGGCGGTCTCGGCGCCCTGGCCGCGCGCCGCGAACATCGACTCGAAGAACGCCACCTCCAATTCCTCAGCAACGCAGTCATGGGATCGCCGACCCGAAGCGTCCTACGTTTGTAGTACACAGAAGCCGCGGGTCTGATCGACTGGCAGGATCGCGGCGACTACATCCAGAGCCGTTCGCAACGGCGGCCTGGCGACACCGATATCGACCCAACGTGGGCCGGCGAAGCAGTCAACGACACCGAGGCCGCCTGGTTCGACCCCGACGCGAAAAACAAATCCGGACGCAGCGCCCGCGTGACCGGCTCTCGCCCAGTCCGCCGGGGTGCCCGCCTCCACCCTGGTCCGCTCCTGGATCACCCAACGGATCGCCGCGGCCCGATCCACCACAGCGCCGGTCGACCCGACCGTGCGCGAGGCGATCCACACCGAAGTCGACGAAGTGACAAAGCCTCGTTGTAGCGGCCGACGCTGTCGAGCCTGGAATCCTCGAAGATGGCGATCTCACGCCGCCAAGGGTTTAGCGGTCCAGCTCCGGCGACCACGCTTCGGCGAAGGTCTCCATCTGCTGCAGCACCAACTGGATCGCGGCCGGCTGAGCGTCGGGCGGATAGCCTGGGTCATGGCCATGTGGTGAACGCGGCGCACTTCGTGGAGGCTGAGTAGCTGGCCGTCATGCCACGCGTCGGGCTCCAGCGCCTGGCTGTACACCAGCGTGCGGCGTCGGCGTAGGCCTTCACCTCGTTGTACGCCCGCAGCGCCTTCGCGCCGACCGCGCGGCCCTTGTCCAGCAGCGTCTGCACCTCGCGGAGGACGAGGGGGCTGCCCTCCAGGGCGTTGGAGTGGTGTGCCTCCTGGTGCCAGATGTCGTCCCAGATCGTCTGGGCCTATTTGGGTATCAGACCGTACTTGTCATAGCTTTCGAAGAGCGAACTAAACTTATCAACTTCGCATCGCGGGCTCGACCTCGTGGCGACCGGCATACCCCCGCAAGCGGCGCCCCTAGGTGACCTCAGCTCATACGGCGGCCTCCACAACCTTCTCGGCGTCCCGCACACAAAGCTCCCCAGGCATCAGCTTGGGGAGCAGCGTGTCGCGGAGCCGGGCGAGGGTTGTGGACTCTTCGAGGGCCTTCTCCCCGCGCTGTTCGAGGACCTCTAGCCGCGGACGCAACGCCTGACAAGAACGGTCGGACGGAAGTACGACCCTAAGCCGCCCGAGTTTCGCTCGACCAAGCTCTGTTTGACCGGTGCTTCCTTCGCCTAATCCTTCGATCTCTGACGCGCGGAAAGCATCGCGAAACCACCGCAGACAGGGTCCGCCTTCGCGGGATCGATTCGCGCAATCGTGACATGCGAGTCTCAGGGGCCATTTCATTGGAGGACCACAGCGCAACGAACTGGAACGACTGAAAGAGAAGGCTCGCGACATCTGGGCAGCACTCCGCCAGGAGAGCAACGTCGATCTCGGGGCGATCGAGCTCAAGGGGCAGGGCAACCGGCGGCATGTCGAGCTCTACGCCGACGTGAACGGCGCCGAAGCGCAGGCCGTGGGTGTGATGAGCCAGGGTGAGCTGCACGCACTCGCGCTGGCGTTGTTTCTCCCGCGCGCCACCATGAAGGGCAGCCCGTTCCGGTTCATCGTGCTGGACGACCCGATCCAGGCCATGGACCCGGCCAAAGTCGACGGCTTCGTCCGGGTCCTGGCCGAACTCGCCAAGGACCGCCAAGTCATCGTTCTTTCGCACGATGACCGGCTCACCCAGGCCACGCGGCAGATGGCAGTCGACGCCCGTATTCTCGATGTGTGCCGGGACACCCACTCGGCCCTGGAAGTCACACCCTCGCTCGACCCGGCGCGCCGGTACCTCGACGATGCGTTCGCCGTCGCCAAGGACGACAAGGTGCCACCCGACGTCAAGGCCCGAGTGATCCCCGGCCTGTGCCGGATGGCGGCAGAGTCCGCCGCACGTGACGTCTACATGGCCCGACGCTTCACTGCCGGCGACACGCGCAGCGAGGTCGAAGGAGCATGGAGGACGCCACGACCACCAGCCAGCGTCTCGCGCTCGCCCTCCACGCTGACCAGCACGCCGATCTCGGCCCATGGCTGGACGCCAAGCCGTGGCGTCGGCCAGGGCGCCGGGGCGACCTCGCCAACGTCGCCTGGGGCGGCCTGAGCGGCGCCTGCCACCATCACGCATATGAGCTGACCCCGACCGTGGGCGAGGTGCGGCATCTGATTGATCGGGTTGCGGCGCTGATCCCGCATGCGACAGATCACCAAGGTGCACATCCGCCTGCTGGGCGACTTCGTCGTCAAGGAGACACGGAGCGGTATGGACTTCGGCCATCCGCCTTCGGAGTGTCATAGACGAATCCGCCAACAGTCGAGGCCGACCGCCTGCTGGACCATTGGAAGATCGCCAGCAAGTTCGTCGTCCGCCAAGGTCGCCCACCGGCTCGACACCAACCTCGTTGAGCTGACCACCCGCACTGGACCCGTTCGCTCTGTCCTGATCCGGTGGCGTACCGCCCGGTAAGCGGTTGACAGGGGCTGTTGCCCCGGTCAAGGCTTGGTCCCCTTCATTCCCACCATTGTCGGAGGTATCGGATGAAGCACCCCAACGGCCGTCGGCTCGCCGCCATCGCCACTACGGCGGCGATGGGCCTCGCCGCATCCCTCACCGTCGGTGCCCCCGCCGCCGCCGTCGAAGACGACGTACCGCGCACCGCGTTCGAAGAGAGCGGCGGCACCGCGTGGACCACGCTCGAGGAGGAGCAGCAGTTCCTCGCCGAGGTCGCCGCCGAGAGCGACCGCGTCTCGGTCACCGAGCTGACCACGACCCCGCAGGGCCGGCCGGTCAACCTGATCCAGATCGGGGAGGAGCAGCGGTCGCCGGAGGAGCTTGCCGAGAACAGCACCGCGCTGCTGCTGTGCCTGCAGCACGGCAACGAGCCGGCGGGCCGCGAGAGCTGCCTCAGCACACTTCGCGACCTCGCCTTCGACGACAGCCGCCGGACCGAGCGGCTCCTCAAGAAGAGCAGCGTGCTCGTCATACCGACCCTCAACCCAGACGGGCGCGCGGCGGACCAGCGGCGTAACTCCCAGAGCATCGACATCAACCGCGACCACCTGGCGCTCGAGACGCGCGAGGCGCAGGCGGTGGCGCAGGTGCTGCGCGACTACGACCCCGACCTGGTGGTTGACGTGCACGAGTACCGCGGCATCCCCGAGGTCTACGACCGCGACCTCATCTACCTGTGGCCGCGCAACCTCAACGTGGACGACCAGATCCACCGGGAATCCCGGCGGCTCAGCCTGGACTACACCGAAGACTCGGTGACGGAGGCCGGTTTCTCCACCGGCATCTACGGCATCGTGAACTCTGACCCGCCCCGCCAGGTCGCCGGTAACGAGGACGAGCGCATCTTCCGGAACATGTCCGGGCTGCGTCACGGCACCTCGATGCTGACCGAGACCTATGTGCCACAGAAGGACGGCGAGACGCCGACGGAGAACCGCAATCGCCGCGTCGACAGCCACATCGCTGCCCTCAACGGCGCCCTGAACATGCTCCGCGAGCGCGGGCCCTCGCTCGACGCGCTGAGCGACGCGGCCGCACGCCTGGCGACGGCGGAGGGACGAGCCGGTAAGGGCCCGTTCTACCTCGGCGGTGCCGACAACGACCCGGCGACAGAGGAGGAGACCATCGACGAACCGCCGTGCTCCTACCTGCTCACCGACGGTCAGTACGGCGAGGTCGCCCGAACGCTGGACCTGCACGGCATCGCCGTGAGTAAGCGCGGCGACGGGGTCAAGGTGTCCATGGGCCAGCCGGCCCGTACGGTCATCCCGCTGCTGCTCGACGCCCGGGCCGACTACCACGTGGTCGAGGCCACACCGGTCGCCTGTGGCTAGTCGGGCCCGTGCGCCCGAGCGTGACGATCTGCGGGGTCCCTGCTCGCCACGTGGGTGCGACCTCCGCGGTCTTGTCGGCGTCACCCTCGACCGTGTACATCTCGAGCGTCGTGCCGGCCTGCCTGAGTGATTCCCCACAACGCCCCCTGTCAGAGGTCGAGCACGAGCACCGGCGTCCTCGATCGCGAGACGCACGGCAGCATGACATCGCCGGCGGCGCGCTCATCGTCAGTGAGAATGTCGTCGCGGTGGTCTGGGACGCCGCCGACCACGCCCAGCAGGCAGGTGCCACAGATTCCCGCCCGGCACGAGTTTGTCACCGCGAAGCCAGCGTCTTCGAGTACATCGAGCAGCGGTTTCCCTGCGGGCACAGGCAACTGCAGTCCAGATCGAGCGAGCTGGACTTGGAACTTCCCCTTGGCGGACACCATCTGCGGAGCGAAGCGCTCATGGTGGAAGGTGCCTGCCGGCCACGTCGTGCATCGCCGCTCCACCGCATCGATCAACGGTTCCGGACCGCAACAGTAGATAACCGTGTCCTGGCGAGGAAAGCTCAGGTAGGTGTCGAGGTCAACACGTCCGCGCTCGTCCTCGGGTGTCACGTGGATCGCGCCATCAGGCATTGTGCGGAGCTCGCCGACGAATGCCATCGACTGCCGGGTACGACCGCCGTACAGCAGGGTCCACGGCAGGCCCTGGCGCGCAACCTCACGAGCCATCGGCAGTATCGGGGTGATGCCGATTCCGCCCGCGATGAACAGGTAACTCCCGGCCCGAACGAGGTGGAAGTTGTTGCGCGGTCCGCGGACCGGCAGTTCATCGCCGGCACGGATTCGGTCGTGGATGAACCGGGAGGCCCACGGCCGCCTGGCTCACGCCGGACGGCGATTCGCCACCGGTTCGATTGCCGCGGGTCTCCGCAGAGTGAGTACTGCCTGACCAGCCCACCAGCCACGGTGACGTCCACGTGTGCGCCGGGTTCCCAACTGGGCAACGGGCGATCGAACGGGTCCGCGAGTTCGAGCGACACCACGTCGACCGCGCAGTGTTGCACGGCGTCGACCCGCAGGATCAGCTCCGCGGGTTCACGCGTCAGACCTGCTCCGCTCATAGCAGCCTTCACGCGGTTCGAGAGTTGGCGACCGATTCGGGCGTGAACGTCGTCCAGGCGATGTCGCGCATGCCGCGCATCGCTTGGATGATCTCCGCGCGATCTGTGACCGTGCGCGCATAGCGCGCCAGCAACTGCCGCCCAGCCCGACATGGAACTTCTCGTCGATCTCGATCTGGCTGTAGATCCGCATGACTTCGTCGAAGCCATGCCGCTCCGCCGCCCGGAAGGTCGGTTCGAAGCTCCCCGACGCAGAGGCCGGTACCGACGTCGGCGCTGTCCCGCCGAGGGACTCGATCGCCTTGCCGACCATCTCGTAGTGTTCGGCCTCTTGAAAGGACTGCTTGGCGAGTAGCGTGATGTGCCGGCGCTCGAAGGCCATCCCGTACCGGCGAATCTCCTCGTTGAGCAGGGACAAATAGTCGATCTCGCGCCACGTTCGCGGTGCGAGCCATGTCGCGAGCACCGCGGGATCGGGTAGGCCGCGAAGAAGTCCTCCTGGCCCTTCTGGTCGATGCGATCACCGAATCCAGGATCTCGTCCACTTCAGCGCTGATCGGGTCGAGCCCTGTCCTACCATCGACCCGTGAGTGCGTCATGACCGCCGCCCCGGATCGTCCGAAGCACAGTTTGGCTGTGCCCACGAGTTCCGCGGACCAGATCGCGCAGGTGCTCGAACAGGAGATCCTCGAAGGCAGCTACCGGCGCGACGAGCACCTGCAGCAGGCCGAGATCTGCCGCCGGTTCGGCGTCAGCCGGACACCCGCCCGAGAGGCGCTCCGAAAACTGCAGGCTCTCAGCCTCGTCGAACTCGTGCCCAATCGCGGTGCCAAGGTTCGTCTGCCCACGCTGAACGAACTGCGTGAGGTGTATCAGGTCCGTGCCGAACTGGAGGGGTTCGCGGCGGCGCTGGCGGCCCGTAGCCGCACCGATGACCTGCTGGCCGGTCTCAGCGACGCGCAGTCCCGGCTCTCCGAATTGGTGGCGGCGATGTCGCCGGGTGATCCTCCACCCCTCGAGGGTTCACCCGTCAGCGAGCAGCTCCGCCGATTCAACGACACCTTCCATCAGCTGATCCACTCCGCCGGCGGCAACAAGACGCTGAGTCGAATGGTGCAGGATCTCCAGAAGTACTTCCCCAAGGACACGGTTCGGCTCGCCGCCCCGTCGCCCAAGGCCCTGCGTCGCCTCTACCTGGACGAGCACGCTCTGATCCTCGACGAGATAGCACGCGGACGGCCGGAAAGGGCTCGGGATGCGATGCGTCGCCACATCCACCAGTCCGAGGAGATGCTGGTGGAGTTTCTCAGACAGCGAGGATTCGACGAGTAGTCACCGCAACCGCTCAGTGAGCTCGGCTTCGCAGCACGCGCGAGGAGGCGTCGACTGGTGTCGCGCCACGGCCGGCCGTGCCCCACATCTCCCGACAGACCTCGATGAACGCCCGCGCGCGCCGGGTGAGGCGCGCGTTGCGCGGAAACGCCACGACGAGCGGCAGGTCCGCAACGTCATCCTCGATATCCAGGGCGACGACGCGTCGGTGCTCGAACTCGGTCGGCACCGTCGATCGCTGATTGAGCAACGCGTAACCATGCCCGGCAGCGACCAGAGCACGCACTGTTTCGTAGTTCGTGGAGCGATAGCGGATGTTGGGCACCAGACCCGCGTTCGACATGATCGAGGTGAAGTACTTCGCGCTGTGTGGCAGGTCGAGCAGGACCATCGGCTCGTCGACGATGTCCGCGAGGTGGATGCTCCGGTTACCCGCGAGGCGGTGGTCCTCCGCGACGATGACGTGCGCGGGTACCCGGGTGAGTACCGTGCGGTTGACCTCCTCACCCAGATCGATGTCGTACAGGATGGCGACCTCGACCTTCCCGCGCAACGTCGCATCCCGGACTGCCTCGGTCTCGCCCTCGAAGAACGACAGTCGCACGTCCGGGTAACGGACAGCGAACTCGGTCAGTAGCCGCGGCAGGAAGAAGGGTGCCAGTGTGGTGAAGTAGCCGACGTCCAAGTCTCCGCGCACGTCCTGGCCAAGTCCGTGGGTGGTCTCGACGAGCTCACTGACGGAGTTCAATAGATTCTTGATCTCGATGAGGAAACGCTCACCCTGCCGGGTCAGCGACAGACCCTTGGCGTGGTGCCTGATGAACAGCTGGACGCCGAATTCCTGCTCGAGGTGCGACACGGCGGTGGACACCGCCGACTGGGACACGAGCAGTTGGTGCGCCGCCTGCGTCATGCTTCCGGTTTCCGCTGCTGCGGCGAAGTAGCGCAGTTGGACGAGTGTGAAGTCGGGTTCTTTCGACATCGGTCGAGTCCTCGGTCGGCGGTGAGCAGGCCCGTGCCTACGTCCATACTGTGGCACGCCGACCTCCGGCGACCAATGCGGCCGGAGGTCGGCATACCCATTGTCCGTCGCAGACCTGGACGGGCGCTCATTCGGGCATTGAGAGCTTTCTGCGACGTCACACCCGCTGCATGGACGCAGCCCGGTTGGAGTCCTCGGATTCGTTCGAGCGCAAGTCCCGTGGGGACAGGAGGCTCCGCCCGACCGTCTCCTTCATCGCGACCGAGGCGGCGAAGCCCACAACGCCAACGAGCATCAGGTAGAACGCCGGCATGAACGGGACCCCGGTCTTCGCGATGAGGAGGGTCATCAGGTAGGGAACCGTGCCGGCAAACAGCGCCGCCGTGACGTTGTAGCCGATCGACAGGCCACCCTGCCGCACTCGGGTCGGGAAGATCTCGGCCACGGCGACCGCATGGGTACCCAGGATCAGCGCGAGGATGACGCCCAAACCGACCTGTGACAGGACCACGCCGACCACAGTCGCTTCACGCATGAGCATGAACAACGGGTACGAGAACAGCAGCAGACCGACGCCCGAGCCCATGAGTAGGGGCCTCCTGCCCACCCGGTCGGATAGCGCGCCGAACAGGGGCACCAGCACCAGCGCGACCACGGAGGTGATTGTTGAACCAAGTGCGGCCGTTCCGTCCGAAAGGCCCAGGTGCTCCGCCTGGTAGGTCAGCAGGTACACGAGCACGACGTAGAACGTCACGTGCATCATGATCTCGATCCCGCACATCTGGATGAGCTGTTTCCAGTTCTTGGTGAACAGCTCCCGAAGGGGCGTTTCGGCGACGTTGTTGGTTTCCACCAACACCCTGAACTCGGGCGTGTCCTCGATCCTCTGCCGGATGTAGAAGCCGATGACGCCGAGTGGGGCGGCGAGCAGGAAGGGGATCCGCCAACCCCAGGAGGCGACGTCCTCGGCTGACAGGCTCGTGTTGAGCAGGAACACCGTGAGGGAGGCGGCGAGGAAGCCGAGGAGGCTGCCGAACTCCAGCCAGCTGACGCCGAATCCCCTGTGCTTGGCGGGCGAGTACTCGGCGAGGAAAGCGGCGGCGCTGCCGAACTCTCCTCCTGCCGCCAGTCCCTGCAGCAACCGTGCGACGACCAGCAGGACCGGGGCCAGGATGCCGATGGAGTCGTAGCTCGGCAGGATCCCAACCATCAGGGTCGCGCCCGACATGGTCAAGATGACGATGGACAAGGTCTTTCGTCGTCCGATCCTGTCCCCCAGCGGACCGAACACGAGTGCGCCCAGGGGCCGAACGGCGAACGACACGGCGAAAACCGCGAACACCGACAGCAGTCCGGCCGTCGAGTCCTGCTCGGGGAAGAACACCGTGGCGATGGTCGTAGCCAGGTACGCATAAATTGCCCAGTCGAACCAGTGCACGAGAACACCGACGGCGCCCGCGACGATGCTCCGTTTCAGTACGGGTGGGTCAATCTGGATGGCTGCGCGTTGGTGCATGTCGATGACTCCTTCTCGGTGCCGCCCGCCCCGTTTCGGTTGACGTTGATGAGCAAGCTACTGCCGGGTGCGGCCTTCGACCAAGAAGATTCTGTTGACGCCTTGCATCGGAAGTACTGATGCATCGTACCGACCGAGTCGGTCAACGCCCAAGAATCGGATCTGATTGTCAGATGCAATGTGTCAAAAAGATCTTCTTTACAGATTTCCTCCCCGCATGCAGGCTGAGTTCGTACCAGGCACCACGACGGGGCCCGGGTCAGCAAGGAGGCGCGACGATGGGAACACTGCCGCCACAGGAACCGAGTCACCGGGCGATCGCCATGCTGCGCGCTGTCGCGGCAGGCAGCGCGGAACTGTCCTGGGGATCCGAGCCGGACCTCTTCGTCGACGGCCTGCCCTGTGACTACGTCACAGCGCACGAACTCGTCCACTCCGGCCTCATCCGCCGGCACCACCCTGCCCTGGCGCGTCATCGCGCACCTGCCGAGTTGACCGAAGCAGGCCGAAGCACGTTGGCCGCCGCGCACGCGGCCTGAACCGGCATTCACCCGTCCCCTGCGTGGACCCGAGCAACGTTGGAGGTTTCGGTGTCGCTGACCATCCGACACAGCACGCCCACGGACCGGCACTCCCCCACACAGTCCATATCGCACCGCCGCCTCCGCGACGAATTCGTGGCCGCGATGGGAAAGGTCGCCACTGGGGTCACCATCGTCGCTACCGACGGTCCAGCGGGCCGCTACGCGCAGACCGTGAGTGCGATGTGCTCGGTGTGCGCCGATCCGCCGATGGTCCTCGTGTGCATCCACGACCGCAGCCCGATGATCGAAGCGATCTCCGGTAACGGCGCATTCGCGGTCAGCGTCCTCGCGACCCGACATGACCACGTCGCCGACACTTTTGCCGGGCGTCCGTGGCCAGGAAAGGACCGGTGGGACTTCACCTGTGGCCGGTGGGAGGACGCGCCCTCCGGATCACCGCGCGTGTCGGACGCTCTCGCGTCATTCGACTGCACGCCGGACCAGGTCATCGCCGCGGGCACCCACCGGATCTACCTCGGGAGGGTTGAGTCGTCGACCTGCCACGACGGCAAGCCCTTGATCTATACCGATCGCGAGTACTGCCTTCCGGAGCCGGTCGAACCGTCACGGTTCCCCGAATTTCCCGAAGCCCACCCCGCAAATAGATGGAGGAAGCAACAGTGATCCGTAACGGCGAGCAGTATCGGGAGTCCATTCGCGACGGCCGCGAGATCTGGATCAACGGCGAGAAGGTCGACGACGTCACCTCGCATCCGGCGTTCAAACCACTGGTCGACATCCGGGCACGGATCTACGACATGGCGCACGAACCCGCCACACGAGACGTCATGAGCTACGGCGACCCAGCCACCGGAGAACGCAACGCGATCGCGCAGAAGCCGCCGCAGGCCGCCGACGACTGGCATGCCAAGCGGTCCGCGACCGACGCGGTGCTCTCCGACGTCGGCGGTGTGGTGACCCGAGTCGGAGACGAGACCATCGGCGAGATGTGGTCACTGATCGACGGCCAGGACGTGCTGGACGAGATCGATCCGACGTTCTCGGCGAACGTCAAGAGGCACATCGAGCGCGCGTGCTTCGCCGACCCGTTCCACGTGTCGGCCAACACCGACCCGAAGGGTGACCGATCGAAGACACCCGACCAGCAGGACCCCGACATGCTGCTGCACGTCGTCCGGGAAACTGATCGAGGCATTGTGGTGCGCGGAGCGAAGTATGAGACCGCCGCCGCCTACGCCAACCAGGCCTTCACCAAGCCCACCATCGCCAACTGGGGCAACGACGCACTGTCCGACTACGCGGTCGGCTTCATCCTCGACATGGGCTCGCCCGGCCTGAAGTACATCTGCCGCACCGGTTTCGCCGGCCGCGCACCCAAAGAGGACTACCCATTGGCGAACCGGTTCGACGAGGTCGACACTCTGGTGATCTTCGACGACGTGGAGATCCCGTGGGAGAACGTGCTGTTCTACCGGCACACCAGGGCGGCCACCTTCATCCGCGCCACCCTGCACCGGTACAGCGCGTTCGCGTTCGTCCAGCGAAACCTGCGGCTTGCCGACCTCATGATCGGCGCTGCCTTGTGGAACGTGAAACAGACCGGGCTCGAACGGCAGCCGGCCGTACAAGAGAAACTGGCCACCCTCGCCTGCTACCGGGAAGGGATCAACGCCCACCTCACGGGTGCGATCGCCATGGCCGAACCGAGTCCCGGCGGCCTGGTTATGCCGAACCAGTCCCTGCTCTACACGGGGCGGGTGCTGGCCTGTTCCCAGTTGCACCAGATGATGCACATCGCCCGCGAACTGTGCGGAGGCCAGATCTGCATCACCCCCGACAAGGCCTCCTTCGACCACCCGGCCACCAAGCCGTGGCTGGACAAGTACTACTCGATCAACGAGAACTGGGTCGCCGAGGACCGGCGGAAGCTGCTGGCGTACGCCCGGGATCTGCTCAACTCCGACTACGCAGGACACCGGCTGACCTTCCAACTGTTCGCTCAGTCGCCCCCGTTCGCGCACCTCGCCGCGGTGTACCGGAGCTTCGACTGGGCGGGACCGCTCGACCTGGTGCGCTACGCAGCCGGGCTTTCCGACAACGTGCTGGAGGCGTCCAAGTGACCACGCACCACCGAATCCGGCGGTTCAACACCAGCGAGACCTACCTCGAGCAGCGGCTGGACAATGATCTGGCGCAGGCCGTTGTCGCGGGAGACACGGTCTACCTGCGCGGTCAGATCGGACAGGACCTCGACACAGCGGAAAGCGTCGGCATCGGCGATGTGGAATTGCAGGCCGACCAGGCGATGACCAACATCGCACGACTGCTCACCGAATGCGGGAGCATGCTCGACGAGATCGTGAAAATCACTGTCTACCTGGTCGACATCCGCTACCGGGAGCCGGTCTATCGCGTGCTCGGGCGCTGGCTCAAGGGCGTCCACTATGTCTCGACCGGCCTGGTCGTTGACGCACTGGCGCGCCCGGAGTGGCTGGTCGAGATCGACGCGATGGCGGTCATTCCGGCAGACCGGTCCGCCGAGGCGGCATCGGCGCGGCACAGCGAGGCCGACCGGAGGGGGGAACGGCTGTGACCTTGTCTATTGCGGCCCGGTGCGACCGCACCGGAGCATTGGGCGTGGCGATCTGCTCGTCCAGTCCCGCGGTCGCAGCTCGATGCGCCCATGTGCGGCCAGGTGTGGGGGCGGTGTGCTCCCAGAACATCACCGATCCCCGCCTCGGGACTCGGCTTCTGCACCTCCTCGAACTCGGGGTCGAGTCCGATGCTGCCGTCGACCAGGTCGCCGGATCGGAACCCACCATCGCGTACCGGCAACTCACCGCGGTGGGTATCATCGGCAAACCGGGAGCCTTTTCCGGCGAGCATTCCCTCGGCACGTTCGGTTCCGCGCGCGCCGCGTCCAGCGTCGCGGCGGGCAATCTGCTCGCCACACCGGACGTGCCGCGCGCCGTGATCGACGCGTTCGAGGCCGACGATGGCATTCCCATGGCCAGGCGGTTGCTCGGCGCCCTCGAGGCGGGGATGGCCGCGGGTGGGGAGGAAGGCCCGGTGCACTCCGCGGGGTTGCTGGTCGCGCACGACGCGCCGTGGCCCGTGGTCGATCTGCGCGTCGACTGGTCGGACACCGACCCGGTCGGCGAACTGCGAAAGCTGCTCGAACTGTGGGAGCCGCAGCAGGATGCCTATGTCCAGCGTGGACTGAACCCGGCCGCGGCTCCCACCTTCGGCGTTCCGGGGGACCTGTGAAGCCCATGGATGCGCACGCCGTCATCACACGACAGATCAGCGCCGCCGACAAGGACGTTCTCGGCCTGAGTCATCGACTGCACGCCAACCCCGAAGTCGCCTGGGAGGAAGAGCGCGCGTCACGCTGGCTCGCCGGACACCTCGACGACCTCGGATACGACGTAAGCCACGGAGTTTGCGGACTACCGACCGCCGTGGCCGCGCGCAGCGGATCCGGGCCACTGCACATCGGCATCTGCGCCGAGTACGACGCTCTGCCCGGACTCGGACACGCCTGCGGGCACAACATGATCGCCGCCTCGGCACTCGGAGCGGCCGCTGCGCTGCGGCCGCTGGCCGACGACCTGGGCCTGACCGTGTCCGTGCTCGGCACCCCGGCGGAGGAGGGCGGCGGAGGCAAGATCATCATGTTGGAACGCGGGGCCTTCGCCGGGATACACGCGGCGATGATGGTGCACCCGGCTCCGGTCGACGTCGCCGAGGCCGACCCGTTCGCGGTCTCCCACGTGCGCGTGCGTTTTCACGGCAAGGCCTCGCACGCCGCGGCATACCCTGAGCGCGGGGTCAACGCGGCGGACGCCTTCACGGTGAGCCAGGTGGCGATCGGCCTGCTCCGGCAACAACTTCCGTCGTCCATCCGCGTGCACGGGGTAGTGACCCGGGGCGGCGAAGCACCGAATGCGATTCCTGAACTGACCGAGGGACGGTGGTACCTCCGGGCCGCCAACCTCGAGCAACTGGCGGACATCGACCCACGCGTAAGACGTTGCTTCGAGGCAGGCGCACTGGCCACCGGATGCGAGCTGGAGATCGAGCCGGAAAGCGAACCCTACTCCGAGTTCGTCAACGACCACGACCTGGTGGCGTTATACCGGCACCACGCGCTGGCGCTGGGCCGTCGATTCGCCGATGGACACCCCGCCGCGCGGATGAACCGCGCCTCGACCGACATGGGCAACGTGTCCCGGGTGATCCCGGCGATCCACCCCTACATCGGCATCGACTCACTACCCGCCGTCAACCACCAACAGGA
Source organism: Haloechinothrix sp. (assembly GCA_050701115.1). GTDB lineage: Bacteria > Actinomycetota > Actinomycetes > Mycobacteriales > Pseudonocardiaceae > JBOHER01. Next base: position 12,249 of record JBOHER010000172.1, on the reverse strand, counting down.
ATTCGCGGCCCACTGCGTCAGCCCGTCGGCTGACCGAGCCGTCCTCGACGCCGCGGCAGCGATGGCCCGCACCATCGCGGACATGGCGAATGACCCGGCGCTGCGAACACGGCTGGCCTCCCCGGAAGGAATCCACAATGGACACGCCGCGGACTGAGCGAGACCTGCTCGGTAACATGAAACTGCCCGCCGACGCGTACTACGGAGTGCACACCGCGCGCGCCATCGAGAACTTCCCCATCACCGGCACACCGATTTCGACACACACCGATCTCCTGGTCGCATTGGCGTGCGTCAAACAGGCCGCGGCGCTCGCCAACCGCGATCTCGGCCTGCTCCCCGCCGAGAACGCCGACGTGATCGTCAAGGCATGCCAGGACATCAGGAACGGATGGGGACACGACCAGTTCACCGTCGACGTCCTGCAGGGCGGCGCGGGCACCTCGACGAACATGAACGCCAACGAGGTCATCGCCAACCGCGCCTTAGAATTGCTTGGCCACAACCGGGGTGACTACGACAGCCTCGACCCGATCGAGGACGTCAACCTGTGCCAGTCGACCAACGACGTCTACCCGACGGCGGCGAAACTCGCGGTCCGACTGCGGCTGGGCGCCCTGCGACACGACCTCACCGAACTCCGCCAAGCCTTCCAGGACAAGGCAGTCGAGTTCTCCTCGGTAGTGAAGATGGGCCGCACTCAACTGCAGGACGCGGTGCCGATGAGCCTAGGCCGCGAATTCGGCGCGTTCGGAGTGACCTTCGGTGATGACATCGCACGAATCGACGACGCCCGCGAGCAGATGACGCACGTCAACCTCGGCGGAACGGCGATCGGTACCGGCATCAACGCCCACCCGCGCTATGCCGCGACCGTGTGCAGACACTTGGCCGATGTCACCGGCGTTCCGATCAGGCAGGCATTCGACCTTGTCGAGGCGACGCAGGACATCGGCCCCTTCCTGACCGTCTCCGGCACCGTGCGGCGCATCGCGATCAAACTGTCGAAGATCTGCAACGATCTGCGCTTGCTCGCATCCGGCCCCGTCGCGGGGCTCGGGGAGATCGCTCTGCCGCCGATGCAGGGCGGTTCGAGCATCATGCCAGGAAAGATCAATCCAGTGATCCCCGAGACCGTGAACCAGATAGCCTTCGAGGTGATCGGCAACGACGTGACAATCACGCTCGCGGCAGAGGCGGGTCAGCTCCAGCTCAACCCGTTCCTGCCCGTCATCACACACACGTTGCTGACCAGCATCGACCACCTCGCCGCGGGGTGCCGCATTCTCCGCTCGCGCTGCGTCACAGGGATCAGCGCCAACACCGACCGGCTCCGTGACAACGTCGCCAGGTCCCCGGGCATCGTGACCGCCCTGAGCCGCACTCTCGGCTACGCCCAGTGCGCAGCGATCGCCCGGGAAGCACTGGCCACCCATCGAACCGTCGCCGAGGTGGTGACCGATCGCGAGCTGCTTCCGCTGGCGCGGCTCGAACAACTCATCACAGAGGCCGTCATGCCGCGGGATCCCAGCCGGGCCTAGCCGATCGGTAGTTCGCAGCCGGTGACCTGCTGTGCATAGCCGGCCATCATGCGCCGTGCCTGCGTCAGGTCCACCGACGTGTTGTTGCTCAACAGGTGCAGCCCTAGACCGTCTTCGAGAACGACCAACGTACCTGCGAGTTCTTGGACGCCACGAGCGAGCGTGAACTCGCCGCCCGACTGGCCGACCTTGAGGATCGTGGCGTACAGGCCGATCTCACGATCGAACAGGCTCGTCATCAAGGCCGCATGCGCCGAGCTCCGGTCGGCGAGTCGATGCATCTCGTACAAGGCCCGCGCGACCTCGTCCCGTCGTCCGGACGGCAGGCCGGTCTCGATCGCCGCCACCAGCTGATCGGCCGGCGCCTGCCTGGCCTCCACGGACTCCACCCGGCGCCGGTAGAACCGCTCCACCACGGTGCGATGGGCGTCGAACATCAGCTCGCTCAGTTCCGGGTAGTGGTAGAGCACCGAACCCGGCGACACCCCCGCCTCCGCCGCGATGTCGCGGACCCGCACGTTGTCCCGCCCGCGCTCCGCGATCGTACGCAGCGTGGCATCGATGAGTTGCTCACGGCGGGTGTAGTGCTTCCTGCTGCGTGCCATGAGCACCATTCTTGATGCATTGGTTCAAATTTTTCAATCCCCAAACTGGCAGTTTACGTGCCATGATGCTCAGAACTTGAGTTTCTGTTCAAATCTTAACCCGGACTGCGAGGACGACCGTGGAACACCCGAGCTACCAGCAGTGGCGCACGCTCGCCGCCGACCTCAGCCCGCGCACCGAGGCGGTCATCAACGGCAAGGCCGAGCCCACCGTCTCCGGGCGCACTTTCGACTCGACAAACCCGGCAACCGGCGAGATCATCGCCACGGTCGCCGCAGGTGGGCCCGAGGACATCGACACCGCCGTATCCGCGGCCCGCCGGTCCTTCGAGGCGGGTATCTGGTCCCGCGCCGCGCCCGCTGAGCGCAAGCTTGTGCTGCTGCGGTTGGCCGAACTGATCACCGAGCACGCTCGGGAGTTCGCGCTGCTCGATTCGCTCGACATGGGCAAGCTCGTGCTGGACGCCTATCAGGTGGACGTACCGGGGGCGGCCGCGCTCTTCCAGTGGTACGGCGAGGCGATCGACAAGGTCTACGGAGAGATCGCGCCGACCGGATCGCGAGACCTGGCGCTGGTCGCCCGCGTGCCCCTCGGCGTTGTCGGCGTGGTCGTGCCATGGAACTTTCCGCTCGAGATGGCCGCCTGGAAGCTCGCTCCCGCGCTCGCGGCGGGCAACTCCGTCGTGCTCAAGCCCGCGGAGCAGTCACCACTGTCGGCGTTGCGGTTGGCCGAACTCGCCACCGAAGCAGGCGTGCCGGACGGCGTGCTCAACGTGGTACCCGGGTTCGGGGGGGTCGCAGGCAAGGCACTCGGCCTGCACCCCGACGTCGACTGCATAGCGTTCACCGGCTCAACGGCAGTGGGCAAGCTGTTCCTGCGGTACTCCGCCGAGTCCAACCTCAAGCAGGTCTGGCCGGAGTGCGGCGGCAAGAGCCCGAACCTGGTGTTCGCCGACTGCGCGGATCTCGACGCCGCCGCCGACGCCACGTGCGCAGGCATCTTCACCAACCAGGGCGAGGTCTGCTCGGCGAACTCGCGACTTCTCGTGGCCAGGGAGATCCACGACGAACTGGTCGCCAGGATCGCCCACACCGCCCAGGACTACCTGCCCGGTGATCCCCTCGACCCGGCCAGCGGAATGGGTGCCCTCGTGGACGAGTCGCACACCCGGCGGGTGCTCGACTACATCGAGGAGGGAAAACGCACCGCCCATCTGGTCACCGGGGGTTCGCGGACCTTCGTCGACGGGAGTGGCTGTTTCGTCGAGCCGACGGTGTTCACCGGCGTCGACCCCGACAGCCGAATCGCTCGGGAAGAGATCTTCGGTCCGGTGCTGTGCGTCATCCCGTTCGACGACGAGGCGCACGCCGTAGAACTGGCCAACGACAGTGGCTACGGCCTTGCCGCCTCGGTGTGGACCGCCGACCTGTCGCGGTCGCTGCGGGTCTCCGGCGCATTGCGCGCGGGCACCGTCTCGGTCAACACCGTCGACGCGCTCAGCCCGCAAACCCCGTTCGGCGGATTCGGCGAGTCCGGCTTCGGCCGCGACCTCTCCCTGCACGCCCTGGACAAGTTCACCGGCCTGAAGACCACCTGGATCAAGCCATGACCCCGACAACCGAGGAGCACACCATGTCACCCACCGGCATCGATCTCGCCGCAGCCGACCGGGCGCGGATCATCCACCCCTACCTTCCCGCGTCCACCACCGAACGCGTCATCATGGTTCGTGGCAAGGGTTCCTCCCTCTGGGACACCGATGGCCGCGAGTACCTGGACGCCACCGGAGGGCTCTGGCTGGCCCAGGTCGGCCACGGGCGCGCCGAGCTGGCGGAGGCCGCGGCCGCGCAGATGCGGGAGTTGGAGTACTTCACCAGCTTCTGGGAGTTCTCCAACCCACCCGCGATTCAACTCGCCGAACGACTCGTCGGCCTCGCACCGCAGGGCATCAGCCACGCCTACTTCACCAGTGGGGGCTCCGAGGGAATCGAAGCGGCGCTCAAGATGGCGCGGTACCACCACCACCGCCGCGGCGAGGGCGGCCGCACCTGGATCCTCGCCCGAGAGCGCGCGTATCACGGCATCGCCTACGGTGGTGCATCCGCCAGCGGATTCCCTCTCTACCACGACGGATTCGGCCCCATGCTGCCGCACGTCGAGCACCTCACCCCACCGTGGCCGTTCCGCCGAGAGTTCTTCGACGGCGAGGACTGCACCGACTACTGCATCGCCGAACTCGAGAACACCATTGAGCGCATCGGGGCGGACAACATAGCCGCGATGATCGGCGAACCCATCATGGGCGTGGCGGGCATGGTCGTACCGCCCGACGACTACTGGCCGCGCGTCCAGGAAGTCCTGCGTCGCCACGGCATCCTCCTCATCCTGGACGAGGTGGTCACTGCCTACGGCCGCGTGGGCAGTTGGTTCGCCGCCCAGCACTTCGGCGTGCAGCCCGACATCATCGTCACCGCCAAGGGCATCACCTCCGGCTACTTCCCGCTCGGCGCGGTCCTGGTGGCTGAGCACGTCGCCGAGACGCTGGGCCGTGACCACGGCTTCCCCATGGGCTACACCTACAACGGACACCCGACCGGCTGCGCCGTCGCACTGGCCAACCTCGACATCATCGCGCACGAAGGGCTGCTCGCCAGGGCCGAGGAGATCGGAACCTACCTCAAGGCCCGGCTCACGCAGGAACTGCGGGACCTCCCCATCGTCGGGGAGGTCCGTGGCGTCGGCATGATGCTGGGCATCGAACTGGTCACCGACACCACGAGCCGAACGCCGCTGCCCAACACCCAGGCGATCGCCGACGCGGTGCGGCGTCAGCACGCCGTCATCGTGCGCGACTCCGCGCAGGGCGTCGTACTCTCCCCCGCACTCACGCTCGACCACGACCAGGCCGACCGCATCGCGATCACGCTGCGCGCCGTGCTCGAGCGCACCAACGGCTCCGGCATGGTAGGGGGCTGATCATCATGACGACGCCAAGATTGGAGCGCGCGCTGGGGTTCTGGGGTGCGCTGTTCACAGGGATCGGACTGGTCGTCGCGGCGACCACGCTCACCACCCTCGGCAACGGGTTCGGAATCGGCGGGCCGGCGTTCGTCGTCGCCGCGTTCGCGGCGCTGATCATCATGACGCTGATCGCCTTCTCCTACTCGGAACTGGCCAATCTCATCCCCGGTGCCGGCATGATCGGCGCCTACACCGCACCGGCCCTCGGGCGCGGCCCCGCGATCTTCGGTGTGCTGGCCGGATACATCGTGCTCGTGGCGACGGTCGAGCCGGCCAACCAGATGGTGGGTGGGCTGGCCGCCCAGCAACTCGTGCCGGCCGTCTCACCGACGTTGTTCGCCGTGGTCGTGACCGTGACCTTCTGTCTGATCAACCTGCTCGGCGTGCGTTCGTTCGGCAGGGCCCAGGCCACGGTGACCGGCGTGATGATGATCGTGCTGCTCGGCTTCGCCGTTGCCGGATTGTTCGAGATCGGCGGGGGCACGGTCACCGCGGAACCGATCCCGTTCAACCCTGCCGGATGGTTCGAGGTCGCCCACCTCGTCGCGTTCGGCGTCTACCTGTTCATCGGCATCGAGTTCGTCTGCCCGATGAGCGAGGAGATCCGGCGGCCGGAACGCGTCATCCCGCGGGCCATGATCGCCGGCCTGGCCACCGTGTTCATCGTCGACATGCTGTTCGGGTTCGCCGCGCTGAAGTATGTTGGCCTCGACGAGTTGGCCGTCTCCGCGATCCCGCATCTGCTGGTCGCCGAGGGCGCCGCAGGGCAGACTGGCCTGTTCATCCTGACCGCGGCCACAGTCCTGGCCGCCGCGAGTTCGGTCTCTGCGATCCTCGCCGCGGTGCCGCGGATGCTCTACGGACTGGCCCGCGACGGCATGCTCCCTCGGGTGTTCGCCTGGGTCCATCCGCGATTCCATACCCCGTGGGTGTCGGTGATCGCCGTGACCGGGCTGATCGTGGTCGCGATCGTCACCGTCGCCGACAGTGACTCCATCCTCACCCTGATCCTCGTCGCCACAGTGATGTGGCTGTTGTCCTACATCCTCGCGCAGGTGGACGTCATCGTGCTGCGGCGCCGCTACCCGGACGCCCGGCGGGGATTCCGTACCCCGCTGTACCCGCTGCCGCAGATCGCCGGCATCGCGATGTGCCTGTGGATGATCATCAGCATCCACCCCGACGCGGGGATGCGGACCACGGTGTGGCTGGGTGCCGGAGGCTGCGCCGTGGCGATCCTCGGCTACGCGGTGGTTTGGTTGAAGATCGTCAAGAAGCTCCCGTTCTTTGTGCCAACACCTCTGGCCACCGGGGACGAGCAGCCAGCATTGGTGGAACAAGGGAGCCCCCGATGACGGCGGCGGCCACCGCTCGCCTACGCGTCCGGACGAGTCCGCTTGACCAGCAAGCGTTCCCGTTCCGGCAGGCAGGGCTGACCGTCGGTCTCCGCAAGCCGGATCTGCTCGAGCTCCGTGGCCGTCCGCATACGATCGGCCTGCGCTTCCGCGTGCAGCGCATGCTGCTGGCGCGGATCCGACAGCTGCAGGTCACCATCACCGTGCCCGTCACATCCGGCTCCGACGCGCCGTGTTCGCTGCGTCTGGAGGTGTTCGGCTCGCGCGAACGCACCTACCGGTGGAAGGTGTCCGGCCTCGGCGCCGAGCGTCTGGCCTCCTGGCTCCGCGGTGCCGCCCTCGACCAGCTGGTGCACACGGTGGACCTCACCGCCTGCACGGCGACCTGGTGCCCACGGCAGCGGCACTGGCGAGTCTGCGTCGAGCCCTACGCCGGCAGTCACCTGCGCGTGTTCTTCCCACCGATCAACTACAGCACGACCCTAGGCAGTAACGAAGCCGCCACGATCGTCGCCGCGCTCGATGAAGTCGCCGGCATCCTCGCCTCTCCGACCGACCGATCCACCGCCAAGGAGTCTTCCCATGAACCACCCCATCCCTGACAGCGCGCCACCGCCCGCCGCACCGGGGCTGCTCGAGCGGCACACGATCGGTCCCATACCGGAGACCGAACGGCACGGTTCCGGCAAGGGCCTGTTCGGCATCTGATTGGGCGTCAACATGCTGTCGCTCACCGTCGTCACCGGATCCACGGATCCACGGATCTAGGCTCAGGCTAACTGGAACCTCCAAGTCGGGCGCATTGGTCGAACTCACTTCGCGGGCGGAATCCCGCGTCCGCACAGGGCACTACTTCGAGATCCAGAATTGCGTCACTTGGTCTTGACACGGGATTCGCCTAGGAGTTCGCGAAGCACGATGACTATCCCGCCGGCGGCGCTCCCACCGTCGCGATGACCTGACGGAAATCAGCCCAGGTGGCTGCCACCGGCGGTGACTCCCACGTCTTCTGCGCCATCACCCTTAGCCGGTCGAAGATCCCTACGGCGATCTCGGCTTCGGTCTCGGCGTCGGGGTCGTCGTTCCAGACGTGCAGCTTGGAGCCGAGGTTGTCAGGCTCCCGGGGTGAGATGTCGTGGTAGGGCGTCCCGATGTCACCGTTGACGCACAACACGCCTCGGAACCGGTGGACGGCCCAGGTCTCGTACATGCCTTCCAGGTCCGGCTTGGGCGGAAGCCCTCCCGGCGTCGCGGAGTAATAGGTCGGATACCAGCTGGAATTGTTGATCCGGTGGCCATCGGCGAGGAGTCCCTCGGGCGTGGGTAACGAAACCAGGTCGGACAATGGCGAGAAGTCCGTCCACCACTCGACGATCACGTCGGAGTTGACCCTCACCTTGTCACCGCCGCCGAGCCCGTCGGCCCACGTCCGCAACGTCTTGCCGCGGGCGCGCACCAGGTCGTTGATCTCATTGATGAAGCCGAGAACGCCGTCCTTCGCGTTGCCCCCGTACCGCTCCCTCCCATACCGCGCGAGCTGCGGATACAACGGGTACTCGGCAGCGGGCAGGAACTCGTCGGCGCCCATGTGCCAGTAGGGGCCGGGGAACAGCGGCAGGTACTCCTCGACCAGTTCCCGCGCGAACTGCCGCGCGTCCGGCAGGGTGAAGTCCAGTTTGCCGGGATTGGCGCGGTCGAACATGTCGACGAGCTGCAGCTCGGGACGGTCGGCCAGCGCGGCACCCATGTGACCGGGCATGTCGACTTCCGGAACGACGGTGATGTGGTGGCGGGCAGCCAGCTCGATGAGCTCCCGCACCTGCTGTTTGGTGAGGTAGTCCCGATCGGGGTGGAGGCCGCGGTCGCTTTCGATCCGCCAGCCGAGGTCCTCGGTGAAGTGCAGGTGCAGATAGTTCAGTTTGAGGTAAGCGAGTTCCCGTACCCGCGCCCTCAACCACTCGATGCTGAAGTATTTGCGGCCGATGTCCACCATCAGCCCTCGCTCGGCATATCGCGGCCAGTCGAGCGCGACACCGGCCGGAACCGGCTGATCCTGGGCAAGGAGCTGCAGGATGCTCCGGGTGCCGTAGAAAACGTCTGCGGCGGCATTGGCCGTGATCACCGTGGCCGGGCCCACCTCCATCCGGTAGCCCTCGGACCCCACGATGGGATCGTTCGCACCCAGCCGGAGCTGGATTTCGCCACGCTTGGGCGCGCCCCCGCGGGCCACGACCTGCACCGCGGAGCCCAGCAGTGAACGCAGGTCCTCGGCGAACACCGCCGCGGTGGCGGACAGTGCCTGGGCGTCGGCCGGTGTGAGCACGATCCGCGCCGGTGAGCCGAGCGTGAACGTGCCGGAGGCCGGTCGCCACTCCCGGAGGGCAGGGATCGTCCACGGCCTCGCAGTGTCCACGCCCGCGGCGTACGCCCACCCGGGAGCCATGGCCAATGCACCTCCAAGGGCAAGCGCCTTGAGCATGGCCCGACGGTCGAAATGCACTGTCATCTCGCAACTCCCTTGTCGCGGATCGGGGATGCCGTCACGACGCCGAGGAGACGTTCGACTTCGCCCGCCACGGCGGCACGGGCCGCACGGAAGTACCCGCGCGGGTCGACCTCATCGGGCCTGGTGGCGAGATACTCGCGGACGGCGGAGGTGAACACGGCGTTGAGATGCGTCGCTATGTTGATCTTCGTCATGCCGGACTCGATCGCCAGGACCAGATCACCGTCGGCCACCCCGGACGAGCCGTGCAGGACCAGCGGGACCGGGACCTTCACACGCAGCGCGACGATCAGATCGAAGTCCAGCGCCGCGTTGCGGGTCCGCATCGCGTGGCTGGTTCCGACCGCGACGGCCAACCCGTCCACTCCGGTCGCCGCTACGTAGTCCACGGCCTCATCGGGGTCCGTCCGCACGCCAGGAGCATGCACGCCGTCCTTTCCTCCCACCTCGCCGAGCTCGGCCTCCACCCAGACTCCACGGTCGTGACACCAGCCCGCGATCGCCGCCGTCTCGGCAACGTTGGCCTCATAGTCCATTGTGGATGCGTCGAACATCACGGAGCCGAAACCGATCTCGACCGCTTCGCGCACCAGATCAGCTTGGGTGGCGTGGTCGAGGTGCACCGCTACCGGCACCCCAGCGGCACGCGCCACCGCGAGCGTGGCCGCGCCCAGGGGAGCGAGGGCACCGTGGTAGCGCACGCAGTTCTCACTGATCTGCAAGATCGCCGGGGTACCGGCGGCCTCCGCACCGGTCACGATCGCCTCGGCGTGCTCGATCCCGATCACGTTGAAGGAACCAACCCCTACGCCGGTTGCGACCGCATCGGCGACGATGTCACGAGTGGGCGTCAGCGGCATGCTTCACCTCGAGTTCGGCATTGGGGGTCACGGTGAGGATCACGGGCGCGGCCCTTCCACCCATGAACCTCGCTGCAGCACAGCCCGTACCGCGAGATCGTCATCAAGAACGACCAAGTCGGCCTGCCATCCCTTGGCGATGCCTCCCACCCGGTCCAGTCCGAGGGCCGCGGCAGGGGTGGTGGCTGCTGCCCTGGCGGCATCCACAATGGACACGCCAGCACGCCGGACCGCATGGCGCAGCGCGCGGTCCATCGTCAGCGTGCTCCCCGCGATGGACGTGCCGTTGCTGAGCCGAGCCACGCCGTCGAGTACGCAGACGTCTTGCGAGCCGAGCCGGTACCTGCCGTCACCGAAGCCCGCCGCGGCCATCGCGTCGGTGACCAGGGCAACCCGTGGCCCGGCGGCCCACGCGAAGGTGGCGCGCACGACGGCGTCGTGCACGTGGACCCCGTCGTTGATCAGCTCGAGGAACACCCGGTGGTCTGCCAGCGCGGCGGTGATCAAACCTGGTTCCCGATGGTGGATCGGCCGCATCCCGTTGAACAGATGCGTGACCACGGTCGCACCGGCGTCGAAGGCCGCCCGGGCCTGCGCATAGGTGGCATCGGTGTGCCCGGCCGCGGCTACGACTCCCGCGTCGGTGATCTGGCGGATCAGCTCCACCGCACCGGGCAGTTCGGGAGCCACCGTTACCTGACGCACCGCTCCCCGGCCACAGCTCAGCAGCGCAGCCAGTTCCTCGGAGTTCGGTTCGCGCAACAGCGCGGGATCATGCGCACCGCAGCGTATCTTGGCCAAGTACGGGCCCTCGAGATGTACGCCTGCGAGTGTGCCGTCGTCCACGAGGTCGGACAGTCCCGTGATCGCGGTCCGCAGGATCGGCAGTGCGGCGGTGACCAGGCTGGCGAAGATCGTTGTGGTGCCGTGCCGCCGGTGGAACTCGACCACCCGCCGCGCCTCGTCCGGGTCTCCTGTGGTGAACGATGATCCACCGCCACCGTGCACGTGCATGTCCACGAAACCGGGGAGGAGCCACCCACCACCGAGATCGTGCACGGCAGCGTCGGAGGGTGGCTCCCCAGAACCGAGTTCCCGGATTCGGTCGCCGTCAAGGGCCACCCAGCCGTGTTCCAGTGCCCCAGCAGGGGTCACCACACGAGCACCGGTCAGCACCGTCATCCGGTCACCTGCCGTCCCAACCGCTCCCATGCGAGCAACGCGGCACCGAGGCAGCCGGATTGATCGCCCAGCTCGGCGAGCTGCAGCTTGGGCGCGCGCTGGAAGGTCAGCCGAGCGGCCAGCAACGTCTGCAGTGGTTCGAGTAGCCGAGCACCCGAGGAAGCGAGGCCTCCGCCCACCACGATCAGTTCCGGCGCCAGCATCGAGGTGTAGGCCACCAACGCGGTGGCCAACGCGTCCAGCGCCTCGTCCCACACCGCGACCGCGTGGTGATCGTTCTTCGCGGCCCGCCGCATCACCTGCTCCGCGGTGCTCCGTTCACCGCTCCGTTCCTGGTAAGCGCGGGCGATGGCGTCGGCGGAGGCGACTGTCTCCAGGCAACCGGCGGCGCCGCACGGACAAGGGCGTCCACCCGGCTGCACGACGACGTGGCCGATCTCGCCCGCGAACCCACCACCCGAATAGGGTCGTCCGCTGAGTACGACGGCGCCTGCGATGCCCGTACCGATGGGGAGGAACAGAAAGTCGCCCGCGCCCCGCCCGGCGCCGAGCACGGCTTCGGCCAGCCCGCCCGCCCTGACGTCGTGGCCGAATGCCACGGGGACAGCGGTGGCGTTTTCCAGCAACGCTCGCACGGGCACGTTCCGCCATCCCATGTTCGCCGAAGCGACCGCGACTCCAGCCGCCTCGTCGACGATGCCAGGCACAACAACGCCGACGCCGACCGGCACCGCACCCTGGTCGGTCGCCACCGCCATCAGCTCCCTTACGAGCGCGGTGATCCTGTGCACGACAGCCTCGGCGCCCTCGGCGCGATGAGTGGGCTGCTGCCGAGCGACCAGCACCTTCGCGTGGTCGTCCACGACGGCGGCTTTCATCCGAGTGCCACCGACGTCAACGGCGATCACGCATACCGGGTTCATGTGCTGAGCCTGCCCCGCTGATCAGACGTGGTCCAGAATGATCGACCGAGTGAGGTTGCGCGGGTGGTCGGGATCGAGGCCGGCCCGATCCGCGAGCGCAACGGCCAGCCGCTGGATCCGGATCAGTTCGGCGAGCGGATCGAGCGAGGATTCGACCCAGAGGCCCCCGGCCCGGCTGACCTCGTCGGCCAGCCCGGCCGGTGGGACACCGAGCGACCAGACGACGCTGCGGTCGTCGGTGATGCTCATCGGACC